>NZ_FYEW01000001.1:1543821-1852586 GCF_900187375.1 Hymenobacter gelipurpurascens | reverse complement strand
AGTACTGCGTGGCCGAGCCGCCGTTGGGGCCGCCGGGGTTGATGCTCACCAGCAGCACCCAATGGGTTTTGCCGTTCAGCGTGAGCGGAAACAGATCAGGGCATTCCCACACGCCACCGTGGGCGCCGAGCTTCTCGCCAAACTCGCTGAGCTTGGTCCAGTCTTTCAGGTTAGGAGACGCAAAGAACGTGATACGGTCTTTGGTGGCCAGCGTCATCACCCACTTCTTGCTGGCTTCGTGCCAGCTTACTTTCGGGTCGCGGAAGTCCGGGATGCCGGGGTTTTTCAGGACAGGATTCTGCGCGTATTTCTTCCAGGTTTTCCCTTCGTCGAGGCTGTAGGCCAGGCTTTGGTTCTGGTGTTTGTTGGTGCCTTTCTTCTCCGCCACCTGGTCATGATGGGTGAAGATGGCCACCATAGCATCTTTCCCGAAGCCGGCCGTATTGTTGGCGTCAATCACCGCGCTGCCCGAGAAGATCATGCCCAGGCTATCCGGAAAAAGCGCAATCGGCTGCTCTTTCCAGCTTACCATATCCGGGCTCGTGGCGTGGCCCCAGTGCATCGGGCCCCATTCCATACCCTCGGGGTAGTGCTGGAAGAACAGATGGTAAGTGCCCTTGTGATACACCATGCCGTTGGGGTCGTTCATCCAGTGGGCAGCCGGCGTGAAGTGGTAGGCCGGGCGGTATTGCGGCGTGGCGGGCGGCACGGGCTTAGCCGTCTGCGCCTGAACAAAGGTGGTTAGGCTAGTGAGTGATAAAGCCAGGAAAAGAGCGTTTTTCATGCGGGTGGGAAAGAGAAGTTAGGGAAAGCACGCGGTTTAGTTGGCGCGACGGTTCTTGGGCTAGGCCACCTGTGCGGCCAGCAGCTCTGCGACTTCCGCCTCAGAGAAGGTAGGCGTAGCGCCCAGGTGCGTAGCAACCAAAGCCCCGGTGGCGCAGGCGAAGCGCAAGGCCTCGCCGGGCTCCGTGCCGGCCAGCCAACCCTTCAGCAATGCTGCCAGAAAAGCATCACCGCTCCCGATAGTGTCTTTTACTTCTACCGCCACCCCAGGGGCGCGGTAGAGCTGGTTGTTGGTCCAGAGCAGCGCGCCATCGGCGCCGCAGGTCACGCACACGGCCTGCAGATCGAAGCGGGTAGCCAGCCACTGCATGGCGGTGGGCTTGTCGGTTTCCTGGCCAAACCACGCCATGATTTCGGCCAGCTCATGGTGGTTCATCTTCACCAGGTTGGCTTTTTCAAGCAGATATTTCACTACTTCCTTCGTGTAGTGCGGCGGACGCACGTTCACGTCGAAAACCTTGAATTTGGCGTGCTCCAGCAAGCGGTAGAGCGTTTCGCGGGTGGCGGCCTGCCGGGCAGCCAGGCTCCCAAATACAAACATATCGGCCTGCGCCACCAGTTGCTCCAGCGCCGCGTCATACTGAATGTAGTCCCAGGCCACGGGCTGTACAATCTTGTAAGTTACCTCGTTGGCGTCATCTACGTTGGCTTTCACCACGCCCGTGAGGTGGGTTTTGCCGCGCTGCACAAATTCGGTGCTGAGGCCCTTCAATTCAATGAAATCGAGGAGCTCCGTGCCTAAATCATCATCACCCACGCGGCTGATGAGGTCGGCAGATAGGCCTAGCTGATGCAGGTGCACGGCCACGTTGAAGGGGGCGCCGCCGGGCTGCTTGCCGGTGGGCAGCACGTCCCAGAGCACTTCGCCAAAGCAGACTATTTTCTTGTCAGACATGGATATCGGGAGTTGATGGTTGTAGCACACCCTGCTTTGCTTTCGGCTGGCATGACGTGCGGGAATTGTTGCTACGGAGTGGCCTAGTGAATGACCAGCGTTTGTTCGAGCTGTTCCAGCGAGGTACCTTTGGTTTCGGGCATCAGGCGCCACACATAGAGCAGCTGCAGCACCATCATGGCGCAAAAGAAGGCGAAGGTGTGTCCGCCGCCTAGCTTCTCGGCGAGGTAGGGGAAGGTGAAAGCGATGATGGCCGCCATCACCCAGTGCGTAGAAGAGCCCAGCGCCTGCCCTTTGGCGCGCACCGTGTTCGGGAAGATTTCCGAAATAAATACCCAGATAACCGCGCCCTGCGAGAAGGCGAAAAAGGCGATGTACACGAACAGCAGCACCGGTACCAGCATACCTCCCAGCGCCCCAAAGTTCTCGGAATAGAAAGCCCACGATACTAGGCCTAGCGTGACAATCAGGCCGAACGAGCCGATCAGCATAAGCTGGCGGCGGCCTACGCGGTCAATGAACTGGCGAGCCAGCAGCGTGAAAGCGAAGTTCACGAGGCCCAGGCCCGCCGAGGACAGCAGGGCTGAGCCCTTACCTAAGCCAGTCATTTCGAAAATGCGCGGAGCGAAGTAGATGATGGCGTTGATGCCTGACACCTGGTTGAACACCGCGAACAGCACAGCCAGCATAACCGGAGTGCGGTATTGCTTGGCGAACAGGGAACGGCCGCCTACCATAGCTTCGTCAGAGGCATTGGTGGTCAGAATATTAGCTACATCTTCGTCGGCAGAGGCGGGGTTAATGAGGTGCAGAATCCGGCGGCCTTCTTCTACGCGGCCGCGCCCGATGAGCCAACGGGGGCTTTCCGGCACTCGGAACAGCAGCCCAAAAAACAGGGCCGCGGGTACCACCTGCACACCCAGCATCCAGCGCCAGTCCTGCTCACCTACGCCCGTCAGGAGGTAGTTTGAGAGGTAGGCCACCAGAATGCCCAGCACAATATTGAACTGGAACATGCTCACCATACGCCCCCGCGACTCGCGCGGCGACACCTCCGAAATGTACAGCGGCGCCGTAACCGACGACGCGCCTACGCCTAGGCCACCCAAAAAGCGGAACACCACAAAGGCCAGCCAGCTGTGCGTGAGGGCCGCGCCTAGCGCCGACACGAAGTAGAGCACGGCAATCCAGATGAGCGTCTGGCGGCGCCCCAGCTTATCGGACGGGATACCACCGAAGATGGCGCCGAACACGGTACCAATCAGGGCGATGGAAATGGTGAAACCGTGCTCCACGGGGCTCAGGCTCCAAACCTGCTGGATGGCTTTTTCGGCTCCCGAAATCACGGCGGTATCGAAGCCGAACAGGAAGCCGCCCAGCGCAACCACCAGGGACCAGAAGAAAACGTTGCTATTTTTCACGGCGGGGAAGTAAAAAACTGAGTGAAGATCCTGACTTACAAGATGTACGCAAGGCTGAAAGGGCTGGCTGTCCGAACAGTTGTAGGCCTCTCGCCTGTGTTGCAGCACAGCATATGGGAGAGGCCTACAACCAATTCAAAGACTAGCTGAAGAGGCCTAACAGGCCTACCAGCCTGGGTTCTGCTTGTACAGGCCTTTACTGAAGTTAATCTGATTCAGCGGAATAGGCAGGTATTCGTCGCGGCCTTTGGTGAAGCGTGCCTCCTTGAGGTACAAACGCTTAGTCTTTTCCTTGTCGAAGTAGGTGTTCAGATAGTCGCTGGCAATGCCCCAGCGCACCAGGTCAAAGAAGCGGTAGCCTTCCATGGCAAACTCCAGGCGGCGCTCGAAGCGTAGGGCTTCGCGGGCGTACTGCTGGTTCCACTGGCCAGCTGAGTAAAGGCCGATTTTGTAGTTGGAGATGTTGGTGCCGGCCGTGGTTTTCAGGCGGGCCGTGCTGTTCTGGGCGCGCTGCCGAATCTGGTTGATGATGGGCAGAGCCTCCGAAGCGCGGTTCAGCTCAATCAGGGCTTCCGCCTTCCACAGCAGCACATCGGCAAAGCGAATCAGGGCCCAGTTCTTCGAGGAGTTCATGAACGGCGGCGTCTTCTGGAAGCTGGGGTCGGAAGGCAGCACCGTTTCCTTCATCGACATATACACGCCATAGGTATTCTGGTCGCGCAGCCACGAGGTTTCGAAGATGAACGTGGGTAGGTACTTGTAGGGGTGCGACGGGATGGCAATGGTATGGTCCAGGCGAGGATCAACCGTATTGGCCTGGAAATCAGCCGCAGTGGCTATGTCTGAGTTGTTGAAGGTGGTGAACAGTGGCAGGCCCTGCGCATCGGTCTTGAAGGAGTTGACCAGGTTCTGGCTGGGCTGGTGGAAGCCGCAGCAGCCGTAGTCGGGGTTCATGGGGTAGTTCAGCTCGTTGCCACGCTGGGTGCGGCCCTTGGGCGTGCCGTCGTTGCGCGAAAACTGGATGGCAAACACCGACTCCACGCCATTGTCGCCGGCGGTCAGGAAGTTGGTGGCGAAGTCAGGATGCAGGGAGTACTTGCCCGAGGCAATGACCTGATTGGTGAGGGTCACTACTTCCTGCAGCTTCGCCTGATCTACCGAGGTTACGGCATGGTTGTCGTTCTGCACGTAGGCCTGGTAGAGCAGCGTTTTGGCCAGGTAAGCCTGGGCCGCCGACTTCGTAACCCGGCCAGTTTCGGGCTGGGTTTCGGGCAGGTTGGCTACCGCAAACCGGAAGTCATCGGCAATCTTGGTCCACAGCTCGTCATTGCTCAGGTCTACGTTCGATACCTCACCGTACTTGTCAGAAGGTACTGATTGGTCGATGTAGGGTACGCGCTTGAACAGCTCCTTGAGCAGGAAGTAGTAGTGGCCCCGCAGGAAGCGGACCTCACCCTGGCGCACGGCCTTGGTAGGCATAGCGGCAGCATCCACGGCATCGAGGCGGCGCAGCGCATCATTGCAGCGTGACACACCAATGTAAATTAGGAACCACAGCTCGTCGGTGTTGCCAACGTCGACGCGGTTGAAGGTGAAGGTTTCGTAGAAGTGGAAGGCGTCCACGTCGGCGGTACCGTTGCCGCCTTTGTAGGCGTCGCCGCCGCGCACGTTGCCGTAGGGCCACATGGAGGTGTAGGGGGCGCGGTACACATCGTTGCCGAGCTGAGAATAGGCGGCAATCACCTGCTTTTCGATGTTGGCGGGTGTATTCAGCTGGTCGTCGCTGAGGGCACCGATGGGAGCCACATCGAGAAACTTGTTATCGTTGCAGCCAGAAGCAAATGCGAGTAGCGACAGGGCCAACACGCTGGTTTTAAAGATTTTCATGACAGTAGCGCGGGCGGGTGGTTAGAAGGAAACGTTGAGGCCGGTGGTGAAAATGCGCGGCAGCGGGTACTGGTAGTTGGTCACTTCAGGGTCAGCGCCGGTGTACTCTTTGCTCTTGACCGTGAAGATGTTCTGACCCTGCACGTACAAGCGCACGCCTTGCAGCTTAATCCGACTCGTTAGGCCACTCGGCAGCGAGTAACCCAGCTGCACATTGCGCAGCTTCATGTAAGAAGCGTTTTCGATGAAGTAGGTGGAAGCGCGGCCTTCGTTGTTGGTGTTGATGAGCGTAGCGGCCGGAATAGTAGAGCCGGTGTTGGTTGGCGTCCAGGCACCCAGCAGGCGCTGGCCCCAGTTTTCGCCGGAAGCAATGGAGGAGAAGTCCGTCCGGAATTTGGCGTTGTTGAAGGCATCTAGGCCCTGTACGCCCTGGAAGAACACCTGCACATCGAAGCCCTTATAGCCAGCGTTCAGGTTGAGGCCGTAGTTGAAGTCGGGCACGCCTTCCGTAATCCAGGTCTGATCAAAGTTGTCCACCTTGCCGTCGCCGTTCAGGTCTTTGTAGCGGATGCGGCCGGGTGCGGCGCCCACTTGCGTAGGGCCGCCGCTTACTTCGGCGGAGTTCTGGTACAAACCATCGGCCACGTAACCGTACACGGCGTTAATGGAGTGGCCTAGGCGAGTTACATTCTGGCCGTTTCCGCCGTAGGCGTTGATTACCTCGTCGGGCAGGAAGGTGAGCTTGTTGCGGTAGGTGGAAAGGTTGCCCGTAATGCCGTAGGTCAGGCCGTTAGCCAACTCGCTCTGATAGCTGAGCAGGAATTCCCAGCCTTTGTTCTGGATGGAGGCGCCGTTCACGAACTTGTCGCCGCCTTCGCCCACCACGGCCAGGAAAGGTAGGTTCACCAGAATGTCTTTGCTGTTCTTGACGAAGTAGTCAACCGAGCCGGAGAGCTTATTCTGGAAGAAGCCGAAGTCGACGCCCACGTTGGTCTGGGTGGTGGTTTCCCACTTCAGGCCGGGGTTGGGCCGCTGAAAGCGCCGGTAGCCCGAAGGCAAGTTGGTGTCGTTACCGTAGATGTCGTAGGCCGTACCGTGGTCGTAGTCAAAGTTAGGGTCCAAGGTTCCCAGCAGCGACTGGTACAAACCTCGCGATGCGAAGTTGGCAATGTCCTGGTTGCCGGTCTGGCCCCAGCCGGCGCGCAGCTTCAAATCAGAGAGGAAAGGCACTGCATCCTTCACGAAGCTCTCCTCGCTTAGGCGCCAGCCCGCCGAGAGGGCCGGAAATACCCCGAAACGCTCATCTTGCCCGAAGCGCGAGGAGCCGTCGCGGCGGATGGTGGCCGAGAGCAGGTAACGGTCAGCGAAGGAGTAGTTGAATTTGCCGAAGTAGGAGGCCAAGCGGTAGGCCGTGGCCCCGCCGCCGTTGTCTTTGTTGGCCGAGCCCGCATCGAGGTAGGCGTAGTTAGGGTCTTCGCTGGCAAAATTGGTGCGCGAGGCAAAGCTGCTTTCGTCGTTGTAGCTGATGCGCTCGGTGCCGGCTACGAAGCCCAATTGGTGCTTGCCACCCAGGGTCATGTCGTAGTTCAGCGTGTTCTGCCACACCCAGTTACCCCAGAAACGGTTGTTGTCCGTTACGCGGTTGTTCTGCTCAGAGAGGAAGCCCGCCTTGTAGGTCTTATAGATCTGGCGGTACTTGAACAGGCTGTAATCAATACCGAAGCTAGTGCGCAAGTGCAGGCCCTTCAGGATTTCCGCATCGGCAAACAGGTTGCCGAATACCCGACCCGTGTTCGAGCGGTTTTGCTTGTTGTCGGTGAGCAGACGCAGGGGGTTGTCCCGGTCGCTCATGCCCGCTACCGGTCCGCCCCAGCCCACGCCGTCTACGGTATGCACCGGCACAATGGAGGGCAGCTGTGTGGTCCGGTCGCGCACCAAGTTCAGGTCAAACTCGGCCCGCTGCGACTTCACAATGGTCAGGTTTTCGCCTACTTTCAGCTTGCCCTCCAGGAAGTTGTAGTCGGAGTTGAGGCGGGCCGTCATGCGGTCGAAGCTGGTGTGCTTCAGGGTGCCGGAGTTGTCGTAGTAGTTCAGGGAGAACAAGGCGCCGCCCCGCTCGCTGCCGCTGCTCAGGCTCAGGTTGTAGCTCTGAATCAGGGCGTTTTGCTGGGTTTCCTTGAACCAGTCGGTGTTGGAGGCACGCTGGGTTTTGTCGGCGTCAATGAACTCCGGCACCGTCACGCCATTCAGCACCAGCTTGCCGCTGGCGTCGCGGCTGGTCTGGAAGTTGTAGTAGGGGAGGCTGGGCACGGTGCCATCGTTGATGGCGGCTTGGCCATACACGCGGCCGTAGTCCTGGGTGTTGAGCAGCTTGATGTGTGGCCCCGGCTGCTGCACGCTGAAAAAGGTCGAGAAGTCAACCCGCGTAGCGCCTCGCTTAGCCTTCTTCGTGGTGATGATGATAACGCCGTTGCCGGCGCGGGAGCCGTAGATGCTGGCCGCCGAAGCATCCTTCAGCACCTGAATCGACTCAATATCGTTCTGGTTGATCTGGTTGATGCCTTCCTTCGTTGGAATGCCGTCGATAACGTACAGCGGGTCGTTGTTGCCCAGCGTACCAATGCCGCGGATACGCACCGTAGCCGCGCTGCCGGGGGCACCATCGGTATTAATCTGTACTCCCGGTACGCGGCCCTGCAGGTTGCGCGTTACGTCGTTGGAGGCCATATCCTTGATTTCCTCCGTCTTCACCACCGCCACGGCGCCGGTCAGGTCGGCCTTGCGCTGGGTCTGGTAGCCGGTCACGACTACTTCATCCAGAGCCGCTGCATCGGGGGCCATCGTGATGTTGATGGGGCCGCCTGCCACAGGTACTTCCTGAGACTTATAGCCCACGAAGGAAACCAGCAGGGAAGTAACATTGTCCGGCACCGAGAGGGTAAAATTGCCGTCATTATCGGTGGAGGTGCCAATGGCCGTGCCCTTGGCCACGATGGTGACGCCGGGCATTCCGGCGCCTTTTTCATCCAGCACGCGGCCCTTAACAGGAACGTCGGCAGCGGCATCCGCAGCCGGAGTGGAGTGGCCTAGAGCAGTGGCCTGCGTGGGCGCAACAACGGCCAGCGGCAGGGCGGCGAGCAACGTCAGTCCAGCGGCCCGACGCAGCGTGGGTACGGCATGTTTCATGGGGGAATTGAAAGATGGTGGGAAGATTCAGATAAGGACACTGGCCTAGCAGCCCGGCCTACGACTCACCCGCTTGCGTCAGGTGAGAACTCGCTTCAACTGCCCCGCCGCTCTGGCTGCCCTTGGGTTTAGCAGCTGCAACTTCGGCGGCTGCGGGCGGGGATACTTGAAGCTTCGGAGCGGGGTTAGAGCACCGAGCAGTTGATCAAATATCCGCTAACCGCCCACCTTTCGCTTGCTCTATTCACTCAATGTCTTTCAGATTTAACTCAATGAGCATGAAACAAAATAAATAATTGATAGTCAGTAAATTAACACCATTTTTAAAATATTTTGTACAGCTCCACTTTCACTTCTGATACCACATTTTTTGAATTTGATACACCTTCTAGGCCAGTACCGACACAAAAGTGAAAGGGCTGAACTTGGCTCCTAGATGAGGAGTCAGGTTCAGCCCTTGGCGGGAATCAAATAAGGTGGCCTAGCCCGTCGTGGTGTGCATGGCCCGAAACTCGGAAGGCGACACTTGGTAGCGGGCTTTGAAGCTGGTGGAGAAATAGGAGGGGGAAGAAAAGCCCAGCTGGTAGGCCACCTCGGCAATGGATAGGTCGTCATCGAGTAGCAGCTGCCGCGCCTTGGTGAGACGGACCCCTTGTATGAAATCGGTAACGCCCGTGCCCAGCACGGCCTTCACTTTGCGGTAGAGCTGCACCCTAGAAATGCCCAGGCTGCGGGCCACATCCTCCACGCTCAGGTCGGAGCGGTTCAGGTTGGCTTCCACAATAGCGGTGAGGTCGGCGAGGAACTTCTGGTCGACGCGCTGCGGAGCTACCGTCACGGTATCCACAGACAGCTCCCGCCGGAAGTGCTCCCGCTGCTTCTCGCGGTTAGTCAGCAACGTTCGGACACTTTCGAGCAGAAAGGCCGGATTAAAAGGTTTCGTGAGATACAGGTCGGCGCCGGCCTGCACGCCTTCTACCTGCTGCTCGGGCGCGTTGCGGGCCGTGAGCAAAACCACCGGAATGTGCGAGGTGCGCCAGTCGCCCTTCAGCTGCGCCACCACCTCTAGGCCACTAAGCTCCGGCAGCATCACGTCGCAGATGATCAGATCGGGAATAGACTCTGCGGCCAGGCGTAGGCCAGTAGCTCCGTCGAAAGCCGTGCTGATCTGGAAGTGTGGCTGAAGCTTCTGGGCCAGAAACGCATTGACTTCGGGGTTGTCCTCAATCACCAGTACCAGGGCCTCGCTGCCGGCACCGGTAGCCAGCGGGCTGGCTACATCAGGCGTATTGCTGGAGCGCTCTATGCCTTCATCGAGGGCAAATGCCGGCGAGGAGAGGGGGGCGGGGCTGTCGGAGCGTAGGTCGGCGTTTAGCTCCATGGGAAGAGTCACGATGAAGGTGCTTCCCTTACCCGGTTGGCTGGTGAAGCTCAACTGACCCTGGTGCAAACGGGTGAGGCCCAGCGCCAACGCCAGCCCCATGCCGGAACCCCTCGCCACGGACTGCTGGCCTTGGTAAAACCACTCAAAAATGTGCGCTTTGTCCTCGTCAGAAATACCGCGGCCATCATCCTCCACACTTACCCGCACTGCCTTATCGGCTGGTACTGGCTGAATGCTGACGGTGATGTGGCCGCGGTCGGGCGTGAATTTGAGGGCGTTACTGAGCAGGTTGAAGAAAACTTTATCCAGGATGTTGACATCGAACCAGAGCGGAATAACTGGCTCGGCGGGCAGAAAGCGGAGCGTGATGCCACGCTGCCGGGCGGGGCGCTCAAATACGTCCATAATCTCGCGTACAAAGGCCACAAGATTACCTTCCGTGGCGCGCACCGGCATTTTGCCCACGTCAATCTTGCGGAAATCCATGAGCTGGTTCACGAGCTGTAGCAGGCGCTGGGCATTGCGCCGGATCAAGCCCAGGTCGTGGCGCTGAGCCGCTGGCAGCTCGGGGCCGCTAGTGAGCATTTCCTCTACGGGACCCAGAATGAGCGTGAGCGGCGTCCGCAGCTCGTGGGAGAAGTTGGTGAAGAAGCGCAGCTTGGCCTCGGTTTCTACGCGGGCGCGCTCGGCAAATTCCTGAATCTGGTTGCGCTGCGACAGAATTTCCTGGTTCTGCTCGCCCAGCTGCCGATTAATGCGCCGGTTGGCCCGGAATGCGCGCCACACCAGCAGGCCTAGCAAGCCCGCCCCCAGCAGGGCGGCCGCCAGCACGTACAGCACCGTCTGCTGGCTGGCATAGGTGTCGCGCTGCTGCTTCAGGAGCCGCTGCTGGCGCTGAATATCCTGCTGCTGGCTGGTAAGCTTTTCGGTCTGGAGCTTCATCGTCAGCACGTTGGTCGAGTCGATGACCATGGTGCTGAGCGTATTTTCTTTGTCGTAGGCCTCTTTGCGCAAAATCTTCATGGCCGTCCGGATGGCCTCTTCGCCGCCGGGCGGATACAGCATCGTGGCACTGAGTACGCCATCCTGCACAAACTGTAGGCCGCCGTGCGGCCCCGGCAAGCCATCTACGCCAATCACCCGAATGCGCCCATCAAGGCCGAGCTTCTTGCAGACTTGGTAGGCGCCCAAGGCCATCCGGTCGTTGTGGGCAAATATCAGGTTAGTTTCCGGGTGCTGACGCAGTACGGCGGGCAGGCGCTCCATCACGGAGGGGCGCTTCCAGTCGCCGTGCACCTGCGCCACCAAGTGTAGGCCAGGGTAGGCGGCCAGGGCCTGCGCGAAGCCTTGATGCCGGTCGAGAGC
This sequence comes from Hymenobacter gelipurpurascens, assembly GCF_900187375.1. Lineage (NCBI taxonomy): Bacteria > Pseudomonadati > Bacteroidota > Cytophagia > Cytophagales > Hymenobacteraceae > Hymenobacter > Hymenobacter gelipurpurascens. Next base: position 1,841,605 of record NZ_FYEW01000001.1, on the reverse strand, counting down.
CGGGGAGGCTCCGGGCGCGCCCAGTACTTCCAGCACATTGCCGCGGCCTTTCAGCAGGCTACCCACATAGTTGCCAGCCGCCTGGCCTACTTCCAGATTATTGCCGCCCACGTAAGCCGTGTAGAGCTTGGAGGTAGTGCGCCGGTCAAGAATCACGACGGGAATACCGCGGTTGAAAGCCTCTTCTACAATGGGCGTAATGGGCTCCGCTTCATTGGCTGATACGATCAGTAGGTCAATTTTCTCTCGTAGAAATTCCCGAATTTGGCGCTGCTGCAGCTTGCTGTCGTCGTGGGCATCCTTCATGCGAAAGCGCACCTCAGGGTAGAAGCTCAGCTCCTTTTGCATGCCCGCCAGCATGGCTTGGCGCCACGCGTCGCCGTTGGTACACTGCGAGAAGCCGATGGTGTACTTGGGCGTAGGCGTGGAGGTGGAGCAACCTGCCAGCCACAGCAGCAGCCCGAATAGGACGCCGAAACGTCGCAAAAGAAAGGCGGTAGGGGGGAGGTGAGGCATGGGAAGTGGCTGAATCGGCTCCTCAAGTTTCAAATTTCTGTGTAATAAGCGGCAACTATCCGCTGCGCGCCGACTATAGCTCAACAATGAGGCCGTGCTAACAAGAAGCGCGGTGCCCGCAGATTCACCGTATCTTTGTGCTGTTATGGCAAGTCCCGACCGTATTTCTCAAACTCTCAGCCGCCACGAGCTGCGCCAAACGCCGGTGCGGCGGGCGGTGCTCCAAACGTTGCTCGAGTCCTCTTTTGCTCTTTCAGGCCACGAAATTGAGCAGAAAATTGGGGGAGATACGGACCGCATTACGCTTTACCGGACGCTGAAAACTTTCGAGGAAAGCGGGCTGATTCATCGCGTTATCGATACCAGCGACACGGTGCGCTACGCCGCCTGCTCCATCGAGTGCAGTGCTCACGCGCACTTTGATAACCATGTGCATTTCAAGTGCACCAACTGCCAGCACATCTACTGCCTCAACCAGGTAGCCATTCCGGCCGTGCAGCTGCCCGATAAGTTTGAGGCCAAAACTCGCGACTATCTGCTGGCCGGCGTTTGCCGCGAGTGCCAGGAGTAATAGGTGACCGGCCGGCAGAGGCCTGGCGGTTCGCTCTACCAAATAGCGCCATAATTCGCAACTTGCGGGCCATGCTGATAGGCTTCTATAGTGTTAAAATAGGAAAGCGCCAACCACACGGTACGCGCTTTTTGCTGTTCTTGGTACTGCTTTTACTGCTGACTAAGGCGGCCAAAGCGCAAGTGCCGGCCGCTTTGGTAGGCCGCTGGGCGCTGAAGCAGATTACCTTTGAGGCCCGTAGGCCACTGCCCGATTCGTTGCAGGCTAAGCTGTTCTATAGTCCGGCCGGTGAGACGAACGCCGCCGTAAAGGAAGGCTCGCTCACGGTGGAAGTGGAGTTTCGGGCTGATGGAACCTACGACTACGAAATGGCTCGGCAGAATCAGAAAGAGCCTTTCTATGCAGAACATGGCCGCTTCGAAGTGAAAAACGGCAGGCTCTTCAGCTACGGCACCACCGACGACCACAGTGAGCCCACCCTGGATAAGCAGACCATTGTGCGCCTCACGCGCAATGTGCTTCAGGTAGAGTTTCCGATCTGGCGGCCTGAACAGCAAGTATTTCAGCAGATTCGGTATGTGCGCGTTTCGGGCCGCTAGTGGCCTAGGAGGTAATATGCTGTGTCCGAGCGGCAAAAAAGCACGTCATCCTGAGCCCAGCGAAGGATCTTGTCACGTTAGCACGAGGCGCTAGGCCAGTCGTACTTATCTGACAAAATCCTTCGCTGGGCTCAGGATGACGTATTATGTAGTAGGCAGTTGGTGCTAGGCCTGTTTTGCGGGTTGCGCTGTGCCCAGGGCTTGCTTGTAGTGCACGTTGGGTAGCTCCCGCAGGCGCTGCGCGGCGTATTCGGCCGTGATGTCGCGCTGGGCGTTGGCCAGTAGCTCGTAGCCCACCATAAACTTCCGGACCGTGGCGGAGCGCAGCAGGGGCGGGAAGAAGTGCATGTGCAGGTGCCACTCAGGGTGCTCCTGCCCATCAGTAGGGCGCTGGTGCAGGCCGGCGGAGTAGGGGAACGACGTCTGGAACAGGTTGTCGTAGCGGATGGTGAGCTGCTGGATGGCTTCGGCCAGGGCGTCTTTTTCTTCGCTGGTGAGCTGGGTGATATCCTGCACATGGCGGCGCGACACTACCAGCGTCTCGAAGGGCCACACCGCCCAATACGGCACCAGCACCACCCAATGCGCATTTTCAAACACGGTGCGCTGCTGCTCCCGCTGCTCAATTTCCAGGTAGTCAGTGAGCAGGCTGCGGCCGTGCTGCTGAAAATACGCCAGCTGCTGCACGGTTTCCTTGGCGGGCTCGCTGGGCACGGTGCGCTGGGCCCAGATCTGGCCGTGGGGGTGGGGGTTCGAGCAGCCCATTACTTGGCCCTTGTTCTCGAAAATCTGCACGTAGTTGATATCGGGCCGGGCGCCGAGGGTCTGGAACTCGTCATTCCAGACGTCCACTACGCGCCGAATGTCGGGCACGCTCATTTCGGGCAGCGTCAGGTCGTGGCGCGGCGAGAAGCAGATTACGCGGCCCACACCCGATTCGGCTTCGGCGCGCAGCAAGCCCCCGATGTCGGTGGAGCCTACGGGCACTTCGGGGGTGAGGGCGGCAAAATCGTTGTCGAATACAAAAGTGCCTTCGTAGCTGGGGTTCACCTCACCGTTGGCGCGCACATTGCCGGGGCAGAGGTAGCACGTGGGGTCGTAGGTGGGGCGCTGGGCTATATCGGGTGCCTCCTGCTGGCCCTGCCAAGGGCGTTTGGAGCGGTGCGGCGACACCAGAATCCATTCCCCATTGAGCGGGTTGAAGCGCCGGTGCGCTTGTTCTTTCGGATCAAACTCAGACATAGGAACTAAGGAAAACGGCTTCAGCCGAAAGCTGAAAAGAACGAAACAAAGTGGCCTAGGCCACTCTTGCGAGCGGGTGTGGTGGCCTACGAAGCGGCCACCTCCACGGGGCTAACACCTGCTACAATGGTGGTCTGGTAGGTTTCCAGGGGCAGGCCTAGCCGCTCCTGGTAGCCCTGCGTAGCGTGTTGCACAAAGGCTTCTACCTGGCCGGTTTCTACCATATTGATAGTGCAGCCGCCAAAACCGCCGCCCATCATGCGGGAGCCCAGCACGCCAGGGAAACCCTGGGCCAGCTCTACCAGCACATCCAGCTCGGGGCAGCTTACTTCGTACTTATCGCGCAGGCCGGCGTGCGAGCCATACATCTGCTGCCCAAAGGCTTGCAGGTCGCCGGCGTTAAGGCTCTGGCACGCCGATTCTACGCGCAGGTTCTCTTCTACCACATAGCTGCAGCGGCGCCACACTACGTCGCCGAGTTCCGTGCGGTGTTCTTCCAGCTGGGCCAGGGTGGCATCGCGCAGGCTTTTTACCTCTGGATAGTATTTCTGGAGAATGGCCACGCCTCGCTCGCATTCTTGGCGGCGCGTGTTGTATTCGGAGCTGGCCAAAGAGTGCTTCACGCCGGAGTTGCACAGCACCAACTGGTACCGCTCGGAGTCGAAGGGGAAGTAAGCATATTCCAGGGAGCGGCAGTCCAGGCGCACCACGTGGCCGGCCTTGCCAAACAGGCTCGCGAACTGGTCCATGATGCCGCATTGCACGCCGGCGTACTCATGCTCGGCTAGTTGGCTCATGCGCGCCAGGTCCATCCGCTCGAGGCCGCTGTTCAGCAAGGAGTTGAGGGCATAGGCCAGTCCGCACTCCACGGCGGCCGAAGAAGAAAGGCCGGCTCCAATCGGGATGTTGCCGCCAAATACGCAGTCGAACCCCGGCACCGAAATACCGCGCTTCTCAAACTGCGCCACTACGCCCAGCAGGTAATTGGCCCAATGTATCTGGCTGGGTTGAATGGCCGTGTTTTCGGTTTCGTAGGCCTCTTGTTGGTCGAAGGAGTAAAGGCGAATCTGCGTCGTGTTGTTGAGGCCCACCGCAAAGAAGATTTCGCGGTTAATGGCCGCAGGCAGCACAAAGCCACCATTGTAGTCGGTGTGTTCGCCAATCAGGTTCACGCGACCAGGCGCCCGGACTACTAGCGGCTTATGTTGGAACCGCTGCTCAAAGGCAGCCTGGATGGAGGAAAGTGGCATAAGAGAAAGCAGAGGTGAGGAAATAGGGTACGCCGGGCCCAATATTAAGTTAAAGCATGGGTAATGCTATAGGCGTTGCGCGCCTTTTGCGCGCCTGTTGGTGGGTGGAAACAGTACGCAACGCAGGCTTACTTGCAGAGTAGTACCGCTTTGCGCTCAGCGGCTGAGCCCGGAGGCGAACATTCTGGGCGCTGCCCTACGTAAGCACAAGTTCACGATTCTTTCCCTTGTACTTTATGCAAGCCATTTATTTCGACCAATATGGTCCTGCCGACGTACTGCGCTACGGCGACCAGCCCACCCCCGTTCCTAATGCCGGACAGGTGCTGGTACGGGTGCGCGCCAGCAGTGTGAATCCCATCGATTGGAAAGTGCGCCAAGGCGATTTGAAGCTGCTCACGGGCACGAAATTCCCTAAAATTCCGGGCCGTGATGTGGCAGGCGAAGTGGCTGCCGTAGGCGACAACGTCACCCGTTTCAGCGTCGGCGACCTGGTATTTGGCATGCACAGTGAGGGTGTGGGCGGCGCAAATGCCGAGTACGCCTTGCTCTCCGATGATGCGGCGGCCTTCATCCCCGAGAAGCTGAGCTTCGAGGAAGCGGCAGCGGTTCCCCTGGCCGCTCTCACGGCTCTGCAGGCCCTGCGGGATAAAGGGTTGTTGCTTTCCGGCAACCGGGTGCTGATCAATGGTGCTTCGGGTGGCGTGGGCACCTTTGCGGTGCAGATTGCCAAAGCACTGGGCGCCGGAGAAGTAACGGGCGTGTGTGGCCCCGACAACGCCGAGCTGGTACGCAGCCTGGGCGCCGACCGCGTGCTGAACCACCACGAACACGACTTCACGAAAGACCTGAGTCGCTACGACCTTATTTTCGATGCCGTGGCCAAGAGCAGCTACCGCGCCAGCCGCCCGGCCCTGCGCCACAAAGGGCGCTACGTTACTACAGACCCAAACCCGTTTGATATGGTGGCTGGCAAACTGGCCTCTACAGTTTCTGACAAGAAAATGAACGTGCTGCTGGCCAAAGACCGAGGCACCGACATGGCCCTGATTGCGGCGTGGCTGCAGGCCGGAGCCATCCGCCCGGTTATTGCCAAAACCTTCCCGCTACCTGAAACCGCCGAAGCCCAGCGCTTCAGTGAATCGGGAAAAGCTGCCGGAAAAATTGTGCTGACAGTGGCCTAGCCACGGTATCTGGGCATACTTTACCTTCACAAGGCCAACCTCTCTGCCCGGTGCGCAGAGAAGTTGGCCTTGCTGATTGTAGGGGGCACTGCTAGGCCACTGCCTGGGCCATATTTATTCCGTTTCTGGTTTAGAGAAGGCAATCAGGATGGCGCCACCGGCCATGAGCGTTGCGCCCAGCGCTACCTGCCACGTGAGTTTTTCTTTGAGGAAATATGACGCCAGCAGGATGGAAAACACCAGCGAGATTTTATCGAACGAAGACGTACGCGATGCCTGCCCGAGCTTCAGGGCTTGAAACGAAAATAAGGAAGAGGCGCACGTAATAATGCCCGCTGCAATCAGGAATATCCAGGTGCGGCGCTCAATCTGGGCTACCTGGGGCAAATGTCCCTGCCAGGCCACTACGCTCCAGGCCACGGCCACAATCAGAACCGACTGAATGGCAAAAGCCACACTCGACTCAATGTTTTTAACGCCTACTTTCGAGAGCGTTACCACCACAGCGGCCGATATGGCGGCCATCAACGAAAAAATAATCCACATATACCGTTAAATCAAATGATTACACAACGCTAGTAGGTACGGGAACCGGCGTTGCCGAGGTCAGGGAAAGACATAATCCGATAGTAAAAGATGCAGAGCCGCGCAAGCAAGGCTGGCCTACGCACTACCAGCGGCTGGGTAATCTATGCGTACTTTCGAACCTCTTCCCAGCCCACGCGCATGCCTCATTACTGCACTCCCGAACTATCTAAGCGGCCGGCTATTATGCTGCTGTGGCTCCTTGCCCTTGCGTTTTTGCCGCTAGGCCTACGGGGCCAGAATATGCCCAGCAACAGCGGCACGCCGGCACTGCCCAAACCCCCTGGTACCGTGCAGGTAGCCGATAACTTGTTCATGGATGAGGCAGAAGTGGCCAATATCCACTGGCTAGAGTACCTCAAATTTCTCGCCCAAGATTCAGCTACCGCCCACTACCGGAGCCAGCTACCCGACTCCACTGTTTGGGTAGCGCAAAGCGCTTCCGCCTCGCAGCAGGCCGGCACCGCGGCCAGGCCGGTATCGTACTTCCGCTATCCACCCATGTACTATTACCCGGCCGTGGGCATAAGCTATGAGCAGGCCGCCGCGTATTGCAAATGGCGTAGCGCAATGGTAAACCAGAACTTCTTCAAGTCGAAGGAATTTCTGAAAAAGCACCCGGAGCTGCGTGGCTATACAGTGGAGGTAGAGTACAGGTTGCCCACAGAGCAGGAGTGGCAGCAGGCTGCCGGAGCAAGTGGCACCGGGCCGGCAGAAATTGTGCTGCTTAAGGCAAAATTCAAGAACAAGCCTATCAATGTTCGGCTGGAGCCTGACTTGGCGCAGTGCTTAACTGAAGTAGGAATCTCAGAGAAGCAGCCCGTATATCAGCTGCCGTATAACCTGCTGGAACAGTATTACACCACGGAGCCCGTGAAGCTGTTTTCCTGCAAGGCAAAGCCCACAAAACTTCCGCTCCACCATGTAAATTCTTACCCGACCAGCGCGCTAGGCCTGTACAACATTATCGGGAACGTGGCGGAAATGACGGCTACCAAGGGCGTGGCCAAAGGCGGCTCCTTTAAAACCTCGGCGCAAGCCCTTACGGTGGCCGCAAGCCAGCCCTATCAGGGGTCGCAAAGCTGGTTGGGGTTCCGGTGCGTGGCTTCGGTGAGGATACAGAAAAAAGTGGCCGGTACCCTGTAGCAGTGGCCTAGACGCCCCGCAAAATGGGAAATCAGGCCCGAACGAGCCTATACAGCCCATACACTATCAGGCCCAGGGCCATCGTAGCCGCCAATCTGCCCAGCATCAGGTACACAATCCTCTGATGGACGCGAAGCCCAGCCGGCCTACGCTTTAAGGCCATCAGTGGGGGAGAGCAGAACGGAGGCAGAAGCGAGTTCCATATAGGGAGCAGTGGCGGCTATTCTGCGCCGACTTATCAAGTCGTTGTTGCCTTGCGGCTACCTCAACACAGCATACAGAGTCCTGGCCTGGAGCGGGTGCCCCAAGCTTGGCATAGCACACAAACCATTTTCATAGGGTGCGGAAAGCAGCGAAAAAGCCCCTCTTAGGCAGATAAACCCTTGTTGCTACACTTGTTTTTAATATTGGGAATAATTAATATAAATATATCTTCTATATATTGCATTATTGATTGTGATAGATTAGAAACAACGTAATATATTGCCGAAAAATACAATAATACTGTCGCGCCGACATGCACGGGTTAAGGACGATTGAACGACTATTTTCATACGACGCACTTCTGCAGCTTGCAAGTGAACTGCGCCAGCAGGATACAGCTCCGAAGGGCGACGCTATGCCGTGCGTACCCACCTATGTACCCTACGGCCCTTACGTGCTGGAGCTGGAAGAACAAGGACATCCGAAGTTTTTTGGCCTGAATTCGTACAACGAGCCGCAGGTCATCAGCCTGCCCCTGCGCCAGAGCAGCCGCCTGATGTCAGTTGGCTACCATGTCAGCAACGACCTAGGTTCCTTTTGCCTGCACCGCATCACCCTGGCTGTGTGGGTGGCTAGTCTGAGCATCAGTCAGTTAAAAAAATACTATCCACGCCTGTTTGAGGGAGAGAACTCCTCCAACATGGCCCTGACGCCTCCCGATGAGTTCGGGGTGATTATGCGGCCCGATGCTCCGTGGGGCCAGCTGCACACCAACCAGGCCGACTTCAGTACCGAGTTGAAGAAGGTGGCAACTCAAAGCGGTGTGGTCATCACGCACAATGAGGAAGCCAGCAGCTATGGGTTGTACTACCGCAGCAAGCTGGTTGCCCAGGGGCCCCAGCTAGATGTAGACCACATCATTAAGCTGCTCACGCACCATATGAACACCACGGTGGCCTACCATCCGGTAAAGCAAAAAGTGCTGGATGAACGCTACAAAGGAGTATTTCCGGTGGAGCTGGAGAACTTCGAGAATTGGGATGGCGAGGTGCAGGAACACCAGCAGTTTCCGCTGGCCAACCTCTTTTATGTGCGCGTACAGGCTGCCAGCGAGCATGCCGCACTGCACATGGCCCGCGAGGAAATTACGCAGCAGCGCAGCCTGAACCCGGTGCGCGTGGCTTCCCGGGGCTTGCCCTTCGAAATAGAAAGCGTTACGATGCTGGACCGTGCCCTTGATAGGGGCTTTTATGAGGTGCGCTATCATTTCGTGAGTACGACTGGGCATCTGCGCATGGCCTCTGCCTCTTAGCAGTGGCCTAGGCCACTGTGGACGGAGCCGCCTTGCTGCCCGGTTTCTGCTGTCCCGCACCCTGTAAATAGAACGGCTGCCTCGACTTTTTCTCCTGTTATCTTTGTTGATTCCTTACTGATGCTGCGCCTGGCCTACGGTTAAGCCAGCGGCGCTGCATCAGATTCATCAGCGAGAATCTGCGATTTTGAAAGTTTGCATTGCCGAAAAGCCCAGCGTAGCCCGCGAAATAGCCCAGGTGCTGGGTGCCAACCGCAAAATGGATGGCTATTTTGAGGGCAACGGCTACCAGGTTACCTGGACGTTCGGACACTTCTGCCAGCTCCGGGAGCCCGAGGATTACCGCCCCGAGTGGAAGCGCTGGAGCATCCACGATCTGCCCATGATGCCCGAGCAGTTCGGCATCAAGCTCATGCGCCGCGATGATGGCGTAGTGCGCCAATTCAACGTCATCAAGAACCTGCTGGCCAACGCCGAGGAGGTAATTAACTGTGGCGACGCCGGGCAGGAGGGAGAAGTGATTCAGCGCTGGGTGCTGATGGAAGCCAAGTACCGCAAGCCCTTCAAGCGCCTCTGGATTTCCTCGCTCACGGAAGAAGCCATTCGGCAGGGCTTCGAGAACCTTCGGGAAGGCTCGGAGTTCGACAACCTGTACCAGGCCGGCAAAAGCCGCGCCGCCGGCGACTGGCTATTGGGCCTGAACGCCACGCGCCTGTTCACGCTGAAATACGCGCCCGGCCAGCGCCAGGTGCTCAGCATCGGGCGCGTGCAAACGCCCACGCTGGCCCTGCTTGTAGATCGGTACCACGAAATCCAGAACTTCAAGCCGGAGCCCTATTGGGTGCTGCGCACGGAGTACCGCGGCACCATGTTCAGCCACGTGGCACCGCCCAAAAAAGGCAAAGCTGATGACGACGAGCCCGACGAAAAGGCCCGCCTGAAAGCGCGCGGCTACTTCGTGAGCCAGGAGGAAGCCGATATGGCCATGGCCGCCGTGAAAGACGTGCCGCTTACGGTAACCAATGTCGAAATCAAGAAGGCCCTGGAAACGCCGCCTTCCCTCTTCGACCTCACCTCCTTGCAGGTGCAGTGCAACAACCAGCTAGGCCTCTCCGCCGAGGATACACTCAAGACGGTGCAGGGCCTCTACGAGAAAAAGGTAGTGAGCTATCCGCGCGTGGACACCACCTTCCTGCCCGACGACCAGTACCCCAAAATTGCCGGCATCATGCGCGGCTTGGGGGCCTATAGTGGCCTAACTGCGCCATTGCTGGCTGGCAAGATCAAGAAGTCGGGCAAGGTCTTCAACAACAACAAAGTCACCGACCACCACGCCATCATCCCGACGGGAGCCAGCGCGGGTGGCCTAGGCGGCACCGAGCAAAGCGTCTACGATATTATTGTGCGGCGCTTTCTGGCGGCATTCTATCCCGATTGCGAAGTCTCGAACACCACCGTAACGGCAGAGGCGGCCAGCTATCCATTCCGGGTGCGTGGCCGTCAGATTCTGAATCCCGGCTGGCGCGTGGTGTACGGCGACCCAGAGAAGCAGCAGGCGCCCTCGGCGCCCAAAGCGCCCGGTACGGAAGGCGAAGACGACGTAGTAAACACCGTGCTGCCCAACTTCGAGAAAGGCGAAAACGGCCCCCACAAGCCCCGTCTCGACCAAAAAGTAACACAGCCGCCGCGCGAATACACGGAGGCCATGCTATTGCGTGGTATGGAAACCGCTGGCCGTAACGTAGACGACGAAGAGTTGCGCCAGGCCATGAAGGAAAACGGCATTGGTAGGCCTAGTACCCGCGCCGCTATCATCGAGACGTTGTTCAAGCGCGGCTACATCCGTCGCGATAAAAAGAAGATTGTGCCCACGCCCACCGGTGTTGAGCTCATCGGCCTCATCCGTAACCCCACCCTGAAATCGGCAGAACTCACGGGCCAGTGGGAGCGGAAGCTGCGCCAGATTGAAGGCGGCCAGTTGAACGCCGATCTGTTTTTGGGCGAGCTGAAGCAGCTGGTGCGCGAAATGGTGCTAGAGGTAAAGCAAGACGGTTCGGGCCGTGCTGTTACGGTGGCCAACCCCGAGACAAACAGTCCTGGCAAACCCGCCGCGCCGCGCCCCACGGCGCCCGTGGCAGCGGTTACGCCTGCGGTGCCGGGTGCGCTAGGCCAGTGTCCGGCCTGCGGCAGTGGTCATGTGCTGCGCGGCAAATCGGCATTCGGCTGCTCGCGCTGGCGCGAAGGATGTGCCCTGCGTTTGCCTATTGAGTTCGAGGGCAAGAAGTTTACCGACAAACAGATGATTGACCTGCTCAAGAAAGGCCGCACCCAGGTGATGCAGGGCTTTCTGGATGATGCGGGCAACAAATTCGGGGCCGCCATCAAGCTCACGCCGCAGCACACGCTGGAACTGGTACGCGCTGCCGAAAGCAAGCCCACTACTGCTCAGGACCCCGGTCAGATTCCATGCCCCGTGTGCCGCCTAGGCCAGATGCTGAAAGGCAAAAGCGCCTGGGGCTGCTCCCGCTTCCGCGAAGACTGCCAGTTCCGGGTGCCATTTGAGTGGGGCGGCAAAACCCTCACCGACAGCCAGATGAACCAACTCCTGCGCAAAGGTAAAACCGGCGTCATTCGGGGCTTTATTTCCTCCAAAACCGGCAACCGCTATGAAGCAGCTTTGCAGATTGGAGCGGAAGGCCGGATCGAGCCCATTTTTGATAAAGGGTAACAAGGCCAAAACGCCTACATTCACGCAGTAAGTACCGGTGTTTATGAAGCAATCTGCCTTTCTGCCGCGCCTCGGAGCCTATTTTGTAGGCCTGCCCGTGCTGCTGGTCATCTACCTGTTTTCCCGGAGCATCATCACGATGCAGGTAATGATGCCACTTTTTGCCGCGGCCCTGTTTGCCGCCATCTGGGGGCAGGCCAAAATCCGGAAATCGTACCCCCAAGATTTCAAGCTGCGGGAGGAGTGGATGGCGTTTGGGATATTCGTGGTGGTAGTAATTGGGGCAGCGATAATTATGCTGCGATAGGGGCACGCCCACTAAACAAGCCTTCTGATTATGGCTCCTCAACTCGGTAAAATCATCGTCGTTCTAGGCCTGTTGCTGGTGGCTCTGGGTGCTTTCTTGTGGCTAGGCGGCGGCAACTGGCTTAACTGGTTTGGGCGTCTGCCCGGCGATATACGGGTGGAGCGGCCGGGCTTTCGGTTTTACGCGCCTATCATGTCGATGCTGTTGGTGAGCCTGCTCCTGAGTCTTTTGCTGTGGTTGGCGCGGCGATTGGGGTAAGAGATTAACAGCGAATAGATTAGAAGAAGGGGGTTGTTCAGCCCGAGGCACCTGTTCTGGGTTATAGCCTCCCTCTATATGAGGAATGGGGTCGCGTCCCAGAATTTGACGACGCCAGATGTACCGAAGAGTGGCCTAGGCCTATGTATATCCGTTTTATGCAATTTATGCTAGGGTAGGAATATCTTGTTTTTAAGCAGGATGTAGGAAACAGGAGGGCACAAAGCACTGCTGAGAAAGCTAACAAGCGTTCAGAAATGGCTACTGGCAACGTTCCCGATAACGATTGCACAAATATTCAGTGCCCCATTCTGCGCATTGCGAAGGCATTCCTCTAACATTAGTAAGGACTTACTTCTGCAGGTTCGGTAGCTCTTTCTTCGACCAATCAAATTCCCATACCATGAGAAAAGCATTACTACTAAGTGCATTGGCGCTTGGCACAGTGGCATCTGCACAGGCGCAGCAAACTCGGCAGGTAGAAGGGCGGGTTCTCGACAGCTCCACGGGAGAGGCCTTGCCAGGCGTGACGGTAGTTGTGAAGAACTCTACCCTCGGCGCGACGACCGATGGCGACGGAAAGTTCTCACTAGCGCTACCAGCTTCGGGCGATGTAGCCCTCACGTTCAGCTATATCGGCTACATTCCGCAGACGGTAAGTGTCGGCTCACAAACTGCCCTCAAGATTGCCCTGAAGACTGACCAGAAGGCGCTGGATGAGGTAGTAGTAATCGGGTATGGGCAGGTAAAGAAGAGCGATGTTACGGGCTCCATCATCTCAGTAAAGTCCGAAGACCTACAGAAGGCTCCCTCGGCCAACGTAATGGAAACGCTGCAGGGCCGTTTGCCGGGCGTAGATATCACCCGCAGCAGTGGCTCGGCGGGCTCGGGCGTGAACATTGCCGTGCGAGGCAACCGCTCCATCACGGCCCAGAATGGCCCGCTGTTTATTGTGGACGGGGTGCAGTACAATTCCATTCAGGATATCAACCCCAATGATATCCAGAGCATGGAGGTGCTGAAGGATGCCGCGTCTACAGCCATTTACGGTTCACGCGGCGCCAACGGCGTTATCATCGTGACCACCAAGAAAGGCGCGGCTGGGGTGCCCCGCGTGACGGTGAATTCCTACTACGGCGTGACGGATGCCGTGTACTACCCCAAGGTGAACAGCGCCGAGCAGTACGTAGCGCAGAAGCGCGAAGCCAACCGCACCACCGGCAACTGGGCCAGTCCGGCCGATGACTCAAAGATCTTTACGCCTCTGGAAATTCAGAATATTGCCGATGGGGTAAGCACCAACTGGATGGATATGCTACTGCGCCAAGGTGTGCAGCAGGAGCACCAGATAGGCCTATCGGGCGGTTCGGAGAAAACGAAGTTCTATACATCCTTCGATTACTTCAATGAGAAGGGGCTGTTTCGGATGGACGACCTGAACCGCTATTCCATTCGCTTCAACCTCGATCAGGAAATCAATGCCAAGGTGAAGGTAGGCCTACAGAGCCAACTCACGTACTTCAACCAGAACCGCCGCCGCGACCCTACCAACCAAGCCAACAAGATCAACCCGCTGTTGTCGCCGTATGATGAGAACGGTAACCTGGCCATCTTCCCCAACGCCGGCAACTTCATCAACCCGCTCATTGATGAGCAGGAGGGCAACTACCAGAATAACGTACGCACCACGCGCACCTTCACTACGGGCTACGTCAGCTACCAGATTCTGCCCAGCCTGAACCTGCGCTCCAACCTGGGCCTTACGCTTTCTAACGCCCGTACCGGCATTTATCAGGGTTCCAATACGCTGGACCGCAACGGTTCGGTGGCCCAGTCGGCCTACGGTACCGAGTTCGTAACGAACTGGAGTTGGGAGAATATCCTGAACTACAACAAAACGTTCGGCGACCATACCATCAGCGCCACGGGGGTTACCTCGCTGCTCACCTTCAACAACGAAAACTCCAACGCGCAGGGCCGCAACCAACTCCTGGATTATCAGGGGTTCTATGCCTTGGCAAATGCCAACCAGCAGGTCGGCATTAATAGTGGCTACGTAGATAGCAAGCTGCTTTCCTTCACGGGCCGCGTGCAGTACAACTTCAAGAGCCGCTATCTGCTCACGCTCACGGGGCGTTCCGATGGTTCCTCGGTGCTGGCACCCGGCAACAAGTGGGCGTTTTTCCCCTCGGCAGCGGTGGCCTGGCGCATCATTGAGGAGGACTTCATGAAGGGCCTGACGCCCATCACTGACCTGAAGCTGCGTGCCAGCTACGGCCGCGCCGGCAACTACGACATTCCGGCGTATTCTACGCAGTCGTTGCTGGTGCGCATTCCGTTTGCCTTCGGCGAGTCATCAGCACCGGCCTATACCTTCGCCAACCGCATCGGCAACAAGAACCTGGGCTGGGAGCTCTCGAATACCCTGAACTTCGGGTTGGATTTTGCTTTCCTGCAAAACCGTTTGTCGGGCACCGTGGATGTGTATGACACCCGCACCAACGACTTGTTGCTGAACCGCGTGCTGCCCGCTACTTCGGGCTACTCCGTAGTGACGGAAAATGCCGGCAAAACCCGTAACCGGGGAGTTGAGGTAGGCCTGAATGCTCGCGTGATTGACAAGGAAGATTTCCGCTGGAACGTGGGCGCTACCTGGTTTAAGAACAAGGAAGAAATTACGGCCCTGACCATTTCCGGCAACGACATCAGTAACCTCTGGTTTATCGGCTCGCCTACGCGGGTATTCTACGACTACGAGAAGATCGGTATCTGGCAGACCAGCGAGGCAGATGAGGCCAAAACCTACGGCCAGAAACCGGGCCAGATTAAGGTGCGCGACCTGAACGGCGACGGCCGCATCACGGCTACCGATGACCGCAAAGTGCTGGGCACGTCTGTGCCGAAGTGGAGCGGCTCCTTCAACACCGATGTAACCTACAAGGGCTTCGACCTGTCCTTGCAGTTGTTTGCGCGTATCGGGCAGATGTTCAACTACGAGTACAATGGCTTCTTCGATCCGCAGGGCATCGAGAACAGTTCACAGCAAAACTACTGGACCCCCGAAAACCCTTCCAACGATTACCCACGTCCCGACGCCAGCCTTTCGAAGAGCACGCTGCAAAACGCGCTCTATGGCACTTCGCTGCTCTACGAAGATGGCTCCTATGCCAAGATTCGGGCGGCTACGCTGGGCTACACACTGCCGGCTTCGCTTACTTCGCGCCTGCACATGTCGTCGTTGCGCGTGTATGTGCAGGGCAAGAACCTCTACACCTGGAGCCATGTCGACAACTACGACCCCGAGCGTGGTGGCGCCATCACCACGCCCATCCCGCGGGTGCTGACGGCTGGTTTGAACCTTGGGTTTTAGAATAAGAGAGGTAGTTTAATAGATTCTGCACGATGAAAATCTCAACGCAACATACTCTCAAACTGCTGCTGACCGCTGGCGTATTTTCCCTGACGCTGCCGGCCTGCGAAAAGCAGCTGGAAGAATACAACCCCTCGGGCCTCACAGCAGAAGGAGTTTATAGCACCCCAGCCGGTTTTGAAACCCTGGTGAATGCCTCTTACTCCTACACCCGCTGGTGGTATGGCAAGGAAAACGGTTACAGCGCTTCCGAAATGGGCACCGACCTGTGGCAGCGTGGTGCCGGCGACGTGAACCCCGACCTTACCGAATATACCACCCTGCAAGGCAGTTCTGCCGCTCTGAATGACCTGTGGAGCAAGCTCTACGCGGCCGTAAACGTCTGCAACGCCGGCATTGCCCGCGTAGGCCAGTCGGGCATGACGGATGCCTTGAAGAAAACGCGGGAAGGCGAGCTACGTTTCCTGCGCGCCTTCTACTACTGGCAGATTGTGGAAACCTGGGGCGGAGTGCATTTCACCACTGAGGAAACCGCTGCTATTGCCAACACCGCCAACCGCACGCCGGTAGAAACCTTCTACAAACAGATTTTTGAGGACCTGAATGTGGCCGTGGCAAATTTGCCTACCACTACCTCAGATTACGGTCGCGTGACCAAGCCCGCTGCTGAGGCTTTCCTGGCCAAGATGTACCTGACGCGCGGCCAAAACCGCGAAGCCGCCGACCTGGCCCAGAAAGTCATTAGCAGCTATAGCTACTCGTTGCAGCCCAAGTTTGCCGATCTGTGGTCGATGACCAACCTGGAAAACAAGGAGATTCTGTGGGCCGTGAACTACTCCAAGGACTTAAGCCTGAATGATAGGGTAGATGCTACGCTCTATCCCGATGGGCACCCCCGGGGCGGCAACAACGGCCACCTGCTGTTCCTAATGAAGTACGATGACCAACCGGGTGTTATCCGGGACATTCCCTATGGCCGTCCGTTCAACCGCTTCATGCCCTCGCTGTTCTACCTGAACCTGTTCAACGAGAAAATCGACTCCCGCTACGCCGCCACTTTCCAGACTACCTGGCTGGCTAACCGCGCCGTAACGGGCATAGCTGTAGGCGATACCGCCATTGTCGCCAGCAAGTACATTATTCCGGCTACTACGAAGGCCAAGAAGAAGTACCGCATCTGGGACCAGAGCGCCGTGTACCGGCCCGACGGTACCATCAGCGGCGACCGGATTCACTACGTCACCATGAAGAAGTTCCTGGACCCGACCAGGCCTACCATTGCCGAAGAACAGAGTGCCCGCGACGCCTACGTTATCCGGCTGGCTGATGTGTATTTGACGGCCGCCGAAGCGGAGTTCAAGGCCGGCAACGCCACCAAAGCCGCTGACCTGATTAACGTGGTGCGCCGCCGGGCCGCCATTCCTGGCAAGGAAACCGATATGCTCATCAAGCCCGCCGACGTAACGCTGGACTTCATTCTGGATGAGCGGGGGCGGGAATTAGGGGGCGAGCAGCTGCGCTGGTTTGACCTGAAGCGCACCGGCAAGCTGCTGGAGCGCGTGCAGAAGTATAACCCCGATGCTGCCGTGAGCATCAAGGATATTCACCTGGTGCGCCCAATTCCGCAACGCCAGCTGGACGCGGTTTCCAATAAAAACGAATTCATTCAGAACCCAGGTTACAGATAACATCCCGTACCCTTCCTAGGCCAGTACCTTACTGGCCTAGGAAGGCTTTTTCTTTTCCTATGAAACAACTTACCATCCTGTTTTTTGCCGTGCTTCTGTGGGCCTTCCGGCCTGCCGAAGACAAGAAAGTACAGATTTTCCTGGTCGGCGACTCAACGATGTCCGACAAACCGCTTGATAAAGCCGAGCGTGGCTGGGGAATGTATTTTCAACAGTATTTCGATGCAAATGTGCAGGTGCAGAACCACGCCATGAACGGCCGTAGCACCCGCAACTTCCGCCACGAGGGCCGCTGGGCCAAGGTGCTGGAACAGCTAAAGCCCGGCGACTGGGTGTTCATCCAGTTTGGTCACAACGATTCCAAACAAGAGGACACTGCCCGCTACGCTGCGCCCAAAACGGCCTACCGCCAAAACCTGACGCGCTACGTGCAAGAAGCCCGCGCCAAGGGTGCTAATCCCGTGCTTCTGACGCCCGTAGGCCGCCGCTATTTCGATGATCAAGGCAAGCGCAAAGATGACCACGGCGAATACCCCGGCGTGGTGAAGGAAGTAGCTAAGGCCCAGAAGGTGCCGATGATTGACCTGCACGAAACCAGCTGGGCCATGTATAGCCAGCTCGGCGAAAAAGGCACTCAGCCATTGTTCTGGAGCTACCAGAACGGCGCCAACAACACGAAGCTCGACAACACCCACTTCTCGGCCTACGGCGCTGAGCGTGTGGCGCAATTGGTGGCGCAGGATGTTAAAAAGCTGAATCTAGACCTCGCCTCGCATCTGCAACCGCTGGCTTTTGCAGGCAAGTACGTGTATGATCTGCCGGTAGTGCTGCAGCCCTACTTCAGCAAGGATACCTTCAACATCACGAAGTATGGTGCCGTGGCTGATGGCCAGACGCTTAACACGGAGGCTTTCCGCAAGGCCATTGAGGCCTGCAGCCAGAAAGGTGGCGTAGTGCTGGTGCCGCGCGGCCTGTGGCTCACGGGCCCCATCCAGATGAAAAGCAACGTGAACCTGCATGTAGCCAAAGGGGCTTTGGTGCAGTTCAGCAATAAACTCTCTGACTTTCAGCTTGTGAAAACCAACTGGGAGGGAGAAGACGCCGTGCGGAATCAGTCGCCTATTTCGGGTTTTGATCTGGAGAACATTGCCATTACGGGCCAAGGCACTTTCGATGGTGCCGGTGACGCTTGGCGCATGGTGAAAAAGGAGAAACTGAATGCCGGCCAGTGGCAGCGCCTCGTGAAATCGGGTGGTGTGCTGGATGAGAAAGGCACCACCTGGTATCCATCGGCTGGCTCGCTGAAAGGCTCTACGCTAAACAAGCCCTGGACCATTCCGGCCGGTCAGCAGCCCGACTTTAGCAAGTACACGGAGTTCAAGGATTTCCTACGCCCTAACATGCTCAGCCTGCAGCGCTGCAAGCAGATTCTGCTGGAAGGCTTTACCATCCAGAACTCTCCGGCTTGGACGATTCACCCGCTGCTGTGCGAGAATATCACGCTGCGCAACGTAACGGCAAAAAACCCCTGGTATGGGCAGAATACTGATGCGCTGGATCTGGAATCCTGCAAGAATGGCCTAGTAGAAGGCTGCACCTTTGACGTGGGCGACGACGGCATTTGCATCAAATCGGGTCGCGATGAAGAAGGCCGCAAACGCGGAATTCCTACCGAGAACTTCATCATTCGCGACACGAAAGTGTACCATGCCCACGGCGGCTTCGTGATTGGCTCCGAGA
The DNA here is from genome assembly GCF_900187375.1 of Hymenobacter gelipurpurascens. NCBI lineage: Bacteria > Pseudomonadati > Bacteroidota > Cytophagia > Cytophagales > Hymenobacteraceae > Hymenobacter > Hymenobacter gelipurpurascens. The sequence continues at coordinate 1,822,905 of NZ_FYEW01000001.1, read as the reverse complement.
TGTCGGGCGGCGCGCGTAACCTCTACGTGAGCAACTGCACCTTCATGGGCACTGACGTAGGCCTACGCTTCAAGACGACGCGTGGTCGGGGGGGGGTAGTGGAGAACATTTTCGTGGACGGCGTGGACATGACCGACATTGCCGGCGAAGCCATCCTGTTCGATATGTATTATGCCGCCAAAGACCCGGTGCAAGTGAATGGAGAGGCCTACGGCATCCCCGAAATCAAAGCCGAGCCGCTGAACGAAGGCACGCCACAGTTCAAAGGTTTCCGCATCAAGAACGTGACCTGCAAAGGGGCTAACACGGGTATTCTGGTGCGCGGTCTGCCCGAAATGGCCATCCAGGATGTGGATATTGAAAATGTGGTGCTGGAATGCAATAAGGGCCTCGTGTGCCAGGAAGCCGATGGCATCCGCCTCAAAAACGTGACGCTACTTTCCAAGGAAACCAAGCCGGTGATGGAAGTGCAGAACAGCCGCAACATCAGCCTCGATAACATCCGCTACACGCCCGGCGCTGAATTGCTGCTGCGCGTAACAGGTGCCCGCAGCAAGGCCGTAACCCTGCGCAATACCAACACCAAAGCTGCCAAGAAAGGCCTGGAAATGGGCGAGAAGGTGTCGAAGAAAGTCGTGACGGTTTCTAAGCTGTAGGCCAGTACATAATCTGGCATAATTGTTAGACCAGCCCGATAGCACCGTTCTAGGCCAGTCTACCACCCCTAACCCCTCCTCATCTGAGCAGGGGAACTAGTTTCTAGTTTTAGATAAGCTTTTCATGTCTCTCCGCCGTTTCTTCCTTTCCGGTCTTCTTATTTCCTCGTTTGCAGCGCAGGCACAAACTGCGCCGGCTGCTAGGCCTATGTCGCAGCGCATGACGGATGCTTTCATCAGCTGGCATCCTGATTCTATTGTCATCGGCAACCGTAAAACGGCCCGCTGGGACTATGAGCAGGGCCTGATGCTGAAGGCCATGCAGCGCGTGTGGGAACGTACCGGCGACGCGCGCTACTTCACGTACATCCAGAAGGACCTCGAGCAGTTTGTGCAGCCCGATGGCTCCATCAGGACCTACAAGCTGGAAGATTACAACCTGGATAACCTAACGACGGGTCACGCTTTGCTGCTGCTGAGCCAGATGTCGGTCCAGAATCCGGAGAAGTACCAGAAAGCAGCCCAGCTGCTGCGGAAACAACTGGATGGCCAGCCGCGCACGGAAGCGGGCGGGTTCTGGCACAAGAAGGTGTACCCCAACCAGATGTGGCTCGATGGCCTCTACATGGCTGAGCCCTTTTATGCCGAGTATAGCCAGGTATTCCAGCAGCCCGCCGGGTTTGATGACGTGGCCAAGCAGTTTGCCCTCATCGAGAAAAACCTCGTTGACTCCAAAACGGGCCTGCTCTATCATGGCTACGATGAAAGCCGGGAGCAGAAATGGGCCAACAAAACCACGGGCCAGTCGCCGAACTTCTGGGACCGAGGCATGGGCTGGTACGCCATGGCGCTGGTAGATGTGCTAGATTATTTCCCCAAGAACCATCCGCAGCGCGCTCAACTCATCAAGGATGTCCAGCGCTTGGCGCCGGTGCTGGCCAAGTACCAGGACGCTAAAACTGGTACATGGTCGTTGGTAGTAGACCAGGCCACGCGTAAAGGCAACTACGCCGAAGCATCGGGTAGCAGCATGTTTGTGTACATGCTGGCCAAAGGTGTGCGCATGGGCTACCTCGATAAGAAGTATAGCGACGTAGCCCGCAAAGGCTATGACGGGTTGCTGAAGGAGTTTGTGGCGACAGAAAACGGTGCGCTGGCCTTCAACGGCACGGTGAGTGTAGGAGGGCTAGGTGGAAACCCCTACCGCGACGGCAGCTACGAGTACTACCTCACCGAACCGCTGCGCAAGAACGATTTGAAAGGCGTGGGCCCATTTATTCTGGCCAGCGTAGAGATGGAAATTGCTGCAGAGAGTGGCCTAGGCAAAGGCAAAACCGTGGGCATTGATACCTACTTCAACCACGAAAGCCGCAAGAGCAACATCACGGGCCAGCCAGAACCCTTCCACTACACATGGGAGGACCGCATGCACTCCGGCTTCTGGCTCTGGGGCAATCAGTTCAGAGAATTAGGCGCCAACACTGTGTCGGTTCCCACGGCCCCTACAGCCGCCTCGCTGAAGGGCGTAGATGTGTACATCATCGTCGATCCGGACACCAAAAAAGAAACGGCCAGCCCCAACTTCGTGAAGCCCGCTGATGTGCAGGCCCTCACCGCCTGGGTAAAGGCTGGCGGCACCCTTGTGCTCATGGCCAACGACACCAGCAACTGCGAGATTCCGCGCTTCAATACACTGGCGCAGGCTTTCGGGATGAAGTTCCGCGACGTGAATGTGAATATGGTGAAAGGCAGCCAGTTCGAGCAGGGGAAAGTGGAATTGCCAGCTGGCAATGCCGTCTTCAAGCACGCCCGCGCTGCCTACATCAAAGAGCTGGCTCCGCTGGAAATAAAGGCTCCTGCTACGGCCTTAATAAGCCAAGGCGGCCAGATAATTATGGCCACCGCAAAAGTGGGCAAAGGAACCGTTTTCGCGGTAGGTGACCCGTGGCTGTACAACGAGTACAACGATGGTCGGAAAATTCCGGCCGTGTACGAAAACTTCTCGGCAGGGAAGGACCTCGCTACCTGGCTGCTGCAACAGTCGGCCCGCAAGTAGTTGTGCAGCCGCCGGGGAAACCCGCGTAGGCCAGTAGGTCGCTGAAAAGCAAAACGCCCGTTATACCTCGAGAAACCGAGCATGACGGGCGTTTTGCTTTTCAGCGACCTACTGGCCTAGAGCCTAGTGGGTAACTGTTTTTGGAGTAGCAAACAGGGCAGCATGGTCTGCGGTGCGGCTTGAAGAATCCCGCACAATAAGCTCAGTCGGAATCTTCACGGTTTCGATGGGCAGAGCGCGGTGCTTCCGCTCAATCTGATCAATCAGGCGCTCGGCGGCTACTTGCCCAATTTCCTGCGCCGGCTGCACCACCGTGCTCAGGGAAGGCGCCATCAGGTCGGCTACATTCAGGTTCGTAAATCCAATAAGGGAAACATCATCCGGAATGGCGAGGCGCTGCTGGCGCAAGGCCGTGAGGCAACCTACAGCGAGGCGGTCGGAGGCGGTGAAGAACGCGTCGGGGGGCGAGTCGAGACGCATGAGTTCTTTTATCATGGGCCCTACTTCATCTGGCCCGAAGGTACCATAGCGAATGAGGTTTTCATCGAACTCAACACCATGCTTTTCTAACGCGGCCCGATAGCCAGCCAAGCGCTCCTGCGTGATGCTCAGCCACGGCTGAATGGTGAGGTGCGCAATCCGGCGGCGGCCCGTCTGAATCAGGTGCTCGGTAGCTGCAAAAGCGCCCCCAAAGTTATCGGCCACTACTTTGGTAGCATTTAGCTCCGACGAAACCCGGTCGAAAAGCACTACCGGCACGCCTTTATCCTGCACTTCCTGTAGGTGCGCTACGTCGGAGGTTTCGCTGGAAAGCGAAATCAGCAATCCATCCACTTTACGCGACATGGCTTGCTGCACATTAGCCATTTCACGCTCATACGACTCCTGGCTTTGGAAGATAATAACGTGGTAGCCGCGGTTGTAGGCAATGGCCTCAATGCCGTTGATTGCCTGCGAGAAAAAGTAGTTGGCAATTTGCGGCACAATCACCCCAATGGCCCGACTGGCACTGCCTTTAAGACTAAGCGCAATAGGGTTGGGGCGGTAGTTGAGGCGCTCGGCGCACTCCATTACCAGCCGCTTGGTTTCGGGGTTGATTTCGTAGCTGCCCCGTAATGCGCGCGATACCGTGGAGGTAGAAAGATTCAGTTCGCGGGCAATGTCTTTTATCGTGAAGGTTTCCACAGCGGAGACGGGGTAAGGTGGCGTGAGGTAGGAGGAGCGGCTTCGGTAAATCCAAGAACGGAAAGCAGGGCTATCCGTGAAATTGGGGCTTGAAAATAGAAATAGCTGAGCACTTTTGGCGTAAGGGAAGCGTAGCTGCTGCCCGAAGCAACGATTGGCAACGTTCCCGATAACGATTGCAGGAATAAAAAACCGAGGCTGCTTCCTTTCGGCAGCTACATCTTTTAACCTTAACAGGCCTACTTAGCCGTGGCCGTTCTAAAAGTACACCGGTATTCTCCGAAAAGTTTACAATTGCTCCGCTCTATATGACGAATACTTCCGGGTTTGATCTGACAGGAAAAGTAGCGCTGGTTACCGGCTGCAACCGCGGCATTGGCCAGGCCATGGCAATTGGCCTAGCAGAAGCCGGCGCCGACATCATTGGTGTATCCTCTTCCCTGGCCCTGAGCGGCAGCGAAACCGAACAACAGGTGCACGCGCTAGGCCGTCAGTTTCATGCTTACCAGGCCGATTTCAGCCAGCGGGCCGCTGTTGACGCCTTTCTAGGCCAGGTGCAGCAGGACTTCCCGCGCATTGATATTCTGATTAATAACGCCGGCACCATCAAGCGGGCTCCGGCCGCCGAGCACGAAGACGCCCTTTGGGATGAAGTGCTGGCCATCAATCTGGATGCTCCCTTCCGCATTGCGCGCGCCATTGGTGGCCAGATGCTGCAGCATGGCTCGGGTAAGATAATCTTCACGGCCTCGCTGCTCACGTTCCAGGGCGGCATCAATGTGCCCGGTTATGCTGCCAGCAAAGGCGCCATCGGGAGTCTTGTAAAGGCCCTAGCCAACGAATGGGCCGGCCGTGGCGTGAATGTGAATGCCATAGCGCCAGGCTACATTGCCACCGATAATACCGAAGCGCTGCGCAACGACCCCAACCGCTCCCAAAGCATCCTTGGCCGCATCCCAGCCGGCCGCTGGGGCATCCCCGACGACTTCAAAGGCCCCACCGTATTCCTGGCTTCTGCCGCCGCCGATTACGTGCACGGCACCATACTAACCGTTGATGGCGGCTGGATGGGCCGCTAAAAGTGAGAGGAGGAAGTTATGAAAGAGGGAGTTTGAAGTTCTAGTGGCCTACACCGCTACACGTGCGCAGTCTGCGCTACCGCAACGTCAAACTCACCGTTATACAACTTCACCTACTTGCCATTTCATCACCTCACAACTACACCCCCTCATGACCCAACGATATGCTATTAGCCCACGCGAAACGGCGGGCCTGAATACTGCTCAATTGCGGGAAAACTTCCTGATCGAAACGCTTTTTGTGGTTGATTCGCTGGAACTGGTATACACTCATTATGACCGTATGATTGTGGGAGGAGCTGTGCCTGCCACGACGGCTATTTCGCTGCCGAATCCGGAGGACCTCAAGGCCGAGTATTTCCTGCAGCGCCGCGAGCTGGGCATCCTCAATATTGGCCAAGCAGGCACCGTTACGGTAGATGGAGTGGCCTACGAGCTAGGCGAGCAGGACTGCCTGTATGTGGGGAAAGAGTCGAAGGAAGTAGTGTTTGCCAGCGCCGACGCGGCCAGTCCGGCTAAGTTTTACCTGCTCTCCGCTCCGGCGCATAAAGTATACCCCACCACGCGCATGACGCAGGCTGAGGCCACGCCCGTGCAAATGGGTGCGCCCGAAACGGCCAATGAGCGCACCATCTACAAGTACATTTACCTGCAAGGGCTGCAAAGCTGCCAGTTGGTGATGGGTCTTACGCAACTCAAGTCCGGCAGCGTCTGGAACACCATGCCCTCGCACGTGCACGACCGGCGGATGGAAGCCTACCTGTACTTCAACCTACCCGAAAACCAGCGTGTGCTGCACATGATGGGCCAACCCGACGAAACGCGCCCCCTGTGGGTAAGCAACGAGCAGGCTATCCTGTCGCCGCCGTGGTCGATTCATACGGGCTGTGGCACCAGCAACTACACCTTCATCTGGGGAATGGCCGGCGAAAACCTGGAATACACGGATATGGATGCCGTGAGCATTCACGACCTGAAATAAGGCTTGCGGCCGGCTCTCTACCTGTAGAAGACCGGCCGTTTTGCTTGCCTGTTGTAGTCGATAAGCTGCTCCTGTTTTTGGGCAGAAGCCAATCATCCAAAGCATGAAAAAACTATTCGCGTGGCTGGTGCTGAGCTGGCTGCTGATCGGCCACGCCCTGGCCTACGATTTCGTGGTAGCGCAGGATGGCAGCGGCAACTACAAAACGGTGCAGGAAGCCTTCAATGCCGTGCCCGATTTTCGCAAGAAAGTCACCACTATTTTCATCAAGAAAGGCACCTACAAGGAAAAGCTGATTCTGGCCGGTTCCAAGAACCTGGTGAAGCTGATAGGGGAGGACCTGAAAAACACTATCCTCACCTACGACGACTATAACCAGAAGAAGAACATCTTCGGCGAAGACAAGGGCACCTCAGGCTCCTCCAGCATTTACATCTACGGCAGTGATTTTGCGGCCGAAAACATTACGTTTCAGAACTCCTCCGGGCCCGTAGGCCAGGCGGTGGCCGTGTGGGTGGCCGGCGACAAAGCCCGCTTTAAAAACTGCCGCTTCCTGGGCTTCCAGGATACACTTTATACCTACGGCTACGGCAGCCGCCAGTACTACCAGGACTGCTACATCGAGGGCACTGTTGATTTTATTTTCGGCTCCAGCACGGCTTGGTTTGAAGGCTGCACCATCTTCTGCAAAAAGGGCGGCGGCTACGTGACGGCCGCCTCTACGCCCGACAGCACCCGTTACGGTTATGTTTTCCGGAACTGCAAAATCATAGGTGATGCTCCGGCCGGCAGCTTCGTGTTGGGCCGGCCCTGGCGACCCTACGCCAAAACCGTGTTTTTGCAGTGTGAGCTAGGCGAGCAAATCAAGCCCGAAGGCTGGGACCATTGGGAGAAGGAGAGCAACAAGCAAACCGCCCGTTACGCCGAGTATCAGAACCGGGGTAAAGGATTTCAGCCCAAACAGCGCGTGCCGTGGTCAAGGCAACTCACCGCCCAGCAAGCCCAGGAATACACGTTGGAAAACGTCTTCCGAAACTGGAATCCTGCTCAGCCCTAGCAGTAGGCCACTTAGCCCATCTCTACTTAGCAAGGTGGCCTAACGAAAACTTACTTGCCTATCCGTTCCTTATCCAAGCTTATGCTTCGTTTCTCCCTACTGCTACTCTTGGTGTTGACTGGCCTACAGCCGCTTCCGCTGGCGGCTCAATCATCAATTTCAAAGGTGTGGGTTCCTGACCTGGGCAACGGGATGTACAAGAACCCGGTGCTCTACGCCGATTACTCGGACCCCGATGTGGTGCGGGTAGGCAACGATTACTACCTCACTTCGTCGAGTTTCAATGCCGTACCTGGCCTACAGGTGTTGCACTCCCGGGATTTAGTCAACTGGACGATAATCGGGGCGGTGTTTACGCAGCAGCCTCCTGCGGCGCGCTACGCAGTGCCGCAGCACGGCAACGGCGTGTGGGCACCCGCTATCCGCTACCACAACAAGCAGTTCTATATCTACTATCCCGACCCAGACTTGGGCATCTTCGTGACGACAGCGAAGGACCCGGCGGGGCCATGGTCGGAGCCTGTGTGTATCAAAGAGGCCAAAGGCTGGATTGACCCCTGCCCGCTCTGGGATGAAGACGGGCAGGCTTACCTGGTGCACGGGTTTGCGGGCTCCCGGGCTGGCTTCAAAAGTGTGCTGACCGTCAGCCGGATGCGCCCCGATGGCCTAGGCCTGTTCGGGGATGAAGTGCTGGTGTTCGATGGCCACGACAAGCATCCTACCATCGAAGGCCCGAAGTTCTACAGGCGCCACGGCTACTACTACATTTTCGCGCCGGGTGGCGGTGTAGCTACGGGCTGGCAGGTGGTGTTGCGCTCCAAAAACGTGTTCGGCCCCTACGAAGACCGCGTAGTGATGGACCAGGGCAAAACCCCCATCAACGGCCCGCACCAAGGCGCCTGGGTAGATACACCCGATGGCAAGCAGGATTGGTTTCTGCATTTTCAGGACCAGGGCCCCTACGGCCGCGTGGTGCATCTGCAGCCGATGGCGTGGAAAAACGACTGGCCCGTGGTTGGCGAAGACCCCGATGGCGATGGCAAAGGCCAACCGGTGCTCACCCACCTCAAACCCGCCGTGCCCGGCAAACCTCAGCCGCTGGCCACCCCTAGCACTTCCGACGAGTTCAGTACGAACGCGCTAGGCCTACAGTGGCAATGGCACGCTAACCCGCAGGTGGGGTGGTCGTTTCTGAACGGGAACGAGGGCTTTCTGCGCCTCTACTCGGTCCCGCTGCCCGAGGGCTACAAAAACCTCTGGCAGGTACCGAATCTGCTGCTGCAGAAACTGCCCGCCGACCGGTTTACTGCTACCACTAAAGTTAGCTTCACGCCACGCTTTGAAGGCGAAAAAACCGGCTTGGTCATGATGGGGTTGGACTACGCCTATCTCTCGCTCATCAGTCAGGGTGGCAAAGTGCTACTAGGCCAGTCGGTGTGCCGGAATGCCGATAAGCAAGGCGTAGAAACCAGTTCCGCAGTAGTAGAAGTGCCTGCTAAGCAGCCGGTGTATTTGCGTGTGCAGGTGCTGCCCGGGGCGAATTGCCAGTTCAGCTACAGTCTGGATGGAGAAAAATTTCAACCGTTAGGTCCTGAATTCACGGCCCGGGAAGGCAAGTGGATTGGAGCCAAAGTGGGCCTGTTCTGCACCCGCGCCAGCCAAACCAACGACGCCGGCGCCGCCGACTTCGATTGGTTCCGGATAGAGTAGCGCCACTAAGTAAGTACCTACTGAATAGCGCAAAAACTCCTTCGCCAAAGGAGTTTTTTTGTGGATGTATAAGTATCGTTGAAGGAAGTTAAGCAACATGCGCAGGCAAGTGGCTCGGGCAAGTAGGCAGAAGAGGAGAGTGGCCTAGGCCTATGGCAGGTGAGAAGACCATTGAAGGGCGTTGATTGGAAAAGTACAATAAATGTGAAAGGGTGATGCGCTTTGCCTCCAAAGCACGCAAAATGGCTATTACGGCACATTCTTGATGCAGGATTAAACGAAATCAAGTAAAACCGCGCAATGGCAACGTTCCCGACAACGATTGCAGAAATAAATCGAGGCTTATACTTCGCTTTCCCCAAGGGTAGGGCTAAACTTAATCAACTGATCCGCTAGCCAACAATCCAAAACGGCTTGTAGAATCAGCCAGCCTCCAGCCCGAGAATTGTCACCTCCTTGAAATGTCCCAACGCAGCCAAAGATGATTGCGATGAAACAGTAAGTGAGGAGCCGCTTACCTACCCAGGAGCGCTTGGCTTGCATTGGTACTTGTTGCGCCCTTCCCACACCAAATTCCCACATCCTAGTCATGAAAAGAAAATTACTGTTGCTGGCCCCGCTGCTGGTTAGTGCCGCGGCCCCAGCATGGGCGCAGCAACAACAGCGCGTCCAGGGTATCGTCAAGTCGGCAAAGGGAGAAGCCCTGCCCGGCGTGACGGTCGTGGTGAAAGGAACGACCATCGGCGCCTCGACCGATGGAGAAGGTCGCTTCAACCTGGCGGTGCCCGCCAATGCCACGTTGCGCTTCAGCTATATCGGCTTCCTGCCTTATGAAGTGGCAGTAGGCGACAAAACGGACATCAACGTAACGCTGCAGGATGATAGCAAGACGCTGGACGATGTAGTAGTTATCGGCTACCAGTCGGTGCAGCGTCGCGACGTTACTGGCTCGGTTTCGTCAGTGAGTGCCCAGCAGATAAAGGATATTCCGGTTAACTCCGCCGCCGAAGCCCTTACGGGGCGTTTGGCCGGTGTGCAGCTGACGTCTTCCGAAGGCACGCCCGGCAACCAGGATGTGCGCGTTCGGGTGCGCGGTGGTGGCTCTATCACCCAGGATAACTCGCCGCTCTACGTGGTAGACGGTATCCAGATTGAAAACGCCCTGTCCGTTATTGCTCCCCAGGATATTGCTTCCGTTGACGTACTAAAGGATGCTTCTGCCACGGCTATCTACGGTGCCCGCGGGGCCAACGGCGTAGTTATCATCACCACGAAAAAAGGCCTGGAAGGCAAGACGGTGATCAGCTACAACGGCTTTGCCGGCTTCCGCCAGATCAGCAAGAAGCTAGGCGTATTGAAGCCCGATGATTACCTGAACTACCAGTTTGAGCGGGCTCAGCAGGCAGGCGCTACCGGCACCGGCGGCCTTGCCAGTTTCAAAACCCTGTTCGGTAGCTCCAACTTCAACAGCGACACGCTGCAGCGCGCCCGCAGCGCTCCATTCATCGATTGGCAGGATGAGGTGTTTGGCCGCAACGCTTTCCAGCAAACCCACAACGTATCGGTATCGGGTGGCGTGAAAGGCACAACGTATTCACTGAGCCTAACCCACAACGACGAGGAAGGCATCCAGCGCGGCTCCGACTACTCCCGCAACCTGATCAACTTCCGCTTTGATACGAAGGCCACTGACAAGCTGCGCGTAGGCCTGAACATGCGCTTCAACGACCAGACCGTGAACGGCGCCGGTACTTCTACCAGCGGCTCCAGCGTTACCTCACGCTTGCGCAATACGGTGCAGTACCAGCCTCTGTCGGTGCCAAGAGCATCAGGTGCCATCATCGACCCCGGCACTTTCGATGATGACTTCTTCACCACCTCTAGCTTGGTAAACCCACTGATTACGATTGATAGCGAATACCGCCGCGACAAGCGCCGGACCTTCAACGTAGGTGGCAACGCCGCCCTGGAACTGACGAAAGGCCTCTTCTTCCGTTCTACGGCTGGTTTTGATATCACTAGCGGTGACCTAGGTACGTTCAATGGCCGCTTTTCGCCTACCATCCGGCAGGCAGCGGGCGGCTACCAGAACCTGCCGTTCGCTACTATCACTACGGGCAACCAAATCACGTTCAACAACTCCAACGTGCTGGATTATTCCCTTACGAAAGGGAAACACGTGATGGGCTTGTTGCTAGGCCAGGAGACCTATCAGCAGCAGACTAAGTCGCAGTTCATCCAGACCAACTTCCTGCCGCTGGATATCACGGCTGAGCGTGCGCTGGCCAACATCAACCAAGGGGTGCTGCCCGCGGGCGTGACCTCACAGCCTGTACTGCCTTATACGAGCATTCCGAACGACTATACGTTGGCCTCTGGCTTCGGGCGCATTACCTACTCCTACGACGACAAGTACCTGTTTACGGGTACGTTCCGGGCCGACGGCTCATCCAAGTTTAAAGCGGGTAACCGCTGGGGCTACTTCCCCGGTGCTTCTGCCGCCTGGCGCGTTTCCAAGGAGGAGTTCTTTAAGTCGGTAGAAGCGGTATCGGACCTAAAGCTGCGCTTGAGCTATGGGCAGGCTGGTAATAACCGTATCAACGACTTTCTGTTCAGCCAGCTGTTCCAGGCTGGTGGGGCGCCGTATTATCTCAACCACAATCAGGTGCTGGGCTCTGTAGCTACTACGCTGTCCAATGAAAAACTGAAATGGGAAGTGACAACTTCCCGCGACTTCGGTATAGACTTGGCACTGTGGGAAAATCGGGTACAGTTCACCGGTGATGTTTACTACAACACTACTTCTGACCTGCTGATTAACCGCCCAATTCCTCCGTTCCTGGGGTACTCTTCGCAGTTGCAGAACATCGGCAAAACCTCCAACAAAGGCGTCGAGTTGCAGCTGACGGGCATCATCTTCAACAAACCTGACTTTAGCTGGACGGCTACGGCCAATGCTTCCTTCAACCGGGGCCGCATCGAGAGCCTCGGCTCTGGGTTGGATGAAATTCCTGGTATTGCTTCCGGCTGGGCCGGTACTGCCCTCAACCGCGACTATGTAGCGCGTGTAGGCCAGCCCGTAGGCCAGATGTATGGCTACGTAACGGACAACTACCTGACGGCTGACGATTTCGAAGGCTACAATGCCACCACGCAAACCTGGATTCCGAAGAAGAACGCCCAGGGTGTCAACGTATTCCCAAACAACCTAGGCCTGATTGGTGAGACCGTTGCCCGACCCGGCCAGATCAAGCTGAAGGACCTGAATGGTGACGGGGTTATCGACGACAAGGACCAGACGGTAATTGGCAACGCCAACCCTAAGCTGACAGGTGGCCTCAACCAGCAGTTTACCTACAAGAACTTCGACGCCAGCGTCTTCGTCAACTTCGTGCTGGGCAATGATGTCTACAACGCGAACAAGATTGAATTTACGTCGAACACGGCCAACACGGTGTTCAGCAACGTGCTCGATGTCATGAGCGACCGGTACCGCACCATCAACGCCGACGGTACGCCCATTACCGATTTGGGTACACTGAATCAAGTAAACCAGAATGCTGACATCTGGACGCCCACCCGCAACTATTTCCTGCACTCGTGGGCCGTGGAAGATGCCTCGTTCCTGCGCATTAACAACCTGACCCTGGGCTACACCCTGCCCAAGACCCTCACTACCCGCGCCAAGGTACAGCAGCTGCGCTTCTACGTGACGCTCAATAACCTGTACACCTTCACCAACTACACGGGCTACGACCCCGAAGTGAATACCCGCCGCGCTACCCCGCTCACGCCGGGTGTCGATTATGCTGCTTACCCCCGCAGCCGCGCCTTTCTCTTTGGTCTGAACCTGTCCCTCTAATCCCACCTGATTTTTCGCTGCGCATATGAAATCCTTCATTTCCTTCCGGGCTGCACTAGCCGGCCTGGCACTGGCCGGCTCCGCCGGGGCGGTGTCATCCTGCAAAGATTTTCTGGATGTAGAGCCGCTGGCTCTTAATACCACGGAGGCCACCTTTAGCACGGTAGCCGGCGCTACGGCTGCCGTGGTAGGGGCCTACGATCCTCTCTCGGGCGACCAGACCTACGGCACCCGGATTAGCATGTATTTCCCCTTCGATTCCGACGAGATGATTGGCTCATCTGGAGCCGCTGATGGTGCCCGCCGGAGCATTGCCCGCTATAAGGCGCTGCCTACCAACACCGAGATTACCAACCCCTGGAACACGCTTTACCAAGGCGTGGAACGCAGCAACATCTGCATCGATCAGATTCCGAAGATGAGCCTGTACACCACGGGCACCGCCGCCGATACGGCTGCGCTGCACCGGCTGCACGGCGAGGCCCTGACGTTGCGCGCACAGTACTACTTGGAGCTGGTACGCAACTGGGGCGACGTTCCGGCGCAGTTCACGGCTTCCGTGTCGGGCCAGGACTTCAACCTGCCGAATGCTGACCGCAACGAGACGCTCACTAAGCTGATTGCCGACTTGCTGCAGGCCGAAAAGTTGGTGCCGTGGCGCTCCAAAGCGGGTGCCGCCAGTGAGCGTATTACCAAAGGCGCGGTAAAGGCATTGCGCGCCCGTCTGGCCCTGTACCGGGGCGGCTACTCGCTGAAGGGCAACCAAATGGTGCGCCCCGCCGACTACCTCGACTATTACCGCATTGCCCGCCAGGAGTGCGCCGAGCTAATGGCGAACCGCTCGGAGCATACGCTCAATACAAGTTTCCTGGAAGTATTCAAAAGCATCAACGAGCAGCGTTCGGAGTCGGCTAACGAAATCATGTTCCAGGTGGGCATGGGCGGCTCAACGGCGGTTTCCGACAGCAAATTGGGCTACTACAACGGCCCTCGCCTGAACGCCTCTACCATCTACGGCTCTACGCAAGGCGCCGTAACCATTGTCCCCACGTATTTCTACGCGTTCGACTCGACGGACGTACGCCGCGACGTGACGATTGCGCCTTACACTATCCCGGCCAACAATTTCCGGGCAGGTGTGGCACTAGCCAGCGTAACCGATGGCAAATTCCGCCGCGACTGGCACATCCCTTCACTGCCTGGCACGAACAACTACCTGGGCTACAACTGGCCTATCATCCGTTTCGCCGATGTAGTGCTGATGTTCTCGGAAGCTGAAAACGAGCTGAACGGGCCTACGCAAGCGGCACAGGATGCCCTGCTGGAAGTGCGTACGCGCGCCTATGGCACCAAGGCTAAAGCACAAGCTGGCCTGGTACTGAACTCAAAAACTGCTCTGTTCAATGCCTTAGTAAACGAGCGTTACCTGGAGTTTGGCAGCGAAGGAATCCGCAAGTATGATTTGCTGCGCTGGAACCTGTTTGCCACCAAGCTGGCAGAAGCCAAAGCCAACATTCTGAAGATGGCCAAAGGCGAAGCCCCTTATGATAAAGTGCCGCTGTACATGTACTTCAAAACGCCGGCTGCCGGTGATGTGCAATGGACGCGCTCTTTCTACCGGCCTTCTCCTACGCCCAACACTGCGCCAACAGGTACGGTGCGCGTGAACTGGCGCCAGGGCATTGATGCGGCTTATGTAGCCAACACGCAGCCTACCGGTACCACCGTAACGGTTGGCACTACCACGGCAACCAGCGTGGGCTCTGGCCTAGCGGCTGAGTACGTGCCCGGCCAGGGCAAAGAACTGCTGCCAATTCCGCAGAGCACGCTGAGCTCTGACCCGGCACTGGTGCAAAACTTCGGCTACTAGCAGGTGAGTGCATGAGGGGTAGACGAAGGACTTATCTGTACTTCGTTTTACCCTCCTGTTCCGCCTCTCTATTCTCCTGATATGACCTCATTTCCACAGCACCATTTTCTCACCGACGAAGACCTGACTTGGGAAACCGTAGGGGAGGGAGTGCACCGCAAGGTACTGGCCTATGGCCCGGATCTGATGCTGGTGAAAGTGGCCTTCGAGACAGGCGCATTCGGCGCTCCTCACCGGCATGTACACGCCCAGATTACCTATGTAGAAAACGGAGTTTTTCGCTGCCTGGTAGGGGAGGAGGAACGAGTTCTGCGAGCCGGCGACGGATTTCATGCACCCTCTAACCTGTGGCATGGCGTGGTGTGCGAAGAAGCCGGTGTTCTGCTGGATTCATTCAGCCCGATGCGGGATGATTTTGTAAAAGGCGGCCTCTAGGCCACTTGCCATGAAAAACTTACTAAAACTACTGCTCCTGCTGGTGGGGGTTGGGGAAATGGGAATAGAATCGGCCCATGCTCAGCAGGTGACGGTGGCGTCGGATGGTTCGGGAAATTTCCGGACCATCCAGGCCGCTCTCAACAGCCTACCCAATGAGGCCACCAAGCCGCGCACCGTGTACATCAAGAATGGCACGTACCGCGAGAAGGTCTTCATTGATGGCAAGCAGCAGATTATCCTGAAAGGACAAAGCGAAACCGGTGTGGTACTGGCCTACGCGCAAGCCCGCGACGAGTGGCGCTGCGACCCTACAGCCGGCCAGGACGATTGGGGAGTGGCCACACTCAACATGCGCAACTCTCCCGACGTGACGCTTGAAAACCTAACGGTTATCAACAGCTACGGCTTCGATGCCAAAGGACCCGTGACGGTGCCATGCCCCACGGACCCTACGGGCCAACGTACCATCAGCAAGACGGGCCACCAAATGGCCCTGCGCACCATGCCCGGCACTACTCGCCTCACCGTGAAGCATTGTACGTTCCGGGCCCTTGGCGGCGACACCGTGAGTCCCTGGGACGTGGATGCTGGCCTCTATTACTTCAAGGACTGCACCATGGAAGGCGGCGTAGATTTTTACTGCCCGCGTGGGTGGGCCTACGCTGAGAACTGCCGCTTCATTTGCCACAATACCAACGCTGCCATCTGGCACGATGGCTCCGGCAACAAAGACCAGAAAACGGTACTTCGGAACTGCACTTTCGAGGGCGATGATAACTTCAAATTAGGGCGTTTTCACCGCGAGGCGCAGTTCTATTTGGTGAACTGCACCTTCGCCAAAAACATGGCCGATGCGGATATCTACTGGGCTCAATCGGGGCCTGGTGCCAAGCAATGGGGACGCCGCGTGTACTACCAGAATTCTCACCATGAAGGCGGTGATTATGCCTGGCACCAGGATAACCTGAAAACTGCGGAAGGCGCACCAAAAGCCCGAAAAATAAAGGCCGACTGGACCTATGGGGGCCGGTGGTACCCGGTGTCGGGCAAAAAGGCGACGGTAGCGTTGCCGCCATCCAATCCGCTGCATACTAACTCAGTGTTGCCCACGGCAGCTAATCAGCAGGCAGATCAGGTAGACAGCGTAGCAGAGAAGATGCTGGTATATCAGCGCAGCGTGGGCGGGTGGCCTAAGGCCGTGAAAGAAGTGAAGGTGGATTACACCAAGCCCCTGTCGGCCGCTCTGCGCGCCGCTACGCTAGCCGACGCCGGGCGCACCGATGCTACCATCGACAACAAAGCCACCACGCGCGAAATCACCTATCTGCTTAAGGCCTACAAAGCTACCAACAGAGTGGCCTACAAAGCAGCCGCTGAGCGAGGCATCCAGTACCTGCTGAAAATGCAGTACGCCAACGGCGGCTTCCCACAGTATTACCCCGATTTCAGCAACTACCGCCACCAGATTACCTACAACGATAACGCGATGGTGCTGGCACTGGAAGTGCTGCGTTCCGTGGCAAAGCAGGAAGGCGATTTTACGGCTGTTGATCCGGCCCTAGTACCGCTGGCAAAAGGAGCGGTAGAACGTGGGGTTGCCTGCATCCTCAAAACCCAATACGTGCAGAACGGGCAGCTCACGGCCTGGTGCGCGCAGTACGATGAAAAAACATTGCAGCCAGCCAAAGCCCGTGCATTCGAGCTGGCCTCGTTGAGCGGCGATGAGTCGGCGGCTATTGTGGAATTCCTGCTAGGAGTTGAGAACCCTTCGCCGGAAGTTAAGAAGGCTATTGCCAGCGCTATTGCGTGGTTTGAGAAGGTAAAAATGCCTAATCAAGCTCTCAAGGAAATCAAAGACCCAGCGCAGCCTAGCGGCCGCGACCGAGTGATAGTAGCACAGCCCGGAGCCTCGCTGTGGGCCCGGTTCTATGACCTCGAAACCAACCGCCCCATTTATGTGGGCCGCGACAGCAAGGTGCATTATGCACTGAGCGAAATAGAAAATGAACGCCGTGCCGGCTACGTGTACGCCGGCACCTGGCCCGAGAAACTGCTGCAGCGGGACTACCCGAAATGGCAGCAAAAATGGGCCACCAATTCAACAAAACAAGAGGGAAGCAAACTCTAGGACTTTGGCTATGCCACACTTATCAAAAGAATATGTTCTGCAGGCCACTCCGGCTGCTATGCTGCCTACTCCGGCCCTGTTTGAGTTGCCCGAAAAGGTACTGCAGTTTGGCACGGGTGTGCTGCTGCGGGGCCTGCCCGATTACCTTATCGACAAAGCCAATCGCCAAGGCGTTTTCAACGGCCGCATTGTGGTTGTGAAAAGCACAGATGGAGGCGATATAGATGCTTTTACTCGCCAGGATGGCCTATATACCTTGGGAATTCGGGGGATTGAAGATGGCCGTGAGATAGAAGAAAACGTGGTGTGCTCCTCCATCAGCCGGGTGCTGTCAGCCAAAAGCCAGTGGGCCGAAATTCTGGCCTGCGCCGCCAATCCGGAGCTGCAGGTCGTGATTTCTAACACCACGGAAGTCGGGATACAGCTGGTGGCTGACGACGTGACGCAGAGTCCGCCGCAGTCATTTCCGGGTAAGCTGCTGGCCTTCCTGCACGCCCGCTTTCAGGCCTTTAACGGTGATAAGGAAAAGGGCCTGGTGATTGTACCCGCGGAGCTGATTCCTGACAACGGGACGAAGCTTGAAGCCATTCTGCTGGAGCAGGCCCACCGCAACAACCTAGATGCGGAGTTTATTGACTGGCTGGAAACGGCCAATCAGGTCTGCAACTCCTTGGTAGACCGAATTGTGCCTGGGCGCCCCGCTGCCTCGGTACAAGCTGCAATAACGGCGCAGCTGGGCTACGAGGATGAGCTGCTGACCATGTCGGAAGTATACACGCTCTGGGCCATTGAAGGCGATGAGCGGGTGAAACAGATTCTCTCGTTTGAGCAGGTTGATGCCGGCGTAGTGGTACAGCCCAACATCAACCTGTTCCGTGAGTTGAAGCTACGCTTGCTCAACGGCACGCACACCCTGAGCTGTGGCCTGGCTGTGCTGGCCGGTTTCGGAACGGTACGTGAGGCCATGGAAGATGAGTGTGCAGCTGGCTTCATCCACAATTTGATGCTGGCTGATCTACTGCCGGGTATCCCGTATGCCGTGGATGAAAAAGTGGGTCAACGCTTTGGAATGCAGGTGCTGGACCGCTTCCGCAATCTCGCTATTGAGCACCGCTGGCTGGCCATCACGATGAACTACACGGCCAAGATGCAGATGCGCAACGTGGCCACCTTGCTGCACTACTACAAGCAGCTGAATGCCGTGCCGCATTACATGGCACTGGGTTTTGCGGCCTACTTGCTGTTCATGCGTGGCACGCACCAGCAGGAGCAGGTATGGTACGGCGAAGCTAACGGACAGGCCTACCCGATTCAGGACGAAAAGGCTGGCTACTTCGCCGAAATGTGGGACCGTCTGGAGCCAGCCGAGCTAACGCGCACCGTGCTGCATAACCAAGCCCTGTGGGGGCATGACTTATCGGCGCTGCCAGGATTTGCGGCGTGTGTAACTCGGTACCTCGAAAAACTGTTGACGCAAGGTGCCAATGCTACACTGGCGGAGGCACTCAACAAAAACGTCGCGCAAAAAGCCGCTGCGGAGTAAGTACACTGGCCTAGCAACCGAAGAACGTCATGCAAGCCTATTGCCACCTTGGTTCGATAAGCAACACCTGACAGATGCTAAGCCTGCGTACTTCGTTGCGATAGATCAAAAACAGCACTTCACATGAAACATCTGGTAGCCAAAATTCATCCGCAGGATAATGTGCTGGTGGCCCTCACGGACCTGCCTATCGGCACACCCGTTACTTGGGATGGCACCACCGTCGCGACCACTGACCGGATTCCGGCCAAGCATAAATTAGCTCTCGAATTCCTCGCCCCCGGCGACCCCGTGCACATGTACGGCGTATTGGTGGGCAAGGCGCGCGAAGCCATTGGGGTAGGTGGCCTACTGACCACCGCCAACATGCAGCACGCCACCGACAGCTACGACGAGCACCACCAACGCCGCGCCGAGTGGCAGGCGCCTGAGGTCACGAAGTGGCAGGACCGCACCTTTATGGGCTACCACCGCGCCGATGGGAGCGTGGGTACCTCCAACTACTGGCTGGTGATTCCGTTGGTATTCTGCGAAAATCGCAATATTCAGGTCCTGGAGGAGGCTTTGGTGAACGACCTCGGCTATGCTCGTCGCAAATCCTATCAACCTCAGACGCAGGCGTTGCTGGAGTTGATGCAGGCCGGTAAATCGGTGGAGGAAATTCTGGCGACTGATCTGCATTCTGCCGAAATCAACCAACAGAAAGTAAAGCCTTTTCCGAACGTGGACGGCATTCGGTTCCTGAGCCATGAGGGCGGCTGCGGCGGCATCCGGCAGGACGCCCAGACGCTGTGTGGCCTACTGGCTGGCTACATCACGCACCCCAATGTGGCCGGTGCTACAGTGCTAAGCCTGGGATGCCAGAACGCGCAGGTGAGCATGCTGCAGGACGAAATCAACAAGCGCAGCCCCAACGGCTTCGATAAACCGCTCTTCATACTGGAGCAGCAGAAGCTGGGTACTGAGGAAACCCTCGTGAGCACGGCCCTGCGCCAGACCTTCGCCGGCCTGATGCAGGCCAACCAACTTCAGCGCCAGCCAGCCCCGCTCAGCAAGCTGTGCATAGGCCTAGAGTGTGGCGGTTCCGATGGGTTCTCGGGCATCTCGGCAAACCCTGCCGTAGGCCACGTTTCCGACCTGGTGGTGGCCTTGGGTGGTTCCGTTATTTTGGCGGAATTCCCGGAGCTGTGCGGAGTAGAGCAGGAGCTCGTTGACCGCAGCGTGAATACCGCCACGGCCGAGCGTTTCAGCTCCCTAATGAAGGCCTACGGCGATTCCGCCGTGGCCGTAGGTTCGGGCTTCGACATGAACCCTTCGCCGGGTAACATTCGCGACGGTCTGATTACGGATGCCATGAAATCGGCGGGGGCAGCGCGCAAAGGTGGTTCTTCGCCCGTGGTAGCTGTGCTCGATTATCCTGAGCCCGTTACGCAGCCCGGCCTGAACCTGCTGTGCACGCCCGGCAACGACGTGGAATCGACAACGGCGGAAGTTGGCTCTGGCGCTACAGTAGTTCTCTTTACTACTGGCCTAGGCACTCCCACCGGCAACCCTATTGCGCCCGTAGTGAAGATTTCGAGCAACACGGCCTTGGCCAAGCGCATGCCCGATATCATTGACCTGAACACCGGCACCGTGATTGACGGCGAAGAAACCATCGAGCAGGCTGCCGAGCGGATTCTCGACTACGTGGTGCGCGTAGCCAGCGGCGAAGAAGTAGCCGCCGTGCGCCACGGCCAAACGGACTTCATTCCGTGGAAACGCGGCGTGTCGCTGTAGAGTCTTGCTTACCTGGCTAAAAAACGTCATGCTTGTTCTAGGCCAGTGAGTGGCCACCTACCGTAATCGTTTCCGTTAATAAAGCCGCGAAATGAGGCGCTAGGCCAGTCGGAAGCTGATACCTTTACCTAACACCCACCCGCGAGTTTTGCGGGTTTCGCCCATAATCTCGGTTGTTTATGAAGCCTTTTCTCAACGACGACTTCCTGCTGCAAACGGCCACCGCCAGCACGCTCTACCACGAGTATGCCAAGCAGATGCCCATCATCGACTACCACAACCACCTGCTGCCTGACCAGATTTCCCAGGACAAGCAGTTCGATAATATCACGCAGATCTGGCTCTACGGCGACCACTACAAGTGGCGCGCCATGCGGGCCAACGGTATTCCGGAGCGCTACATCACCGGCGATGCATCAGACTGGGAGAAGTTTGAAAAATGGGCCGAAACAGTGCCTCAAACCGTGCGAAACCCGCTCTACCACTGGACGCACCTGGAGCTGCGCCGCTACTTCGGCATCACGGAGCTGCTGAACGCTGGCAGCGCCCGCCGCATCTACGACCAGTGCAACGAGAAGCTGCGCACCGCTGAGTTTTCGGTGCGGAACCTGCTGCGCATGATGAACGTGGAAACGCTCTGCACCACCGATGACCCCTCGGACTCGCTAGAGCACCACCGCGCTTTGGCTGCTAGCGGCTTCGAGGTGCAGGTACTACCCACGTTCCGGCCCGATAAAGCCATGGCCGTAGATGGAGCAGTAGCCTACAACGAATACCTCGACAAGCTAGGCCAGTCGGCTGCCGTGGATATTCAGTCGTACCGCGATTTGCAGCAGGCCCTGCGCCTGCGCCATGATTACTTCGCGGCCCTCGGTTGCCGCCTCTCTGACCACGGTTTGGAGCAGATTTACGCGGCCAATTACACCGAATCAGAAGTCAATGCGATTTTCTCCAAGATCCGGGGAGGAACAGAGCTAAGCCAGGAAGAAATCTTGAAGTTCAAGTCGGCGATGCTGGTGCTGCTGGCCGAAATGGACTGGGAGAAAGGCTGGACTCAGCAGTTCCACTTGGGCGCTCTGCGCAACAACAACTCTCGCATGCTGCGTGAGCTTGGCCCCGATACGGGCTGGGACTCCATCGGCGACTTCTCGCAAGGCCGTGCAATCTCTACTTTTCTTGACCGCCTCGATGGCCAGGACAAGCTTGCCAAGACCATCATATACAACCTGAATCCAGCCGACAACGAGCTGATTGCCACCATGATTGGCAATTTCAATGATGGCTCGGTAGCCGGCAAAGTACAGTTCGGCTCGGGCTGGTGGTTCCTCGATCAGAAGGACGGCATGGAGAAGCAAATCAACGCTCTTTCTAACATGGGCCTGTTGAGCCGTTTCGTGGGCATGCTCACCGATTCGCGTAGCTTCCTTTCCTACCCACGCCACGAGTACTTCCGCCGCGTGCTCTGCAACCTGTTCGGCAACGACGTGGAAAACGGCGAGCTACCCGAGGACATCGAAGGCCTGGGCCAGATCATCCAGAACATCTGCTACGGCAATGCCAAGGAGTACTTCGGCTTCGTGAAAGCCGGCGTGTCGGAAACGGCAGAAGTGGGCTAGAATCACAAATCCAGTCCGTCATGTCGAGCTTGTCGAGACATCTCGCGTGCTGAGGTTGTAAGAGTAATCTGATTACTCTCGAGCGAGATGTCTCGACAAGCTCGACATGACGTTTCTCATTGAGCTTAAGTAGCGTCTTTAAGTCCCTAACATGAAGAAAGTCGTCACCTTTGGTGAAATCATGATGCGGCTCTCGCCGCCGTTGAACTACCGCCTTACGCAGGCCAGCTCGCTGGAAATAACCTACGGCGGCGGCGATGCCAACGTCGCGGCCTCCTTGGTGCGCTTGGGGATGCCGGCCGCTCATGCAGGCTGCTTCCCCAACAACGAGCTAGGCCAGGCCGCTGCCCAATCGTTTCAGCGGTTGGGGGTTGATATGAGCCATTGCGTGTTTCAGGGCGAACGGCTAGGCCTGTATTTTCTGGAAGTAGGGGCGTCGTTGCGGGCCAGCCGTATTGTGTATGACCGCTACAACTCGGCCTTTGCCAACCTGCAGCCGGAGTGGTTTAATTGGGATGAAATTCTGAAGGACGCCAACTGGCTGCACTGGACAGGTATTACGCCGGCTATTTCGGTCTCCGCTGCTCAAGCCACTGCCGATGCTATTCAGGCTGCCCGCCGGTTGGGTATCACGGTTTCGGCTGATGTAAACTACCGCCGCAACCTGTGGCAGTACGGGCAACGTGCCCAGGATGTGATGCCCCCGCTGGTAGCCGGCTGCGACATCGTGGTGTGCACAGAAGGCGATGCTGAGGACCTGTTTGGCATTAAGGCCGAAGCAGAAGCGGAAAACAGCTTCGTATCCATGAGCGAGCAACTAATTCAGCGTTTTCCTCAGATCAAGCGCATCATTGCCACGCGCCGCAACACGCAAAGTGCTTCCCACGAGCGCATCCGGGGCATTGCTTACATCGACGGCGCTTTCCACGAAACCGAGGACTTCGACATTAACCCCGTGGTAGACCGCATTGGCGGCGGCGACTCATTTATATCCGGCTTCATCTATGGTAGCCAGAAATACGCCACTGTAGCGGAAGCCCTCACGTTTGCTACTGCTGCTTCGGCCCTCAAGCACACCATTCACGGCGACATAAACCTAGTGACAGCCGCCGAAGTGGAACACATTGTGGCTGGGAACACTTCGGGCCGCCTGCTTCGGTAAATACATCTGACCTTCTTCTAGGCCAGTAGTAGCCTAACAAACGATAATCTGCTTTTCAATGCCTCGCTTCTCCGCCGCTGATATTCAAACCATCGTACTGGGTACGCCCATTGTGCCAGTATTCTATCACGCCGATGTGGCGTACGCCCAGCGTATTCTGCAGGCGTGCTACGCAGGTGGTCTACGCGTGTTTGAATTCACGAACCGAGGCTCTAATGCTTTCGATGTTTTCTCGGCGCTGGTTCCTTTTGTGAAGGAGAACTGCCCCGATATGCTACTCGGTATCGGCACTATTTACACCGCTGAGGATGCGGAGCGCTTCATTCAGGTCGGCGCCGATTTTGTGGTACAGCCCTGCCTGACGGCTGAAGTAGCGGAAGTATGCCGAAAGCACGGCACGCCCTGGCTGCCCGGCACCATGACCGTGAGCGAGGTGTACCAGGCCACGAAAATGGGCGCCGCCATCGTCAAAATCTTCCCCGGCAACGTGGTAGGTCCGGGCTTCGTCAAGAGCCTGCGCGGCCCCATGCCTACGGTGCCTCTGATGGTAACGGGCGGCGTGGAGCCGACCGAAGAAAGCCTGCGCGAATGGTTTGCAGCGGGCGTAAACGTGGTCGGGATGGGTTCCCAGCTCTTCAAAAACGTTGATGACACCCAGGCCTTCAGCCAGCAGATTTCCCACCTGCTGCAGTTTGTGAAAACGCTTCAGAAGTAAACGCCAAGCCGAAACAGAGTGGCCTAGCGCCTGCCTCTTTCGGTTCCTGAATTTCTCCCACCGCATTCAGCCCGACCTCTATGATACAAACCACTTCTGCTGCACCGGCAACCGCCACCGGTATCGGGAAGTACCGCTGGACCATCTGCTCGCTGGTGTTCTTCGCTACCACGGTCAATTACCTCGACCGAGCGGTTATTTCCCTGCTGAAGCCGTACCTCGAAACCGAGTTCCACTGGAACGCCGGCGACTATGCCAACATCGAAATTGCTTTCAAACTGGCCTACTCGTTGGGTATGCTGGGGGTGGGGCGCATTATCGATAAGCTGGGGACTAAGATGGGTTATGCCCTGTCTACTTTCCTGTGGAGTCTGGCCGCCATCGGGCATGCCTTGGTCAGCAGTACGCTGGGTTTCAGTGTGGCGCGGGCCTTTTTGGGCGTAACAGAGGCCGGCAACTTCCCCGCTGCCATCAAAACCACCGCCGAGTGGTTTCCGCAGAAGGAGCGGGCACTGGCTACGGGCATTTTCAACTCGGGCTCCAACGTGGGCGCTATCATTGCGCCGCTCACCGTGCCGTGGATTGCTGAAACCTGGGGCTGGAAATGGGCTTTTGTCATTACCGGCGCGCTGGGGTTTGTGTGGCTGGTGCTCTGGTTTGTGCTGTACGAAGTGCCAGCCAAGCACGCTAAGCTCACGAAGGCTGAGTTCGAGTATATCCACAGTGATGTGGATGATATGGCGGCGGCTTCCATCACCACCCAGCCTAAGGTTTCGTGGTTTAAGCTGCTCACGTTTCGGCAGACCTGGGGCTTCGTGCTCGGCAAGTTCCTGACCGATCCTATCTGGTGGTTCTACTTGTTCTGGTTGCCCGATTTCCTGAGCAAGCAGTACGGCCTCAAAGGCACTGATATTGCCTTGCCCGTGGCCATGGTGTACATGCTCTCCAGCATTGGTAGCGTGGGCGGCGGCTGGATTCCGCTGAACTTCATTAAGCATGGTATGCCGGCTTTCAAAGCTCGCAAAACCTCCATGCTGCTGATTGCCCTCTGCGTGTTCCCGATTGTGTTTGCCCAGCGTCTAGGCCAGGTAAACATGTGGCTGGCGGTGCTCGTGATTGGCATTGCGGCCGCGGCACACCAAGCCTGGAGCGCGAACATCTTTACCACCGTATCGGATATGTTCCCGAAGCGTGCCGTGGCGTCCGTTACGGGCATCGGGGGTATGGCCGGTGGTATGGGAGGTATTGTGCTGTCGGCGCTGGTGCAGAAGCGCATGTTCGTGTACTATGAGAGCATCGGCCAGCTCGACAAGGCCTATTTTATAATGTTCTGGATTTGCGGTGGAGCCTACCTGCTGGCCTGGGTGCTGATGCACTTCTTGGCGCCTACCATGAAGCAAATCAACCTCGACGAAACTGCCTCAACATCGGCGGCTCACTAATTCCTTTCTCTCCTCGCGCTATGAAAAAATCAGCTTTGCTTTTGCTGCTGGCCTTGTTGGCTGTGCCTGTTAGTATGTTCGCTCAATCCAAGAAAGACGTGGCAGCGGCCAAAGAAGTAGAAGCGCTGGAACGCCAACGTTTCGAAGCTCAGGTGAAAAAGGATTACACTGTGCTGGAGAAGGTATTTGCCGATGACCTGGTATACACACACTCCAACGGCCACCAGAACAACAAGCAGGAGTACATCCAGTCCATTCGGGATGGCAAAAGTGTGTACGATAAGATCGACGTGGAAGCCCTGAACGTGCGGGCCTACAACGACGGCAAAGCAGCCGTAGTGAATGGGACTATTACTATTTACCAGCCCAACAAACCCGACGGCACGCCCAACATTGCGCACCTGAAATATGTGGTGGTGCAGGTGAAAGACCCCAAGAAGGGCTGGCAGGTAGTGCTGTGGCAGTCGCAGAAACAGCCTGAAGCCAAAAGCTAGGCCACTTCGCGCAAGTTAGTTTAAGGAATAGATGCTGGTTAGGGAGCCCTAGGCCAGTGTTTTTCTATGTGATATTCAAAATACGACGCAGAAAAGCGGCGGCCTACTGGTGGGCGTGGAGGTTAGGGGCCACAAGCATCGGGAAGCCGCCGCGCTTCCGCATACACCCTTTTATTTCCTTTCTGGTATATGAGTATTAGTCGCGAAAACGCACTGGCCCAGCCAGTTGGCACTACGCTGGAGCGCTACATCATGCGCAAGCAGTCTGAGTTTGCGTACGCCACGGGCGAGTTGTCGCAGCTGCTGCGCGACATTGCGCTGGCCGGAAAAATCGTAAACCGGGAGGTAAACCGGGCTGGCCTGACCAGCATCATCGGCGCTATGGGCCAGCAGAACGTGCAGGGCGAGGCGCAGCAAAAGCTCGATGTAGAAGCCAATATCCGCTTTATCCGGGCTCTCACCAATGGGGGCGAGGCCTGTGCTGTTCTCTCAGAGGAGGAGGACGACATCATCCACACCGGCAACTGCCAGGGCAAATACGTGGTGGCCATTGACCCACTGGATGGCTCCTCGAACATCGATGTCAACATCAGCATCGGGACTATCTTCAGCATCTACCGGCGCGTGTCGGAGGTAGGGCAGGAGGCTACGCGGGAAGACTTTCTACAGGGTGGCCGCCGACAAATTGCGGCCGGCTACATACTGTATGGCTCCAGCACCATGCTGGTGTATACTACCGGGCACGGCGTGGTCGGCTTCACGTATGAAAACTCGCTGGGGGAGTTCTTCCTGTCTCATCCCAGCATCACCATTCCGGCCACCGGCAACGTGTTTTCCTGCAACGAAGGCTACTGGTTCGACTATCCGCAGTACGTGCGCGACTTTCTCATGCAGTGCAAGGAGCAAACCATGAGCGGCCGGTACGTGGGCTCCCTCGTAGCCGACTATCACCGCAATCTGTTTACGGGCGGCATTTACTTGTATCCGCCCACGCGCAAAACGCCCCAGGGCAAGCTGCGCCTGCTGTATGAAGGCTACCCGCTGGCTTTCCTCATTGAGCAGGCCGGTGGCCTGGCCATGGCTGGCACGGAGGAAGTGCTGGATATTGAGCCTACTGATTTTCATCAGCGGGCTCCGCTCTATATTGGCTCGCCGGAGCTGGTTAATCGGTTGCTGGCCTGCGCTAAAGCGGTTCCAGAGGTTCCGGTACTTGCTGCTCAAACCTCGGAAGCTGCCCGCTAGGCCACTCCCTGTTCGCAAACAATTCAAAAAAGAACCTTCTTTAGGGAGCACAACTACAGCACGCAGCTGTTGTCGGCTGCTTCTCTCTTTGCCATGACCAAAATCGTTTCGCCCCAGGTTGAGTTCGGCGGTCTGCTGAGCCAGATGAAATCCATCACTCCGGAAGTATTCACGCAGGACGGCAAGTTCCTGAACCTCATGGAAGGCCGGTGGCAGGAGCCCGGTAAGCCCCGCCCGTTTACCTCGCCCGTAGATGGCTCCGATATTGGCTCGCTGCCCATGCTCGACCATGACACCGCCGTGCGCGCCGTGCAGTTTGCCAAGCAGGAAGCCGCTGCCTGGGCCGCCGTAGACCTGGATGAGCGTAAGCGCCGCGTGCAGGACTGCCTCAACCAACTGCGCGACCAGGTAGACCTCGTGGGCAAACTACTGATCTGGGAGATTGGCAAAACCTATAAGTTGGGCTTCACCGACATCGACCGCGCTATCGAGGGCGTGCAGTGGTATGTCGATAATATTGAAGGCATGCTGGGCCAGCGCGAGCCGCTAGGCTTGGTCAGCAACATTGCTTCCTGGAACTACCCTATGTCGGTGCTGCTGCACGCGGTGCTGGTGCAGGCCCTATGTGGCAACTCGGTTATTGCCAAAACACCTACCGATGGCGGCTTCATTTCCCTGAGCCTGACCTTCGCCATTGCTCGTCGCTGCGGCCTGCCCGTTACGTTGGTGAGTGGCTCGGGCGGTGAGCTGAGCGACGTGCTGGTGAAGAATGAAGCAGTAGACTGCCTCAGCTTCGTAGGTGGCCGCTACAACGGCCGCAACATTGCTGATGCCCTGGGCTCCGTGCACAAGCGCTACATGCTGGAAATGGAAGGCGTGAACACCTACGGCATCTGGAACTACAGCGACTGGGATGGCCTAGCCGATCAGCTCAAGAAGGGCTACGACTACGGCAAGCAGCGCTGCACGGCCTACGTGCGGTTTGTGGTGGAGCGCCGCCTGTTTCCGCAGTTCGTGGAAACCTACTGGAACACCATCAAGGGCCTGAAAGTCGGCAACCCCACGCTCGTAGACAGCGCCGACGACAAGCTGCCGGATCTGGCCTTTGGACCCGTAATCAATAAAGCGCAGGCCGAAGATCTGGACCGCCTCTACGAAAACGCCCTGAAAACTGGCGCTACGCCTATTTTCGAGGGTAAGCTCGATGATAGCCTGTTCCTGCCCGGCCAGGACCGCTCGGCTTACCGCGCGCCCCGCGCCCTCGTAAATCTGCCTCGCCAAAGCGAGCTATACTTCAAGGAGCCCTTCGGCCCCATTGACTCCATTGTGCTGGTAGACCGCGTGGAGGAACTGGTAGGCGAAATGAACATCTCGAACGGAGCCTTGGTAGGGGCGCTGGCCTCTGATGACGAGAAGTGGGCGGCGCGCACCGCCAAGGAAGTGCGTGCCTTCAAGATGGGCATCAATAAACTCCGCTCGCGTGGCGACCGGGAAGAGGTATTTGGTGGCCTGGGCGAGTCGTGGAAGGGTGCTTTTGTGGGCGGTGCGCTGCTCGTGGAGGCCGTAACGGAAGGTGAAAAATCGATTCTGGGCAACTTCGAGGATGCCACCCGGCTGCCGGAGAAGATTTAGGCCAGTCTATATATTCTGCTTACCAACTCAGCGCGGCCCGAAAGGCCGCGCTGAGTTGTTTTACCGGCCTGCTCATTGGTGCAGGCCCGCCTGGAGCAGGAATAGGCCAGTGTCGCCAATGCTCAACAGGTGAAAAGAAGCTGAAGGTGCGTTGCCAATACCTATTAGCGGGTTTTCGGCGGGAACCGATAGCCCAGTCGCAAGCCCACCTGCTGTTGGTGAGGGTTGCCTAGCACCAGAAACGTGCTGGCCTGCCACTGCGGTGTAAACCGCCCCTGAGCTTCCAAAAAGCCCGACCAACGGTTCTGGCCGCTGGAAACGTCGTAGGTTTTGGCCGAAGCGGCCCCGCCGACCAGCTGCCACCGCGTGCCCCCAAATCCAGTACCCACTCCGAACCGATGCTGTGGATTGGCGGTGCCGTAACCCAGGTAGTTGTAATCGGCAATGGCGTAGGCCACCTGCCGGTCGCCGAAACGGAGGGAAGTCTGCAGATCCAGTAGGCTCTGCTTATCTCCGTAGTACAGGCGGTGGTAGCCCAGGTTGCCTACCATGAACCCGATGCCCATGCCCAGCCATTTGCGGTCTAGCTGCACATACGGGTTCAGGCCAATCAGGAAAGAGAGGCGGTCGGCGTCATACGTGTAGGGCTGTGGGTCGCCGGTGGGGGTTTGCTGGTCGGCGCCGGTGTGCACCCGCACGCCTATCGTCGTCTCGGCCTTGTGCATGTCGCCGTCCTCATCAACCCCCGGAAGCTCCGTAACGGCAAGATCGAGGGTGCCGGTAGCGTAGCGGTGGCGGTAGGCCAGCAAGGGCGAGGAGCCGTTGCAGCCGCCCCCAAGGTTTTGTTCGCGCCGGAAGTTGCCCAAGCTCAGGCTGCCGCTGAGCGTAGTGTATTTTTCGCGCCCATGGCCGGTAGTAGAATCGGCAGGGGCTTGGCTGCTGAGTATCAGTACCGTGCAGGCCAAACCGAGAGGAAGAGCCACGCGAAACGGTTGGGCCGAGCCCGCCGCACCCAGCAGCAGCGCGCCACCTTCCAGCACGAGCACCGTCAGCAGCAACGTCTTGACGACGACAACTTCCGGGAGCGTGAGGGACAGGGGCCCCAGCCAGGCCGTAAGGGCCAGCAAAGCCGCCACGGCCAACAGGTTGCGCGCCGGGAATTGGGTGGGAAGCTGCTCCGGCTGCAGGTTGTGGTGTTTGGGCCGATGCAACAGCCAGCCCCACAGGCCCAGTGCGGCCGGAGCCAACACTAGCAACGTCCATTGCACTTGCTTAAGAACCAGCCCACCGTGCGTGTGCAAGGCAGCCCCAACCTGCTCGCCAGCAGGGTCGCGCCAAAACTCAATCAGAAAGCGCCCCGTCAGCAACAGGCCTAGATGCAAGAGGCGGCGGCTACCGCCCGGCCACCGGCGGTGGCGCGTCAGGAGGAGCACAAGCCCCACAGCCACGCACAGCCCGAGCGAGTAAAGTTGCGTGGGGTGCACGGGCAAGGACCGGGCCGCTCCCAACGGCAGCAACCCCTGAGCCTGCTGTACCAAGTAGGGCAGTGTATCGGGTGGGTAGGTGAGGCCCCAGCTGCCTGCGGTAGGCTCGCCGAAGCAGCAGCCTGTGAGTACACAGCCTATGCACTGCACCGCCAGGGCCGCGCACATGGGGAGCGTAAAGGCATCGAAGACGTGCCAGCTAAACCCAAAGGGCCGCCGCAGGGCCAGCAGCGTGAGCGTGCCGGCCAGCGCTCCGCCCAATACGGTGCGCGCTTCCGTGCTAGGCCAGTAGCCGGTAGTCAGGAGGCCGCGCCACTCCCGGCCGGAAAACGCCAGAAGCTTGGTGCCCAGAATAAATGCGAGCGTAGTGCAGGCCAGCACTACCAGCCAGGGCCGCAGGGGGTAGCCCCGTCGCCGGCCTTCCGCCACCAACAGCAGTAGGTTGAGGCCAAACGCCAGCACGTAGAACAAGGAATAGAAATCGTAGCCAGCATCGGCCGGCACGGCCCAGGATACGGCGCCAAATAGTAGTAGTGGATACATCAGTAGGCAAGTAAATAAGCTCTTATTCCAGCTCCAAACTGCCTGTTCTACCACCTAAAAGGCCGCCTTTGCATCCTCATAACAAGGCGACAAATGGCGGCCGGATAAGGTCGTAACGATTGGTTGGCTACCAGGGCCGGGTGTGGCCCCATAAAAGGAATAAGTAGGGGGAGGAATAATGACTGGAAGATATGCCCAAGACTCTGATGGTCGCCAACCAATATAGGTGATTATCAGACTTAATGGATAAGGAAAAAGGAAAATAATAAACTGTAAATCAATATATTAACCTGGTCAATAAAGGACTTTATGGGTCTTGAAATTTGCTGCGCTGGATACTGGCCTAGGACGCGGCTGGTTGCGCTTGGGGCTGAGTGCCGTGCTGCGGAAGTTGAGCGGGAGATTTTTGGCCGTACTGCACGATATTCTCAATCATGCCCTTAAAAATCACGAAGTGAAAGGGCACCAGCGAATACCAGTACAGGCGGCCCGCCAGGCCCTTCGGCCGGAAGGCGGCCAACTGCTCCAGGGTGTGCGAGCCATCTTCATTGTCAAGAATGCGGAACTGCAGCCACGCCTCGCCGGGAAGCTTCATTTCGGCGTAGAGCAGTAGGCGACGGCTGGCTTTATCGGCTACGAGGACGCGCCAGAAATCGAGCGGGTCGCCGGCGCGGAGCTTGTTGGGGGAGCGGCGCCCCCGGCGCAGGCCTACACCGCCCACCAGCTTATCCATCAACCCCCTGATGCGCCACAGCCAATCTACCTTGTACCAGCCCCGGTCGCCGCCGATGCTCCAGACGTTTTGCAGTACCTCTTTGGGGTCGCGGGAGAAGCGTAGCGTCTGGCGGTCCTGGAGTAAGCCATGCTGTGGAATCTGGATGTGGTCCATGTAGTTGCGGGGCATGACACCGCTGCTGAGGGCGTCGCTCCAGCTGCTCACCACTTCGTTTTGCTCGATGCGCTGGAAAGCCAGCTCCACGGCAGCCTGGTAGCCCATGCACTCGTGGGGCAGCACCTCACGGATACTGCGTTTGGGGTCCACTACGGTGTCATTGCGCAGACTTTCCACCAGACTTTGTGCCAGGGAAAACGTTGTGCTCGTGACCAGATACAGCCACCACGACGATAGACGCGGCGTAAGTACAGGCACCGTGATGATGTAGCGCCGGTAGCCGCGCGCCTTGGCCAGCTGCAGCAGCATGTCGCGGTACGTGAGCACATCGGGCCCGCCCACGTCAAACGACTGGCCTAGGCACGCCGGGTTGTCGAGCACGTGGGTGAGGTAGTACATGATATCCCGGATGCCGATGGGCTGACAACGCGAGTTCAGCCAGCGCGGCGTCACCATCACGGGCAGCTTCTCCACCAAGTCCCGGATAATCTCAAACGACGCCGAGCCCGACCCAATGATAATGCTGGCGCGCAACACCGTGAGGGCGGCGTGCGCCGCCTCATCCAGTACGCGCTCCACGGAGCGGCGGGAGCGGAGGTGGGTACTCAGGGAGGCATCGTTGGCAATGCCGGAGAGGTAGATAATCTGGCGGGCCGTGGTGCGGTCAATGTATTCCGTGAAATGGCGCGCCGACTGCTGCTCCGACTCGAAGAAGTTTTTGTCGTGCCCACTCATGGAGTGCACCAGGTAGTAGGCCACCTCAATATCCAGGGGCAGCTCCTGCAGGCTCTCCGGTTGCAGCAAGTCGCCCTGCGCTATGGTGATCTGGCTGCGCAGGCGCTCTGGCAGCTCGAAGCGGCGGGGGTCACGGACCAGGCATACCACCTCATGGCCGGCCTCCACCAGCAGAGGCAACAGACGCTGGCCGATGTAGCCATTCGCTCCCGTAAGTAAGATCTTCATGACAACGGACTAGGTGGATGTAGTTGTGTAACTAGCAGATGCAGCGTTAGTTCTCAACCTGATTGCTAAACAGGTCTGATCAACATGATGGGCTTCTTTTCAGCAGAAGGCCCTTTTCTTTCGACGTTCACACAAGACTGGCCTAGCGCTGGTCTAGTGGCCTAGCGCTTTCTGGCTAACTTCGCGGCCGTTTTCCGCTTTACTCGCCAACGTCTTTCGCTATGCCATTTCCCATGACTTCCCGCCGCTGGCTCTGGCTGTTTCTGCTGGTGCTGGGAGCCGCGTTTTTGTTGCAGCTGGGGTCGTGGGGGCCATTGGAGAGCAGCGAAGCACGCTACTCCGAAATCGGGCGGGAGATGCTCAAGGGCCGCGACTGGCTGCACCCGCGCCTGCTCGGGATTCAGCACTTTCATAAGCCTCCGCTCACGTACTGGCTCACGGCTGCTGGCCTGGGCCTGTTCGGGGAGAACACGCTGGGCGTGCGCCTGCTGCCGGTGCTGGCAGTGCTGCTGCAAGTGGTAATCATGTATGGCCTGGGCCTCTTGCTGTTTCAGCACGACCGTGCCCGGGCGCTGGCCGCGGCTGTCATCTACGGCACCCTGCCCGTCATCCTGATTTCCGCCCTCAACGTCACGACCGACGCCTACCTGGCTACGCTGGAACTGGCTGCGGCCTATGGCATTCTGCGCTACTACCACCAGGGCGGCCCGCGGTGGCTGTACCTGTTCTGGATAGGCCTAGGGCTGGCGTTCCTGACCAAAGGCCCCGTGGGCTTTATTCTGCCCCTGATGGTGATGCTGGGCTTCTACGTGAAGCAAGGCCAGGCCAAGCGCCCCCTCACGGTGCACCATTGGCTGGGGTTTGCGCTGTTTGTGCTGGTGGGCCTGAGCTGGTATCTATACCTGATGGCCGAAGATCCGGCCTTCGTGCGCTACTTCCTCTACGAACATACCGTGGAGCGCTTCGCTAATGCCGCCACTTTCAACCGGGCTAAGCCGTGGTGGTTCTATCTGGTGCTGGCTCCCGCTACCAGCCTGCCGTGGGCCGTGGCGCTCATTGTGCGCGCTATCCAGACGCCCTGGGCCTCGGTGCCGCGACAGTGGCGCAACGTGCTCATTTTCTGGGTACTGGTGCCGCTGCTATTCTTCTCGCTTTCCAAGTCGAAGCTGCTGCTTTACGTGCTGCCCATTTTCCCAGGCGTAGTGCTGCTCACGGTGTACTACCTGGGCCGTTGCACGGAGGCCGCCCTGCACCGTTGGTACGTAAGTATTCTGGCGTTTTATGGTTTGCTGCTAGGCCTGCTCTGCATGTTGCCGGTCTTTAGCGCGGTGTTTCCGCTGGGGCTGGAAGTGCGGCCCTATACGGCGGCGTACCCGGCGGCGGGCGTGGTGGTCATGGTGCTGCTACTCACGCTCTGGACCCAGGTACGCATTGCGCCGCGCCTGTTGGTGGCTACGGTCCTGTTTACCGTCACGCTGCTGCTCACGGCCAAACCCATTATGCAGCAGAATGAGCTGGCTTTCAACGGCAGCCGCCCCCTGGCGCAATTTATCCGGGACAAAAATCTGCAGAGCCGGCAGGTGCTGGTGTATAATGAGCTGCTGCCGTCCCTGGCTTTCGAGCTAGTCCAGTTGCCGGTATCTCTTAATGATGGCAACTCAAGCCTCAACCGCGAAACCCAGTTCGAGCCCAACAATTCCTGGCACAAATACCTACTCTACCTCGACGACCCCAAACAGGAACCCCTACTTGGGAGTTTGCTGCTGCAACAGCCGGTAATGCTGGTAAAAGGCGACATAAAGCCCGAGCGCCAATGGATGCTGCGCTATTTCAAGCAGCAGCAAAAGCTGGGCAAGTGGACGGTGCTGTGGTAGGAGGTGAACTGGTGAGATGGGGGAGTTAGGCGTTCTGTAGGCCACCCTTCTGTCATTGCGAGGACGCACGACGACGCCATCTTTCCTTAGCACGCTACACTCTTTGCCCTACTCAAAAGCCCTTACTTCCACGCAGGAGTAAGGGCTTTTTTAGTCTTAAGGCTTATAATTCTGAATAGGAAGGATGGCGTCGTTCTGCGTCCTCGCAATGACAGCGCCGCCTAGGCCAGTCAAACGTCAAACTCCCCAACTCACTAGCTCACCGGTACAGCGCTTCGGCTTTCTCGCGCAGGTTGTAGCTCGATGACATGACCTCCCCATACGCCCCGGCGGAGCGGATAGCCACCAGGTCGCCGCGGCGAGTTTCGGCGAGCTGCACCGCTTTGGCAAACGTATCCGACGACTCGCAGATGGGGCCTACCACGTCGTAGGCCAGTGCCGGGAGCTGGCTGCTGATGTTCTCGATGTGGTGGTGGCTGCCGTAGAGCGCCGGCCGGATCAGCTCCGTCATGCCCGCGTCCAGGATGGCAAAGCGCGTCTGCTGGCTTTCTTTCACGTAGAGCACGCGGCTCAGGAGCGTACCCGCTTGCGCTACCACGGCGCGGCCCAGCTCCACGTGCACCTGCTGGCCGGGGCGCCGCACCAGATGCTGCTCAAACATGCCGAAGTAGGCCTTGAAATCCGGAATCGGGTTGAGGTCGGGCTGTTCGTAATCGATGCCTAGGCCACCACCCACATTCAGGTGCGGAAGCTGATGGCCGCGGCCTTCCAGCCAGGCCTGGAGCTCGTTGAGCTTGCGGCTGAGGTTGGCGAAAACGTGCAGCTCCGTAATCTGAGAGCCGATGTGCGCGTGCAGGCCAATCAACTCCACGTTGGGGAGGCTGTCTAGGCCATCTACCACGCCAGCCAGGTCGGAAAGACTGATACCGAACTTGTTAGCCTCTAGGCCAGTCGTGATGTAGGCGTGCGTATGAGCATCCACATTGGGGTTGATGCGCAGCGCCACCCGCGCCACGCGGCCTTGGGCGGCGGCCAGCTCGTTCAGCACCTGCAGCTCCGGCACCGATTCCGCATTGAAGCAGAAAATATCGGCGGCCAATGCCCGATTGATTTCCGCGTCGGATTTACCCACGCCCGCAAATACCACATGGCCGGGTGCAAAGCCCGCCTCCAGGGCGCGCTGCACTTCGCCGCCACTCACGCAGTCGGCGCCCAGGCCCGCCTGCTGAATACGCTGCAGTATGGGCAGGTTGGAGTTGGCCTTGAGCGCATAATGCACCTGAAAGTTGCCAGGCCGAGCCGCTGCGGTAAGCGCCCCCAGCGTCTGGTCCAGCAGCGTGAGGTCGTAGTAGTAAAAAGGGGTCGGCTGCGAAACGAGTTCGGCCGGAAGTTGAAAAGGCATGGTGCTACGAGGGCAACTGAAAACAAATACTAGAACTACTAGCTCCCCTCCTCAGCTGAGGAGAGGTTGGGGGGGACTGGCCTAGAACGACTACGCTGGAACGACTTCCATTTGACCGTCATTCCGAGCTTGTCGAGGAATCTCGCGTGCTGAGGTTGTGGTCGTAATCCTGACGTCAGCACGCGAGATTCCTCGACAAGCTCGGAATGACGTCTTGGTGTGGTTGTTTTAGCCAGCAAAGACGTTACCGCTGGAACAAACCGGCGTTCAGCGCCTGCAAGGCGCGTACTTTATCGTTGGTGTGCACCAAAATACTGATGTTGTTAGGCGAGCCGCCGTAGCTGATCATGCGCACCGCAATGTCCTTGAGAGCCGCAAAGGCCCGGTTTGCCGCGCCGTGAGCATCCTGCTCCAGGTTGCCAACCAAACAAATGATGGTCTGGTTCTCATCTACTTCCACGTTGGCGAAGCGCTGCAGCTCCTCCAGAATTAGGGGCAGGCGCGTCGCGTCGTCGATAGTCAGGGACACGGCTACCTCCGAGGTCGTAATCATGTCGATAGAGGTGCGGTAGCGCTCAAACACCTCGAAGATGGTGCGCAGGAAACCATGGGCCAGCAGCATGCGGCTCGACTTCACGTTAATGGCCGTAATGCCGTCTTTCGCCGCCACCGCCTTGATGGCTTCGGCGCCCGTTTTGGCCGAAATCAGGGTGCCGGGTGCTTCAGGCTGCATGGTGTTGAGCAGGCGCACCGGAATGCCGTGCTGGCGGGCCGGCAGTACCGAGCTAGGGTGCAGAATCTTCGCGCCGAAGTAGGCCAGCTCGGCCGCCTCATCAAACGACAGCTCCCGAATAGGGTAGGTGCCCTTCACGATGCGTGGGTCGTTGTTGTGTAGGCCATCGATGTCGGTCCAGATTTGGATTTCCTCAGCGTCGGCAGCAGCACCAATCAGCGAGGCAGAGTAGTCGGAGCCGCCGCGCTTGAGGTTATCAATCTCACCCTGGATGTTCCGGCAGATATAGCCCTGCGTGATGAACAGCTGCTCCGCCGCGTACGGCGCCAGCGTAGCGGCCAGATGCTCCCGGATGTAGGCCGCGTCCGGCTCGTCGTCGGCATCGAGGCGCATGAAGTCCAGCGCGGACAGCAGCACGGCGGGGCGGCCGAGGATGCGCGTCACGTAGCGGTGCATCAGCAGCGTGCTCAGCAGCTCACCCTGGGCCAGAATTACCCGCTCGGCCGCAGCTGAGTAGGGTTCCGAAGCCAGGTCGAGGATGGCCTGAAAGCGCTGGTCGAGGTGCTCGATGGCTTCGGCGGCCACGGCGGGCTCGGGCAGCAGCTCCTGGGCTACGGCGTGGTAGCGCTGGCGCAGGGCTCCGAGGTTGGCGGTAGCGCCCGTCACGTTGCCCACGTGCAGCAGGCCCGCTATTTCCACCAGCGCGTTGGTAGTGCCCGACATGGCCGACAGCACCACGATACGCCGCTGCAAATGGGGCGCGTGTATCAGTTCGGCTACTTCGCGCATCCGCTGCGCTGACCCGACGGACGTGCCGCCAAACTTTAAAATCTTCATAAACGGTGAAAAACTGGAGAGTAAGAGGCGAAAAAGGGAGGCCGTTGATTGCGGCCGGTTACGGGCGAAAAAAGCGCCGACCCTTGGTAGGA
Source organism: Hymenobacter gelipurpurascens (assembly GCF_900187375.1). Classification (NCBI taxonomy): domain Bacteria; kingdom Pseudomonadati; phylum Bacteroidota; class Cytophagia; order Cytophagales; family Hymenobacteraceae; genus Hymenobacter; species Hymenobacter gelipurpurascens. The sequence goes on along the minus strand of NZ_FYEW01000001.1, from coordinate 1,785,437 downwards.
CCGGCGCTTGCATTCTTATTCGGGTACGACGAACAGGTGCGACGGTCAGGTCGGGTTACGTTTCTTCGATTTCTTGACCATCAGCAGGCCGGCGTTCAGGCCAGCCACGCGCTTACACTTCTTGCCAGTCATCACGCACACGCTTGCCACACGGGCAGCAGCCCGCGGTAAGAAAGTGCAAGATGAAGTAATAACAGCCGACATTGCCAGGAGAGGTGTGAGTGCGCCACAGGCATAGTCTGTGGTTTTGCGGCCGCAAGTAAAGCGTTTATGTTAGAAACTCCAGCGGGCCGTATCAGAAAATTTCTATTTAGCCACTAGTGGCCTAGCTGGCCAGCTGCTTCCTGACCCAGTCCGTGAGCGTGCCTTTGGCGTTCAGGCCCGCTAGCATATCGAGCTGTTTGTTGCGCTTGATGCCTCCCGCCTGATAGCCCTTAAGAACAGTTTTCAGCGCTTCGGTATTCAATACCACCGGGTCTTTCACCTCCGTATGCTGCAGTTGGTAGCGGGCCCAACCGCCCATAAAGAGCAGCAGCAACTCTGGTTCCTGCGCCGTGAGGTCGGCCACATATTTCTGCATCTGCACCGATACATCGGGGGCGCCGCTGATCCACTGAAATAAAAAGCGGGTGGCTTCGCGGCGCTTCTCTATCTGCTGGTTGATGGGCGTAACCTCCAGCCAGTTTACCGTCTTAATGATATCGGCCTTGTACTCGTCGTAATCGTCGGGCGACTGCAGCGTGTAGCCGGAGGGTGGCTTGTAGGCCACCGTCTGGGCGAAAGCCAGGGGTGCCCCGGCCAGACAGGTGAAGAGGAGGAGTAGCGTAAGCGTCTTCATGCAGAGCAGCGGATAGGAAGTAGGGGAGATGCGCAACCAATACTACCAAAAAGCCAGGCTTCTGCAACTCGCTTGCCAAAAGATATTTTTGGGGCGTGCTTACCGCGTTATGAGCTAAGCCTGAGGAGCTTTGATGGTGCTGGTAACCGTCTCGCTGAGCGGAGAAACGGCGGGGCCAAAGTAGTGCGTCAGGCGGCCATCCTCACTGATGAGATACTTCGAGAAATTCCAGTCGGGCGCCTGCTCATTCCAGCCATTCTGGCGGGCATTGCTGAGCCACTTATACACCGGGTTTTGCTCGCCCTGTTTCACCACTACGCTCTTTTTCATCAGCGGAAACGATACGCCAAAGTTGACCTGGCAGAACTGCTCGATGGTTTTGTCGTCGTCCTTTTCCTGCTCCGCGAAATCATTGGCCGGAAAGCCCAGCACCACCAACTGATCGGCAAACTGCTCCGAAAGCTGTTGCAGTTCCTCGTACTGGTTGGTGAAGCCGCAGTTGGAGGCCGTATTCACCAGCAGCACTTTCTTGCCGCGCAATTCCTCAAACTTCAGTTGCTTACCCGAATTTAGCTGGCTGGCAAGGTCATAGAACGGTACGGGCGCGGCGGCCTGATTCTCGTTCTTCAGCACCTTCCCCTTGCTGCTGGATTTGGACAGCCGCATGATAAGCGGGTAAAGGAACTTCATCAGTTTCTGGCGGAATGAGGGCATTGATCTGAGGTTAAGGGAATCCGAAGGTACTGTATCTGGCACGATACCTAGGCTTGGCCTCCGGATCTAGTTGCATAGAGTAATGGCCTAGTGCCAAGGCGTAGGACCTATAACTGGTGCCTGGAAAGGTATTGGCTGCCCGCTGGCCGTAGATCGATTGCCTGCTGCGTCAATTGCCTCAAAAAGTACAGTGCAATCTTCTTGGTAGGAAAATCTGAAGTCTCCGGAGCAGGTAAACCAACCCAACGCTAACTGACCTTCCCAGGGGGACATGTATGTGGTGCTTTTGAGCCCGCTGCGTAAATGATGCACCGTAGCTTTAATGAAGTATGGGGAAGTGTCGCTCAAAGGGCAGGAAAAAAGAACGTAGTTTTCTGTTCCTTCACTATTATCCGAAAATACCTTTTTTACTACTGCTGGAGTAGTATGCCAGATTGGCGCCTGGGTATCTGGAACAGCCGCTACTCGCCATCGGTAATTGGTGGTTTTGGGTGCTTTAGGCATCTTTCCATTTTGGAAAATCCAATACAGGTTTTCGTCATCATTGCGTGCTCTGAGCTCGTAAACGCTATCTAGTAAGAGAGAGCGGCTTGGTTGAAGCAACAGCATTATGGTATTATTCGGATGTACAATTCTGTCTTTCACTACGAGAAGTACTGAATCGTGAGCCGACCAAAGAGAAACTTCGGTGGCATGACCAATCTTCTGTATCTCCAAAGCTAAAGGGCTAAAACCAGCGTCAATCAGCAATGTCTGACGGGGTTGGATTGTCTCTGTTTTTGCACTAGGCCACCCACCCACCCACGGCGAGGACTCGCATTGCCCTAGTGCCGGCGCAATACGAAGCACCAGCAAAAAACAAAGAGCAGCAAGGCCTAAACGGGACATAGTAAAGTGCTTGTAACAGGAAAGAGGAGAGGCTCATAACCGGCCCTACTTAACCATATTGAGCCGCCAGCACGCGTTATACATAACGCGTGCTGGCGGCTCAATATGGTTAGAATCTGATAATAAAGGTGGCCTAGCGCACCGGCTTCGGCAGCACCGGCAGGCTCTCATGGCCCTCGGCGTCTACAGATACCACCCCGAAAATGAAGTTATCCTTGCTGTGGGGTAGGTCGGCTTTGGTGTCGGTTACGTAGAACTTCTGCTGCCACTCCGGGGCGCTGGTTTCGCGCATCAGCACGTAGTAGCCGGCGGGTTTTTCGCCGGCTTTGGGCGCTTCCCACTTCAGCTGGGTGCGGTTGGTGAGCTCGGCCGTGAGCACGCCCACATTCTCGGGGGCGGCGGGAGCCAGGGCGAGGCTAGCCAGCGTAGCCAAGTTTACGCCGGTGTTTTTGCGCAGGTAGGCGAAGTCCATGAACTTGGCGTAGTCGCCGTATTCAGTGCCATTTTCGGTGCGCAAATCCTGGTGCTGGTGGCGGAAGTCCTCATTCATCTCAGAAAAGCGCACCGCCGTGAAGCCCTGCTGATTGAAGGGTGTATGGTCGCCGCCGCGCAGGAAACGGTCGGGGCGATACTCCAGCACTACCTCGTGGCCGGGCACGTGCTGCTTGGTAACCATACGGGTGTAGCGGGCCAGCTGCCGGCTCGGCGAGTCGTTTTCGGAGGAAAGCGTGCGGCGCACTTTAGCTTCATCAGGCGTCTCGGTGGCGGGCACGCCCTCGCTGAACACGCGCAGCTGCGTGGTATTCTTGATTTCCGGGTCGTGGCCAGTCGAGTTACCCATGATGTCGTTGTTGAGCATCGCCACCAGGTTCCAGCCTTCCTTTTTGGCTCGCTTGGCCAAGTGTGTGGAGCCGTAGAGGCCCTGCTCTTCGCCCTGCACCGCCACAAAAATGATGGTAGCGGGGTACTGCTGCTGCGACATCACGCGGGCCAGCTCCATCACGGCTACTGTACCGGAACCGTCGTCGTTGGCGCCGGGCGCGTCGGCGGTGGCGTTCATCACATCCGACACGCGGGAGTCGATGTGGCCGCTCACGATGAACACGCGCTTATCGGTGGGGTCGGTGCCGGGCAGCGTGGCCATTACGTTGGCCATAACCACGGGCTTATTGATACGGCGGCCATCGGGCTTAATCGTGAAAGTGTCCTGCTCTACTTTCAGGCGCCCCCCGTTGGCTTTGCTGTACTTTTTGAACTCATCTTCCACCCAATTACGGGCGGCCCCAATGCCGCGCTTCTTGCTTTTGGTGTCGGAGAGCGTGTGGCGCGTGCCGAAGCTCACAAGCTTGTCAATATCAGTGCGCAAATTCTTTTCCGAAACCTCCTGCACCATCTTGGAGATGATAGGATCGGGGGTGGTGCTCGGTTGGTTTTGGGCAAAAGCTGAAGCCGACAGGCCTAGCGTAAATAGGAGCGGAGTAAGACGACGCATGCAGGAACGAGAAAAGTGGAAACGGTGTACAGACGCAGACAGGCACTAACCGTTGCGGATACTACAGGGAAGAAGCCGATGAAGCTGTAAATACGCACCGTTTTACGGTATTTCTTTCAATAATTTGCCAAATACATGCACGGCAACTGCACATATTGGCAATAAGCACTACCGGAGCGAGACAATTACGCTGGCCGCATTACCGCCAAACCCGGCCGCGTTCACCAGGATGCGGCGGAGTGGCCTAGCCCCAGATGGAACCGATAAATCGGTAGGAAAAGGCGGCCTAGGCCACTGCTGCGTTTCCAGTACGTGTAGCGCGAAGTCGAGGCTCAACGCCGCGGAAGCACCCAGCGTATGGCCTATCAGCCACTTGTTGGACAGCAGCAGCGGCAGCGCTTCCCCGAATACGGCGCGCAGGGCGGCCCGCTCCGCCGCGTCGCCGGCTGGGGTGCCGGGGCTGTGCAGTACTACGGCATCTACCTCATGCAGTGCACAGCCCGACTGGCCTAGGGCCTGGCGCATGGCCTGCTGAAAGTGCTTGCCATCAACGGAAAGGCCAGTTTTACTGCCGATGGCCTCAAACCCGAAGCCCACTCCTTCCAGCACCGCCACTTGGTTGCGGGGCTGCTCAGCCAGGCTTGCGGCAAATACTTTCTCCAGCGCAAACACCGCCGCACCTTCCCCCAGTACAAACGTGGAGGGCTTGCCGGCTCCGGGCCGACAGGGAAAATCCTGGGCGGCAAACGGCGAGTAGATGCCAATGGCCTGCATCTGGGCCAACGTGAAATCGGTGAGGGGAGCCTCGGTGCCACCGGCTAAAAACCGTGTGGTCATGCCCGCGCGCAGCCACGCCATAGCATTGCCGAGGGCCTGAAACGCGCTGCTGCAGGTGCTGGAGTGGCTCAGGTTGGCGCCGCCGGTGCTACCAGCATCGTAGGCCACCCAGCTGGCCACATTGCCCAGCGTGGTGAGGGGGGAGGCGGCCACTGGTACGGAGCCTTCGCGCAGAAACTCCGCGTGAAACTCCTCCAACCGGCCCGTAGCACCCCGGCTGCTTCCCATGCTGACGCTGATTTCTGCCTCGCGTGGGTCCGGGGAAACTGGCCGAGCGTTGTCCCAGCCGGCAGCGGAAGTAGCTTGGCGAGATGCCAGCAGGCCTAGGAGCACCGTGCGGTCGAGCTGGCGGTAGGCGGTTTGGCTGCGGCGGAGCTCCTGCAGGGCCGCTTCCGCTTCGGGGGGCAAGGCCGCTATGGGCAAGCTGTGCAGGCCTGTCTGGCGAGTGGTGAACGGGGAACTTGTGCCAAACGTATCCAGCGACTGGCCTAGGGCCGATACCCGCCCGCGCCCCCGAATGACGATGAGCTCATCGGGAGAAAATGAATTAGTCATGCAGGTATTCAGGCAGGGAAGGGGCAGGCGCGAAGTTCAGGACCAGCTCACGCATGCGGCGCAGCACGGTGTAGAGCAGATCCAACTCCTCGTTGGTAGTGCAGTAGGGCGGCAGCAGGTACACCACGTTGCCGAGGGGGCGCAGTACCACATGGTGCTCCAGGGAAAGCTGGTAGAATCCGTCGCGGAGGCGGCTGAAGTAGCTGGTATCCTCGCCGGGGTCGTACTCTACGGCCAGCACCGTACCCAAGTGGCGCACCTCCCGGATGCCCGGCTGGCCCGCTATTTCCTGGCGGAAAGCAGTATGAGCCGCCGCAATACGGGCGCGCTGGGCGGAGCACTCGGGGGCGCGGGTGAGCTCCAGGCTAGCCAGGGCGGCGGCGCAGGCTACGGGGTTTGCGGTGTAGGAGTGGCCATGGAACAGGGCCTTCATCAGCTCACTGCTCAGGAAAGCCTCGTAAATGGGCGCCGCGCAGGTGGTCAGGCCCATAGCCATGGTGCCGCCCGTCAGGCCCTTGGAGAAGCACATGATGTCGGGCTGCTCCGTGAGGTAGTCAGTGGCAAAGAGGTGGCCTAGCCGGCCGAAGCCGGTCATCACCTCATCGGCAATGCAGAGTACCCCGTGCTGGTGGCAGCGCCGGATCAGTTCATCTAGCACCTCCGCAGAGTACGTGACCATGCCCGCCGTGCCCAGCATCAGCGGCTCAAAAATGAACCCAGCCACATCAGGCCGACTAACCAGCGCATCCAGCTGCTCAAGTACCTCTGCTTCGCGGCCGGGCACCGGCACATCAATAAACTCCACCTGAAACAGCAGCGGCCAGAAAGGCTGGGTGAAGGCTCCGCGGCTGCTCACGGCCATGGCCCCGAAGGTGTCGCCATGATAGGAGTTGCGGAAGCAGATAAACGTGCGGCGTTCCGGCTGGTCGAGGTTGTGGAAGTACTGCAGCACCATTTTCAGGGCCACTTCCACGGCCGTTGAGCCGTTATCGGAGTAGAAAACGCGGGCTTGATTCTGGGGCAGGATTTCCAGCAGCTGCTCGGCCAGCTCCACCGCCGCCGGGTGGGTAAAGCCGGCGAACAGTACGTGTTCCAGCGTGTGCAGCTGCTCGCTCACGCGCTTGGCAATGTGGGCGTTAGCGTGGCCGTGCAGGTTCACCCACCACGAGGAAATGCCGTCGAGGTAGCGGGTGCCATCTTCGGCAATGAGCCAGCTACCTTCGCCGCGCACAATGGGCACGGGCAGCGGGGCGGTCTGCATTTGGGTATAGGGATGCCACAGTACGGCGTGGTCCCGCTGAGCGAGGGTAGGCATGGGTGGTAAACAGGCTAGGGCCGCAAAGGTAACGCACGAAGCATCGGCAAGTGGCCTAGTACCCCTTCACTCGCACTTCCCTAGGCCTCTCCGGGCTTACTTGGCTATCTGTACCCAACCCTTGTGGTAGGTGTTCAACCGCTTCAGAAACAGCTGGTAATAGTAGACGCCGTTCCCTAAATCAGCCCCCGACCAGCTGCCGGTATAGTTTTTCTGTTGAAACACCTGTTTGCCGTACCGATTGAAGACAGTCAGTTCGTTTTCGGGGTATAACTCAAGCTTCGGTATGCGGAACGTATCGTTGCGCTTATCACCGTTGGGAGTGAAGATATTGGCAATGATTAATGCGTGCTCAAAACTCAGCTCTACCTCATTCGACCACACCACCAGCGCATTCTTCGTATTGTTGGCTCTGATTTTATAGTGGTGCTCGAAGCCAGCTAATGCATCCAGATCTGAAACAGAAAAGCTGGAGTTGCTGAGTGGGCGCAGCAGGGTGTAGGCATCTTCCTTATCCACCTTACGCCACAGCTCATAGCGCGTGTCAGCAGGAGGCCAGCCCGTGTAGGCGTTCCAGATCAGGTCCAGCTTATCGTCGCCGGGGCGCGCCACGCCGGTGAGCCGGATAGTGCGGTGCAAGATAGTTTCCAGCGGCTCGTCGCAGTTGTTGCGGGTGCGCAGCAGGTACTCATAGCTGTAATCGTCGGCCGCCACGCCTTTGTCGGTGTACGACCCCAATGCGGTGGGTACTTGGGCGGCATCCTGCCAGGCGCTGGAACCCGCCGCCCGCCGTAGTACCGTAATGCGCTGGTTATTAGTCAGTGGCTGACTCAGTGCCCAGCTTATGGTCGCCTCATTATCGGAACCAAGGCCAATGCTGACAGCGCTCAGGCTTAGCGTGGTAGGGTCCTGGAATACATTGACGCGTAACGTATCGGATACTCCGTAGCAAATGGTATCTGCCACGGCTTGCTCTTGCACCCACAGGCGGTGCTGGCCTAGGCCAGTCCAGTTCACCGTTATTCGGCTGCTGCCTTTCCCTGTCATTACCCTGCCTCCCCGGATGCCCCAGGTGTAAACAGATCCTGTGGTTTTGGTAACTGTGTAGGCCACTCCATCCTGCTGATTCAGGCATACGGGCGTTTCTCCGGTGGGCGTTTCGGTCTGAAGAGCCGGATTGATGCGCACTGGCAGGGTAGCGATGTTGGTGCAGCTACTGCTGTTATAAGCTACAACCTGCACCGTAGCCTGCGGAATGCGTGGGCCCCAGTTTACGGTAACTTTGGCGGTGCCCTGGCCACTAACCAGCGTGCCGCCAATGATCTGCCAGCGGTACGTAAGGCCCGCCTGAGCGGCTACCTCGTACTCTACGCCCTGAATTCCGGGGCACACAGAACGGCTACCGCTGATGAGGGGAGCGGCAGGTGTAGGCTGCACAGTCACTTTCACCCGGTCGCGGAGGGTGCAATTGCCGTCGTTCACGGCCACGGTATACCACAGGTCGGTAGGGGCCGTGACCGGCGGGCCGGTGTAGCGAAATGTAGGCTTGGCGGTGGTAGCGCTGTGCAGATATGTATTTGGCGACCAGGTGTAAGCGGCTGACACAGGTGTTCCACCAAGACTGGTTGCCTCCCCCACGCACACCGTACGGTCGGGGCCGGCATCAGGCTGCAGTGGCGAGCGGTAGAGCAGGTGAGAAGCAATGCTTGGCAGGAAGGGCGACCAGCCTGGCCCCGGGTATATGTTCAGCCGTAGGTCGCAAACCTGGCCTGACAGCTCCGGCGACTGAATTACGCTTAGCGCTGTGTTAGCGTCATTGCTGCTGTAAATCCTGCCATCGGGGCCTAGCTGCTGAAAATTGAATGTGGGGCCGTTGCTGCCGTAAATCAGACGCCGAGAACCCAGAATGGTAGTGGCCGACGGGGTACTGACGTCAAACTGAATCAGTGTGTCAGCTTTCATTAGATAGAGCTTATTGCCACTGGCAGAAAACTCAGGACGCCAGTTACTGGTAGTGCCGGCGTAACTTTTGAAATTAGTAGATAAGGTGGCGACGCGAGTAACCTGGCCGGTATTGACATCGAAGCGACAGAGAACAGATCCAAGCGGTGCCGGATTGTTCGGGTTTTGATAGTTATAAACCAGCCAATTAGAAGTAGGAGAAAGTTTATAGCCATAGGACCATTGTGCCGGAACAGGAACCGATTCTGCTACCTGAGGGGCAACCCCTGACGCCGTAATACGGTGCGCAACAATCTTCTCACTGCCGGGGATTGAAGTACCGTATCCACCCACGAGCCAGTAATCTCCATTGGCACACTGGCCGGAAATAGTAAAGGACCCATGCAGATTGGGCTCTATCAACTGGTCTCTTTGCAGCACTGCGCCTGCTCCACCGTTAGCCGCCATATCCACTAGGGCATAGTACAATCCGCCAAAGGTGTTGTTGGCATAATTTATAAATCCAGTATAGAAAACGTAGCACAGTGTCGTGCTGCCCGGCTTGAGAATCAGGTAGAGCGTGGGGTTGCTGAAGTCTCGGAGAGCCAGGGTACCGTTCGGCATCTGTTGCCCATTCCGGCTAAAAATCCCGGCTTCGTTAACGTAGAAGGCTACCCGGCCAGTGGAGTCGCTGAACGTGGTTGCCTGGTTGGTGGTCCCCGTACTCTTGAGCCGCAACGTAGCGGGCGTAGTCGTAAAGTCCAGGTCGCTGTTGCCGCCCAGGTACCAATGCGCCGCCGGATGCTGGGCAAAACTGGCCGTAGAAAGCAGCACGAAAAAGAGGGTAAAAATTAATTTCATTAGCAGATAAAGTGGCCAGATAAACCGCCTATAATCCTGGTTGCTGCTCTATATTAGGGTAATATAGTAAGGGGCCGCCTATCCCTGAGTAGATAGAAACCATGACCGGAACTCGGCGGCATAGCGGCTCACCACGGCGGGCGTTACCTCAGTTTCGGGCAGCACGCGCGGCATGAGGGGCACGCCCGTATGCTGGCTGATGAAGTCTTCGGTTGCGGCGTTTGGCTCCCCATTGAATACGAGGCCACGCACGCGGATACCCCGGGCCTGTAAGGCTTCCAGCGTGAGCAAGGTGTGGTTGATGCTGCCCAGGTAATTGCGCGAAACCACCACCACTTCTAACCCCAGGTGCTTAATCAGGTCGGCTATTAGCAGGCCCGGTGCCAGTGGCACCAGTAGGCCACCCGCGCCTTCTACCAGCAAGTGGTTCTGCGTGTCAGGGAGCCTGAAATCTTGGAGCTGAATAGTGAGGCCTTCCGCGGTAGCCGCCGCGTGGGGTGAGGCCGGCATCAGTAGGCGGTAGCGCTCGGGGAAGAACTGGCTCACCGGATTCTGCACCAGGCTGCGTATGGTGCCGGCGTCGGTAGTGGGCTCTAGGCCAGCCTGCACTGGCTTCCAGTAATCGGCCTGCAAGGCTTCGGTAAGAATGGCCGAAACCAGCGTTTTGCCTACGTCGGTGCCGATACCGGTGATGAAAAGTCGTTCCACGTTGAGGGAATTGTTAAATGAATAGCTGAATCAGGATTTCAGCCCATCTTCTACACTTGATGGCTCAGTACTTCGGCCAGCCCATCAATCTGCTCCCGGGTATTGTAGCTGTGCACAATCAGCCGCAGGCGCTCCGTGCCCACTGGCACCGTCGGCGACACGATGGCGCGCACATCGAAGCCGGCCGCCTGGGCAGCGGCAGCTACCTGGCGCACCTGGGCGGGGCCGGGGTTGTCGGTGAAGAATACCGGATGAATGACGTGGCTTTCCAGCGGCACCCGTAGGCCAGGTACCGCATTCAGCCGGGCCTTCAGATAATTAGAAAGAGCAAAGAGCTGTTCTCGCTCCTGGGTGAGGGTTGGCAGCAGCTCATAGGCCGCCGCTAGGCCAGTTACAGTGAGCGGCGGCAGGGCCGTGGTGTAAATAAACGGCCGGCTGAAGTTCAGCAGGTAGTCGCGCAGAACGGCCGCGCCGGCAATGGCGGCTCCCTGGCTACCGAGGGCTTTGCCGAAAGTCAAAATACGCGCAAAAACAGCATCTTCTAGGCCTAGTTCCGATACCAGACCTTCGCCCTTAAGGCCATAAATGCCGTTGGTGTGCGCCTCATCAACCACCAGATATAACCCGCGTGCCTGACAAAACGCTGCCAATTCCTGAAGCGGGGCCATGTCGCCATCCATGGAGTAGAGGGCTTCCACAGCTACAAACACGGCGCCCGTCGCCCGTGCCAGCTTTCGCTCCAGGTCCTGCAAATCGTTGTGTTGGAAGCTCCAGGCCGTGGCAAAGGAACTCCGGATGCCGTCTTTCACGGAAGCGTGCGAGGCCTCGTCGTAGAGGATGGTATCGCCACGGCGCGGCACGGCACTGAAGAAGCCCAGATTGGCGGCGTAGCCCGAGTTGAACAGCAAGGCTGCTTCGGCTCGGTGGAAAGCAGCTAGGTGAGCTTCCAGCGCCTCGGCCGGCGCTGAGTTGCCGGTGAGCAAACGGGAGCCAGTGCTGCCAGCTGCTTCGGCAGTTGCTTGTTGCAGGGCAGCCTGCACCATTGGGTGCTGGCTCAGGCCCAGGTAATCGTTGGAGCTGAAATCGGTTAGGCCACCCGTGGGCAGCGTGAGGCGGCGGCGGGTGCCGTCCGTTTCACGCTGAGCCAGGTGCTGAACGAGGCGCTGGTGGAGGGGAGAAAGCACTACTTTTTGGGCTTAACGGAAGGCAGCGGGAATTGCCGGGGAAAACCAAGCGAATCGGGCTGCCAACCCAAGAAATTCCGGGCTTCCTGCCGGACCGAGGTTTCTATCACCTGCTCATTGAGCATGCCCAAGCTGGCAACGTGTAGGGTTACATCAGGCAAGGCATCTTCGTAGAGAATGTACGTGCGCTCACCCAGCCAATAAAAGGCTCCCGGCACGTTACCTGTGCGGGGCGTGCCATAGCGTTGCGTCAGGGCTTGTAGGACGGAACGGGTTTTTTGCTCCCCTTTTAATTGGTAGGTGGTACCTACCAACTGTCTGCCCCGAAACCAAAACTCAGGATGCACTGGCTGTTGTGCCAGCGTTACGGTATCTGCCTGGGGGGTTAGGGTATATACCCGGGTTGTTTTCCATCGTTTGCCGGTGCCGGAAAACTGGGGCCGTAAGTTGGCCGCGGCACCTTCCAGCGTCCCGAATGCCACCCCATGAACCGCATACACCGAATCGAGCGGGCGAAGGGCAGGCATGGGACCCGACGTGCTCTGCGCACAGACAACGGGAGAAACGAGCAGCAGCGGGAGGTAAAGCACCTTGTTCATACAGCCTTGCTTACGGCCTAGAAAGAAACTGTCATCCTGCGGCGACGCAGGATGACAGTACAGGTATCTGACGAAACTATGCTAGGCCACTACCGGAGCCTCTTTGCCCAGCACCATAGCGCCTTCGGGCACATCTTTGAACGACTTGCGGGGCGTGAGGCCCAGCAGGGCAAACATCTGCTTGTCGGCGTCGAAATCGGGATTTGGCGTAGTCAGCAGCTTCTCACCGGAGAAGATGGAGTTTGCACCGGCCAGGAAGCACAGGGCCTGCTCCGTTACGGGCATTTCCTGACGGCCGGCCGAGAGGCGCACCATGGTGTGCGGCATCAGGATTCGGGCAGTGCCAATCATGCGCAGCATTTCCCACACGCTCACGCGGGGCTGATCAGCGAGGGGTGTGCCGGCCACGGGCACCAGCGCATTCACCGGCACCGACTCGGGGTGGGCGGGCAGCGTGGCCAGCGTGTGCAGCATGGCAATGCGGTCCTCATCCGTTTCGCCCAGGCCGATGATGCCGCCGGAGCATACCGAGATGCCCGCTTTGCGCACGTGCTCCAGGGTGTTGAGGCGGTCGTCGTAGGTGCGTGTCGTGATGATTTCGGAGTAGTGCTCGGCGCTGGTGTCGAGGTTGTGATTGTAGGCGTAGAGGCCGGCCTGCTTGAGGCGCTCGGCCTGATATTCGTTCAGCATGCCCAAGGTGCAGCAGACTTCCAGCCCGAGGCCGTTTACCTGCTCTACCATGCCCAACACGCGGTCGAAGTCGCGGTTGTCGCGGATTTCGCGCCAGGCGGCGCCCATGCAGAAGCGGGTGCTGCCCGAGTCTTTGGCGCGCTGCGCGGAGGCCAATACTTCGGCATCGGGGAGAAGCTTGTGGGCCTGCACGCCGGTATGGTAGCGGGCGGCCTGGGGGCAATAGGCGCAGTCCTCGGGGCAGCCGCCGGTTTTCACGCTCAGCAGGGTGCACACCTGTACCTCGCCGGTGGCCTGGGTTTCGGCATGTATGGCGGCGGCCTTGGTTACCAGCTCCAGTACGGGCAGGTTATAAATAGCTTTTACTTCGTCGAGGGTCCAGTCAGTGCGAATCATGGGGTGGGAAGGAAGTCGTATTTCGGTTTCTGGATGGTTGGAGGCTGAAATGAAGCAGCCCGCCGGAGCCAAAGCTACGCAGCGGGCCGCAAGATACACGGGAAGTAGGTTTTCGCTAGGCCTCCAGCTGCCGAATTACCCGGCACGGATTGCCTACTGCCACGGAGTTGGCTGGTATGTCGCGCGTTACCACGCTGCCCGCTCCAATGGTGGTGTTTTCGCCAATCGTCACGCCGGGCATCACGAGCACACCCGCGCCCAGCCACACGTTGTCCCCGATGGTAATAGGCCTGGCAAACTCCCAACCCGCAATGCGCGGCGCCACCTCTACGGGGTGGCCGGCTGTAGTGAGCAGCACGTTGGGCGCCATGAACACATTGTCGCCGATGGTGACAAGTGCGCAGTCCAGAATCGTGAGGTTGTAGTTGGCGTACACGTTGCGACCCAGCCGAATATTGTAGCCATAGTCGCAGCGTAGGGGGGCCTCCAGGTGGGCATCCGTATCGTAGCCAAGCAGCTCTGCCAATACCTGCTTATTCAGGTGTACAGGCTCCTGGTTGTAACGATGGCAGAGTTCTTTCGCCTTCAGGCGCTCGGCTACCAGCTGTGGTTCATTGGCTTGGTACAGCTCGCCGGCCAGCATCTTTTCTTTCTCAGTCCTGTTCATCAGCGGCAAGATACGAGTTGCCCCATCCTGCGCTAACTCAAGCTCGAACTCGAGTTGGTTACATCCGGCGTAGTAGTAGGCTCGGCGCCACGGTTGTCGCGGGTGTTTTTCTGCACGGCAATAGCTCCGAACAGGCCTAGCATAAACGACATAGCGTAAAAGCCCTTCTCACTTAAAGTCAGGGAGGCATTCCAGAGGCCTATGGCCAGCAGCAACACTGCCGAAAGCGTCGCGAACCAGCACAGACCGTAATAGATGCCCGTTACCGGCACGCCTTCCAGTTGGTCGCGCACAGTCTTTTGCAAGGATACCGCGCTGAACAGCCCGTACAGCAGCACGGCAAAATAGTAGCCTTTCTCATTGAGGAGCATGGTGGCGTTCCAGAGGCCCACAATGAAGGCTGCCATGCCAATAAGTAAGGCAAACCAAGAAGCAGCGATGAAGGCATTGGACGTTTTCTGCATGATGCGCTACAAACGCGGGGGATGCACTACGCTTCTCAGAGTACCTCTCTGCTGCCCCAGAGCCAGAAGCTACTGGCCTAGGAAAGTGTGTCCCGGTTTGGTTGATACAAGGATGCCGTGTTTTCGTGGTAAGTGAAAATCCTAATTTGGAAATGTTAGACTTTTTAACGCCCATGAAAGAACAAGCTTTTTCTCCTGGCTGTCAATCAGTGAATCTTATAAAATATGCCTGATTAGTTGCCAGAAGATCAATCTGAATTTTGTAGGCAACTTGTGATTACAGGCAACGGCAAGATCTAATTGGCGAAAATCAGACTTTTCAATAGCTTCCGAAACAACAAAAAAGCGGGCCGCTCCAGCTGGAACGGCCCGCTTCTTAAGAGGGGAGTGGCCTACGAGCGCTTGCCTGGCCGACTGGCGCCACGCGTGCCACGGCTGCTGGTTTTGCCTTTTGGTGGGCCAGCGGGAGCCTTCGGACCTTTGCCGGCAGCAGCGCCGCGAGGGCGGGTGCCAGCTCCCGTAGCACGGGCGCCAGCCGGGCGGCTCGATTTGCCGAATCCGGTGCCATCGGGGCGGATGCCGGTGGCCGGGCCGGGCGGACGGCCGGGGCCCGTAGGCCACTCCGTTGCGTCGGGAGCGGGGGCAGCCGTACGTTTGGCGGCCGGGCGACCGACAGCGCGCTTGCTGGCGGGCCTTTCAACCCAGGAGCCGGCGGGCTTGGCTTGGCCGGGAGCAGCCCCTACCAGCGGCGCCGACGATTTGCGCGTGGGGCGCTCGGTCCAGAACTCGGCGGTGGAAGGGCGCTTGCGGCGGCGCGACCCAGAGCCATCATCAGTGCCAGCCGAGTCCTTGATCATCTCGAACAGCACTTTCAGCTCCTTCTCCTTCAGCTCGCGCCATTCGCCTACGCCCAGGCCTTTCACGTTGATATTCATCACCCGGATGCGCTCCAGCTGCACCACGTCGTAGCCGAAGTATTCGCACATGCGGCGAATCTGGCGGTTGAGGCCCTGCACCAGAATAATGCGGAAGATATAGGGCGTTTCCTTGGTCACCTTGCAGGGCTGCGTCATCACGCCACCCAGCGGCACGCCATTCGACATGGCCTCTATGAACTGCTCGTTGATAGGCCTATCAACCATCACGATGTATTCCTTCTCGTGGTTGTTGCCGGCCCGCAGGATTTTATTGACAATGTCGCCGTTGCTGGTCAGCAGAATCAGGCCCTGTGAATCGCGGTCGAGGCGGCCGATGGGGAAGATGCGCACCGAGTGCTTGATGGCCCGGATGATGTTGTCCTTAATGCCCGTATCGGTGGTGGTGATGATGCCCGGCGGCTTATTGTAGGCAATGTATACGGCATCTTCCTCGGCGCGGGGCTCGATGAGGTTGCCATTTACTACCACGCGGTCTTTGGTCGTAACCTGGTCGCCGATGCCGGCGCGCTTGCCATTCACGAACACGTTGCCCTGCTCGATGTGGCGGTCGGCTTCCCGGCGGGAGCAGACGCCACTTTCACTGATGTATTTATTGAGACGAGTGGCCATGAGGTGATAATGCTAAGCGAGGTAAGACAACGGCCCGCCGACACTGAAGGTGCCAACGGGCCGCAAAGATACGCCGGAAGTAGGTGGGGAACAGTAGTAGTATGTAAGTAGTGCTATAAACCTCTGTGTAACTATGCTCCAATGAAATGTCGTTGAATGGCATCATCCAGCTCGAGTGGTAATGAGGCAGCTGTTTTGAGCTGTAGAAGGGAGCTGTCTTCAGCAGTAGAATAGGTGCCACTGCTTTGGTTGAACTGCAGCTTCCCCTGCAGGAACTCCCGCTGTTGCTCGTCGCCGTCCTTGTTCATGGAAACGAATTCCAATAGTTCTAGGCCACTGGTTACTTTGTCGAATCGGAACCAGAAATACACTTCGCCTGGGTTATCACTCTGTATATTCAGCCGTTTAATTTCCACTAGTGAAAACGTGTCGGCTTCGAGTAAGAAGAGGGTTTTATAGGAGAATAGCATGCGAAATGTTTAATCGTTGTTCGCTTTAGAGTGGTATACTTTAACGGCTTCTTCTAACTCTTCGTCAGTCTTGTTATGATATTTAAAATTCTGTAATTGCCATTTGTCCGATGCTTTATAAAATATAAAATTGAATGTTAGAGGTTCTCTCTGATGCCTTACCAAATAAGAATATATAACATAATTGGGGCCTGCTACTCTCTTCGATAATAAATCTGCACCTAAAAACTTTCCATCAGCATCAATTTGCTTTTTCAGTTGGCGTTTCAAATCATCAATTCCATCTGCTATATCTTTTGAAAAATCACTATTAGTAAATAAATAGTCTACGGACTTATTGGAGTCGCCTGATTTATATAAAGAAAAAAACTTAGTAGTTATTTCTTCTGGAGTTGCTTGCGCATGTGAACATGTATACACAAGCATGAATGCTAGAGTAAGTAAAACTGACTTCATGATTATTCTTAAAGAAGTGTTAATAAAATGTAACCTCCGATTAAAATAAGAATGCTCCATATGGAGCATTCTTATTTTAATCGGAGTCATGCAAAATGGCATAGGCCTAGCCAAGCGTGTGGTACACGGCCTGCACGTCGTCGTCGTCCTCAAACTTCTCGATGAGGTTCATTACTTCTTCCAGCTCGTCGCCTTCTAGGTGCACGGTGGTGTTGGGCACGCGCTGGAGTTGGGCCGATACTACGTTCAGGGCTTTTTCTTCCAGTGCTTTCTGCATCTGGCCGAAGTCTGTGAAGGCGGTTTCTACCACAATGTAGTGCTTCACGCTGCCGTGCTCGTCCTCTTCCTCATCGGCGTACACGTCTTCGGCGCCGGCGTCAATCAGCTCCAGTTCCAGCTCATCTAGGTCGAGGCCTTCGGCGGCTAGCTTGAACACGCCCTTACGGGTGAAGGTATAGTCAGAGGAGCCCGCGGTGCCTAGGGCGCCGTTGCCGCGGTTGAAGTACATGCGCACGTTGGCAACGGTGCGGGTGGGGTTATCAGTAGCAGTTTCAATAACTACGGCCACACCGTGGGGCGCGTAGCCCTCATATACCACTTCCTGGTAGTCTTTCTCTTCGCGGGAGCTGGCACGCTTGATGGCGGCTTCTACGCGGTCTTTGGGCATGTTCACGCCTTTGGCGTTCTGCATGGCCGTGCGCAGGCGAGAGTTGGTATCGGGGTTGGAGCCCGATTCCTTCACGGCCATCACGATTTCCCGGCCGATGCGGGTAAAGTCTTTGGACATCCGGTCCCAGCGCTTCATTTTGCGGCCTTTGCGGAATTCAAATGCGCGTCCCATCTATCTGTGAATTTGTGGAGTTGTGAAATGGTGAATGCCCAGCCGACGCCAGTGGGGCCGAAAGGGGCCGCAAGTTAGCAGAAAGCCCGGCGGGGCGCAATCCACTGGCCTAGGCCAGCGCCGGACCCCGCTAGGCCAGTATGCAGCAGAGGAAATAGTCCTGGATACTGCTGTTCAGCTACCTTCACGCACTATGAAAAAACTATTCTATATCGTGGGCTGCCTAGTAGTGCTGAGCAGCTCTCCCGTGTTGGCCGTGGCCGAGGACCCGGCTGTAGTTGTAGTGCGCATCTATGAGAGCAGGGTAACGGTGGAGGTCACCGTTGTGCGTGGCACAGGCCAGCCTGAGTTTTACAAGTTTGGTAGCGGTTCAAGGCAGAAAGACCTGGTTGCGGCTGCCACTGGCTACCAAGAAGTTATTGCTAAGCTCTATGCCCAAGGGTATATACTGCAAGAAAGCTTGGAAGGGATACAGGGGGAGAGTTCGAACCTGCACACTCTGATTTTCGTCAAGGCACCCAGTCGTGACTAAGCATTATGCAAAAGGTTTTCTCCGTGAAATCGGCAACGCCATAGTGTTTTCGTTGGAGAGCTAGGGGCCAAGGGCGGGGCCAATACTTACTGCACTCGCAGCGTGTAAACTCCCTTGTTGCCGGCCGGGTAGGCAATGAGGGTGAGGGTAAGAAGCCGGGCGGCAGGCTGCAGCCGAAACGTGCCCTGATCGGTGCGGGGCTGGCCTTTTTTGTCGGTGTAGCTGAATGTGATTTGGTCGCCGGCGAAGGTGAAGCGTCCGTCCTGGTCAAAGGCCATTGTGGTGCCGTTGCCGGCCAGCGTCAGGCGTTTCTGGTAGGTGCCATCGGGGCGCAGCGTGAGCGTGCCGCCTACACCGCGGGCCGCCATGGGCTCGGCGCTGGTAGCCTTGTCCTGAATGGTGTAGGAGAGGTACGTGTAGGTAGAGAAGAAGGAGGGCGCCACTTTAGGAATGGGCGCGGCGTTGCGCTGGGCCCAGGCAGCTGGAGCGCTACCCAACAGCAAGGCCAGGAGAAGAACACGGAAGAGCATTCCGAAAGGTAGCACATGCTGGCAAACACTGGCCTAGGAAGCCTGCCTGGCCTGGCAAACGCCCGGCTGAACATCATCCTGCCGGAATCAACTACATTTCGGTCCCAACTTACTTGCTTCTGCTATGGCGACTTTCCTGAAAGAGTTAATTCGGCCGACGGCGGAGCTGCCGGAAGCGGATGTGTGCCTCGTAGGCCTGCCGATTGATTTCGGAACGGTGCTGGAAGGCGGCCGGGCTGGCGCGGCGGGTGCCCCCGATGCCATCCGGCGGGAGCTGCGGCGCTACCACAAAACCTATAACCTGGAGCACAATGTGCACCTCGATGCCTTGCGCATAGCCGACGCCGGCAACTTGGCTCTCAATGACTTCGACCACGCTACCAACCACCAGGCCATTCGGCAGGAGCTGGCGCGGCTGCTAGGCCAGTATCCCCGCGTGGTAGTGCTGGGCGGCTCTCATGATGGCACCTACAGCACCGTGCGCGGCCTCGTAGATGCCCACGGCGGCCAGGCGGTCAGCGGTATCAACCTCGATGCCCACGCCGATGTGAAGGAAAAGCTAGCGGTACTCAGTAGCGGAACGCCCTTCCGGAAGCTGCTGCGCGAAGGATTCCTGCTCGGAGAGCGGTTCACGGAAATCGGGCTGCATTCCAACCTCAATACCTGGGAAGATATTGATTTTCTGCACCAGCAAAATGCTCATATCGTGCCCCTAGGCCACGTGCAAAAGGATGGCATGCCCGAGTACATGGACCGCGCCCTGCGTCGGTTTGATGGCGTCGGATTTGTGAGCTTCGATATAGACGGGTGCGCCGAAGCCTACGCGCCGGCCGTGTCGGCGCCCAGCGCCGATGGCTTCACGCCGCGCGAGGCTACGCAAGCAGCCTTCCTGGCAGGCAAGCATGCCGATGTTCGCCTGTTTGAAGTAGTGGAGCTTAATCCGGTCTTCGACCGCGACAACCAAACGGCCCGGCTGGGGGCCACCATCATAACCGCCTACCTGACGGGCCTGGCCGCCGGCAAAGGAGCCTAGCCAAGTGGCCTATGCCAGCAGTTAGTTGCACTTCCGCCCCTAATTTACTACCTCCATCTTTGTGCCCATGAAACCCCTACTACCCTTATTATTGATAGCTGTGTCAGTGATGACAAGCAGCGCTGCCCTGGCCCAGACTGCACCCGTGCCTGCTTTCACACTGAGCTGCTCCGGCCTCACTGCCAAGAATCCGCTGCAAAAGCAGTTCTGCGAAATCCGCACCCTCACGCTGGCGGCGCCTGCTGCCGGCACGCCGCTCACCCTTGATGCCCGCCCCGGTGGGAGCATCACGGTGCGGGGCTGGAGCGGAACTGATGTGCGGGTGCAGGCCCTGGTGGAAGGCCGTGCCGCCACCGCCGAGGCCGCCAAAGCCCTGGCAGCCTCTGTACAGATCAGCAGTGAAAGCAACAAGCTCCTGGCAGCTCGTCCCAACGGTGCCACCGAGGGCTGGTCGGTGAGCTACGAGGTGTTCGTGCCCACGCAAACCGGCCTCAGCCTGCAGGCCCAGAATGGCGGTATTCATATCGAAAACGTGCAGGGCATCATCTCTTTCCTAACCATGAATGGAGGCGTGACGCTGGCCGGTGTTGGCGGTGAGGTGAAGGGCAGCACCACGAATGGCGGCCTGACCATCCGCCTCACCGGCGACACCTGGAGTGGCGGCGCCCTCGACGTGAATACCGTGAATGGAAGCATCAAATGCGAGCTGCCCGCCACCTACTCGGCCACGCTTACGGCCCGCACGGTACACGGGCGGGTGCAGGCGCAACTGGCCGCTGGCAACCGCAAAAGTCTGCAGCCCCACAACCTCACGACCACGCTGGGCCAGGGCGGCCCGCAACTCCGTATGGGTACCGTAAATGGCAGCGTGGAAGTGCAGCAAGAGGGAAGCGCGAAACCGACTAAAGTATCATCTTCAGAACCTAAAAAAGAAGGCTAGAAGCCACCAGAAGTGGCCTAGGCCACTTCTGGTAGATGTTCTATTCAAGCAAAACGGCCCGTGTACTACACGGGCCGTTTTGCTTATTCGATGTAAAGTGGAATGGCTAGCTCTTCATCACTTAAATATTCCTGTTCGATAGGAGCGGGCATTTTTCCGGTGCGCGGTATGCGCTCCGGATCGGAGTAGGGCTTGGGGTATTTGTTCTGCTTTTTCTTTTGCTGCTGCTTGATGAGCAGGGCCACGCCCACCAGCGCGCCCAAACCAACGGCCGCAATAGTAAACTTCGTCCGGATGGGGTCTTCGGGAGCGGGTGGGAGGTAGGCCACCCCGTTCTCATCAAGGCGGGCGGGGTCTTGCACGTACCGGCCGCTGACGGGCATCGGAAACTCATCGGCGAGGCGCTGTAGGCCACTTGCCGCTTCCGGCCCCGTAATAACGGGCCCGTGGCCGCAGCCAATAGCCTGGGGCTGCAGCGCTGCCAGCGTCTGCACCGACTCCCGCACCTGCTGCCAGTTATAGTTGAACGGCGCCCCCGCTACACTGATTTTGGGAAGTTGCAGCAATAGCTCCGGCACCGATTCGTGGTTGGCCGTGGCAAAGGCGTCGGCGCCCAGCAGCGTATGGTCTTTCTCCCGGAACAGCGCTACCTGGCCAGGCGCATGGCCGGGCACATGAATCCAGCGCCAGTCGCGCAGGAAGGGTGGGTCGGTGTCGTTGGCCGGCAGGGGCTGCACAAAATCGGAGAGCTGGAAGGACTGGGGCGGGAAAAAGCGCGCCACAAACGCCAAGGAACCGCCTTTGTCTACCAAAGGGTCGGCGGGCGGATACACGGCGCGGGCCGTCAGGAAGGGCATTTCCAGGGGGTGCGCCAACACGGGCACTTTCCAATGCTCGGCCAGCGCCTGCGCCGAGCCGGCGTGGTCCATGTGGCCATGCGTCAGAATGATGGCTTCGGGGTGCGTGCCGGGGTAAAACAGTTTATCGGCCGCGGCAATGATGGCTTTCTCGGAGCCGGGTAGGCCAGTATCCACCAGCACCCACTCGCCGGGCGTACCAGTTTCAACAAAATAAAGATTTACAAAGCGTTGAATGGTGAGCTGATGCACACCCGGAGCAACCTGTTTCATAGGATTGGCTAGTTTGTATATAGCTCTACTACGGGAAAGCGGACGCAGAGTGGCAGAAAATTGCAAGTCGGAAATGCAAAAAGCCCTTCGCCGCGTGGCAAAGGGCTTTTCTCAGGCCGCTAGGCCAGTAGTACTTACTGAGCGGTGGTACCGGTAGTGCCAGCTGTTGAGCCGGTAGTGGTGCTGGCAGTAGTAGAGCCCGCCGTGGTGCCGGTAGTGGTGGTGCCTGCCGTGGTACCCATGCCGCCGGCAGTAGAGCCCGCCGTGCTACCACCCGAAGTGGTAGAACCCGCCGTGCTACCGGAGGTAGAGCCGTTCATAGCACCATCGTTGGTCATAGTCGTGTCGGAACCAGTGCCAGCGGGCACAGTGGTTTCGCTGGTAGATGAAGTAGATTCCGACGTTTCGGTGGTGGTGCTTTCAGCGCCTTCGCGCTGGTTGCCGTTGCAGGCTGCAAAAGAGAAAGAAGCGGCTGCCAGGGCAAGAAACAATACTTTTTTCATGGTGAGGTTGGATAGAAATGAGGTGTTTGGAGATAGATGCCAGACTTTCCAGCCGGAAGATCTGGTGCTTAATACGCCTCAGTTTTATTTGGTAACCCTCCATTTAGGATACATAATTATGGGTTTATTTATACAGATAAGCTTGATGTAGGCTGGCAGGAGCCGGAGCAGGCCCGGCGGCAGGACCCCGAAAGGAGAGTATCTGCCGTTGTGTAAGGTGCAGGTCACGCAGGCGGAGCGTGGCCGTACGGTGCTGCTGAGCGGTTAATGCCTGCCGGTTCAGGGCCCCCAGTACCAATAGGCCTAGTAAAATCAGGTAGCGCAAATAAGTGCTTACATATTGCATAGGCGCCAGAATAAGTAGGAGAAAACTCTGTAAACGTAATCAATTGGTAGTCAGGCTGAATGTTGGGCGTTTATAGGTGGATGCCCTCCAGTTCAAATTCGGCCTGCCAGCCACGGAACCAGGCCCTAGGCCACTACCCGCTACTCTCAGGAGGCCAAAATCTTATATCTTCCAGCCCAACCTGTTATCCACCCTTTCCTTTCCCGCCCATGTCTCACCTCGTTCCTGCTACTCCCGAGCTTAACCTCGAAGCCAACAGCCAATCGGACCACACGCCAGAGCGCAGTGCCACCTCCACACCGGCGGCCGCAAACCCGGCGAAACGCCCGATGTACTACGAGTTCAAGCCTGAGGAAACGGTAAAAGCCCAGCACGGTAATCAGCTGCGCTGCAAAACCTGGGAGGCCGAAGCCGCCCTGCGCATGCTCGAAAACAACCTCGACCCCGCCGTGAGCCTAGTGTATGATGAGCTGATTGTGTACGGTGGCGCCGGCCGCGCCGCCCGCAACTGGAAAGAGTACCAGACCATCGTCCGCACCCTCAAGAACCTGGCACCCGACGAAACCATGCTGGTACAGAGCGGCAAGGCGGTGGGCGTGATTCGCACCTGGGCCCACGCCCCGCGCGTGCTGATTGCCAATAGCAACCTGGTACCCGCCTGGAGCACTCAGGAGTATTTCGACGAGCTGGATAAGCTGGGCCTGATGATGTATGGGCAGATGACGGCCGGCTCCTGGATTTACATTGCTACCCAGGGCATCTTGCAGGGTACCTACGAAACCTTCGCGGCCGTGGCCGATAAGCACTTTTCGGGCACGCTTGCGGGCACCATCACCGTCACGGCGGGCCTGGGCGGCATGAGCGGCGCCCAGCCATTGGCCGTTACCATGAACGATGGGGTGTGTCTGGTTATCGAGCCCATTGATGCCCGGGTGAAGCAAAAGGTGCGCGAAGGCTACGTAGATGAGCAGGCCCGCGACCTAGACCACGCGCTGGAGCTGTGCGCGCAATACAAAGCCGAACGCAAAGGCTGGTCGGTAGGCCTCACCGGCAACGCCGCCACCGTGCTGCCCGAGCTGCTGCAGCGCAGCTTCCGCCCCGAAATCGTGACGGACCAAACCTCCGCCCACGACCTGATGGACTACATTCCCGAAGGCAACATCGATGAGGTTCTGCAACTGCGCCAGCAACACCCCGAGGAGTTCAAGCGCCAGGCCCTGGCTTCCATCATGAAGCATTGTCAGGCCATTATCGACATGCAGGCTGCCGGATCCATTGCGCTGGATTATGGCAATAACCTGCGCGGACAGGCCGAGAAAGGTGGCCTACAAGTGCGCGATGAGCGCGCCCAGTTCCTGTACCCTGGGTTTGTACCGGCCTACATCCGGCCGCTCTTCTGCGAGGGCAAAGGCCCTTTCCGCTGGGCGGCACTTTCCGGCGACCCGCAGGATATTCTGCGCATCGACCGCGCCCTTCTGGAAACCTTTCCCGACAACAAGATGCTGGCCCGCTGGATTGAAAAAGCCCAGGCCAAAGTGCCCTTCATAGGCCTACCGGCCCGCGTGTGCTGGCTGGGCTACGGCGAGCGGGAAAAATTCGGCCTGGTCATCAACGACCTTGTGGCCCGCGGCGAAGTATCGGCGCCCATCGTCATTGGCCGCGACCACCTCGACTGCGGCTCTGTGGCCTCGCCCAACCGCGAAACCGAAGGCATGCTCGACGGCTCCGACGCCGTAGCCGACTGGCCTCTGCTCAACGCCCTGGCCAACACTGCCAGCGGTGCCGACTGGGTTTCCATCCACAACGGCGGCGGCGTGGGCATCGGCAACAGCACCCACGCCGGCATGGTGATAGTAGCCACCGGCACCCCCGAAAAAGCCGAGCGCCTGCGCCGCGTCCTCACCACCGACCCCGGCATGGGCGTCTTCCGCCACGCCGACGCCGGCTACGAGTTGGCCCAGCAGGTAGCCGAGGAGCGCGGGGTGAAGATTCCGGGACGGGAGTAAGTTTT
Source organism: Hymenobacter gelipurpurascens (assembly GCF_900187375.1). Classification (NCBI taxonomy): domain Bacteria; kingdom Pseudomonadati; phylum Bacteroidota; class Cytophagia; order Cytophagales; family Hymenobacteraceae; genus Hymenobacter; species Hymenobacter gelipurpurascens. The sequence goes on along the minus strand of NZ_FYEW01000001.1, from coordinate 1,760,949 downwards.
ATGGCGAATTATATGCAAGTCAACGTAGCAGAGTTAAGCTGGGAAGAGGTAAAGGAGCATATCTACACCCTAGATGGCTCCTTGCCGGATACCTATGTACTGGATGTCAATTGTGATGACTGGTACATGTGGGTCGACTTTATCAATACTAACTACAAAGTCGTATTTCGATATACAAACGAGCAAGAACACGAGAAAATAGACTTTGCAGCTGTTCTAGAATGTTGGAATAATGTGGATGCAGAGAACTGGCCATTGGCGCGAATTTTTGTCGGTGATATCCAAATCAGGTGTTTCTTTCTGGCTGAGGATATTATTGACGGAGACATCGACCCAAGGGAATTCAAGAAGCCGGATGATCATTTGCAGTTAATACATTACTTGACAAGTATATCTAAGCTGTTAGGTAAGCAAGTGGTAGTGTTAAGTGAAGGCACAAGAATCGAAGACAACAATAGATTTAACCCTGAACCACTCCTCACTATACAGCAAGGTGGGATATGGACCAGTGAATACTGGCTTTAATAGCTTACATCGGATTTTTCATGGATTTTACCTCTACCACCAACGCCGCCCGAACTCCGCTCCGGTGGCGTTGTTCATTCTAAGCCTCACCCAAGAAGAAAAAAGCAAAACACCCGCCTTCGCTGTTTACCTCCCTGCACTGGCACATCAACGGCGCTCGAACTAAACACTCCCAACTATGAACATCGGAATTATTGGCGCCGGCCACATCGGCAGCGCCCTCGCTGTGCGGCTTACCAGCCTAGGCCACTCCGTTTACATTGCCAACTCCCGCGGCCCCGAGACGCTGCAAGACGTGGCCCAGAAAACCGGCGCTACGCCCGTTACGGCCGAAGAAGTGGCCCGCCGCGGCAGTGACATCATCGTGGTAACCATTCCGCTGAAAAACATCCCCGACCTGCCCAAAGACCTGTTCGCGAGCGTACCGGCCGAGGTGCCCATCATCGACACGAGCAACTACTACCCCATGCTGCGCGACGGCAAGATGCCCGAGCTGGAAACCGGCGACCTGACCGAGAGCGAGTGGGTGCAGCAGCACCTGGGCCGCCCGGTAGTGAAGGTGTTTAACAATATCTACGCCCACCACCTCGAAGGCAAAGGCCAGCCCGCCGGCACGCCCGGCCGCATTGCCCTGCCCGTAGCCTCCGACGATGCCGCCGCCAAGCAGAAAGTGATGGCGCTGGTAGAGGAGTTGGGCTTCGACGCCGTGGACGACGGCACGCTGCACGAGTCGTGGCGGCAGCAGCCCGGCACCCCCTCATACGGCGCCGATATGCCGGCTGATAAACTGCGTGAGCATCTGGCCAGCCTCGGCACCGAGCGCACCGATGCCCAGCACAAAGAATTCCTGGCCAACCACGCCAAGCAGGAGCAAGCCATGGCCGACCAAGGCATTCAGCTGAAGTAACCGCCGAGTAGCTCACTGCCGGAAACTACAAAACGTCATGCTTGATCTGGCGTCCGCGCAGTCGAAGCATCTCTACCTCTGACTAACTACCTGGCCTAGGCCACCGCAACGAAGCAGGAGAGATGCTTTGGCAAGCGGACGCTAGATCAAGCATAACGGTCTTTTTTATCCGCTCAACTGAAGTGAGCTTATGGTTCGGGCTTCGTATTGAATGAAAGTTGCCTTTTTGTTGCCGCATCAGCGGTAAACCGTTACAGCGCCGCCCGAGGAAACTTGGGCGGCGTTGTTCGTTTTAGGTGCAGTACCGGTGGCGTTTCGATAGGAGTGGCGCTCGTGTGCTTACCTCAAGGTAAGCCAGCGCAACTGGAAAATAAGGGAGGGCACAGTGTGAAGGTTTGTGGGGAGACGGGCAAATACGCTTAGTTTGCAACGGCTCCTGACTCCTTGGCTCCTCATGCGAATAGTAGCGTTTCTCTCCTTGCTCTTTCTGGTCACCTGCTCCTCACCGAAGCAGGAAGTAGCAGTAGTACCTACCGGCTTTGTGAAGCGGAGCGTCACGTTTAAAACTTGGCCAGCGATGCAGATGCCCACGGGTAGCATCACGCTGCATGTGCCAGCGAAATACGATACCCTGCTCACTTGGATCGACGAGTCGGATACGCCAATGGGCCACAAAGCGAAATACCGTTTTGTCAGTTCTCGCGGGTGCCTATTGCAGGAATCGGGATTCTACAAGCGGGAGGGCACGTACTGCCGCGACACCCTGGACCGGCTCACCATCTCTACCCAACAAAGCAGCAGCGCAGAAGAAAGCCTTGCGGCGGTTGACAGAAGAATCCGGTATTGGGGTGAGGTAAGCAAGTTGAAGGGCGGTGCCGCGCCGATTCTGAAAGCTAAAAAGCTGCAAGTAATCAATGGCCGGACGTTTTCGGTCGTGTCGTTTGTGGGCGGCTCCAATCTGATAGCAGAGCCCTATGAACAGGTGACGGCCACTACCGTAGTGCAGGCCGGCCTGCGCAGTTGGGAAGTGGCCTTGCACTTTGAATGCAAGCAGGCCGATTGCGGCCGCCTCGCCGAACAGGCCTACACCACCCTACAGTCGGTTAAAATTGACACAACAACCCACCACAGCAAGCCAACCCCCTGATGCCGGGTTGCCCCTGCCTTTTCCCACCAGAAAATACCCTATAAAGGCCTCCTGATAGTTGAAACAGCCCATTTACACCCATATATGTTTATGAACTCAACCATATTCTTCTCGACTTGGCTATTGGCCCTGACCGCCTGCCAGAGTAACTCAACCCCGCCGGTGGCACAAGAGGTGGCGGCGCTGAAGGCGCCTAACTCAGGGCCGGCGCCGGAGAGTGGCCTAGCGGCAACTAACCCCGAGCGGATACAGGATACGATGCTGACCGTCAATGGCCTACGGCACCGGGAGCTTACCACCCAATTGTTGGAGCGCCAACTGGGGCGGCCGGATAGCATAAAGAAGGGAGCCGTAGAGTGCGGAGGATACTTCGCCACCGAAACAAGTCCCGAAGGCGACTGGTGGTACTATGGGAACACCATGTACGAAGTAAACGGCACGCGAGCCATCCTGTATAGCTTCGATGTCACGACGGGCAAATTCAAGGGCAAGCTGGGGAAACTTATCCTCGATCAGAATACCACACTGGAAGATGTGCGTCGCTTTTACCCCCTATCTGCCAAGGAAGCCGAGAAACCAGCGTCGGGCCAGCGGGGCGAAGAAATGAGTCTGCCCTTTGAATACAAGGGCGAGATGATGGATGACTCATTGATTCTGCTGTTCAGAAAAGGCCGCTTACAGGAAGTGGTGTTCTTTTCTCCTTGCTAAGCAAACACTGGTATTGGCTGGTAGCTGGTTAACTAGTAGAACCTCATCTTACTCCTGGCGTTGCAGAATTCTGCTTGCGTTTAGGGGCCTGGCCATGGGTGCGTAGCTGCTGTGAAAACCGCCGAAAGGCATAGGCCTACCTACTGCCCGTTTCAACTCCTGCCCGCTGAACGCGTATGCCGGGAGCATGCATCCTATTGTGCCTTGGCTTCCGCTGCTACTACTGCCCGCTTTTGTGGGTTTGTTTTGCCTGATCAGCTTTCTGGTGTCGCGGATGGGCTGGCACCGCCTAGCCAAGCAATATGCCGTGGCTGAGGTGCCGGCCAGCGTAGAGCGGATTCTACTGGCCTACCTGCGCATTGGCGTGGCGAATTACAAAAACTCCGTGAGGGCTGGTATCACGCCCGAAGGTGTGTGGCTAACTACTTGGAAAATCTTCTTCGTAGGCCACCCGCCGCTGTTTATTCCCTGGTCGGCTTTTGGACCAGTGCGGGCGCAGAAGTTTCTCTGGGCAACGAGCTACATTACCGATATAGACTGCGGCAACGACTCTGTGCGCTTTACCTTCAGCAGCGACCGTCTACGCCAATCATTGCCGGCCACTTTATCGGTGCAAGAGTAGAAAACGGTTATGGCAAACGCCGCGTCGCTACACCTTCCTGGGTAATTTTCACCGGCTGAATGCGGCCCTGCTGATCGAAATACATCCGCTCGATGCAAGTGACGCGGTGGTTTTGGTCGGTTTCGCCCAAGGGGCGGCGGTGGTAGATGATATACCACTCATCGGTGCCTGGCACCTGAACAACGGAGTGGTGGCCGGCGCCGGTAGCCACGGCGGGGTCTTGCTGCAGAATCTTGCCTACCCGCTGAAAAGGGCCTAGCGGCGAGTCGGCTACGGCGTAGGCCACGGCGTAATCAGGCCCGGTCCAGCCGCCTTCCGACCACATGAAATAGTACTTGCCCTGGCGCCGGAACATGATGGGGCCTTCCACATAGTTTTGCGGCGTAATTTCCTTGTAAGTGGAGCCGTCGGGGAAGGGGAGGAAGCCGGTGAAATCGGGCTTGAGGCGCGTAATATTGCAGTGCGACCAGCCGCCATAAATCATATAATACTGCCCATCCTTGTCCTGAAATACGAACTGATCGATGGGCTGGGCACCGTTGTGGATGTTGCCGATGAGCGGCTGACCCAGATAATCTTTAAACGGGCCCTCCGGACGGTCGGCCACGGCCACGCCAATGCCGCCCACTTCGCCCTCGTGTACATCATTCGCCCCGAAAAACAGGAAGTATTTGCCGCCTTTCTTCACTACGGCCGGCGCCCACATGGCCCGCCGCGCCCATTTTACATCCGCCGTATCGAGTATGCGCGGGTGCTTGGTCCAGTGCACCAGATCAGGCGACGAAAACGCATCCAGCAACACCTGCTCCTTATAGGGCGCCGAGTAGGTAGGGTATATCCAGTATTGCTTACCGAAAATAGTGGCCTCCGGATCGGCATACCAACCCGAAACTACCGGGTTGCCGGCTCGCACTACGGCCGTACCCGGCTTCGGCTGACGAGCAGCAGATGGTTGGGATGCGGCCGCGTGCGTCAGCAACAAACCGGGTACTAGGCCTAGGAGTGCAAGAGTCTTCATAGCGGCTTCAATAAAGCAAAATTTATGAAGCACTACTACGCAGCAGGGTTGAGGATGTGAAGCCTTGGCTACTATCGATTCGCCAGCAACTCCTGCACTTTCGTCCAGCGGATATCGGGGTAGCGGCTGTTGTCGAGCGGCTCGGCCAGTTTGGCTAGGCCACTGTACATGTTGTGCAGGTACTGCATGCCTTGCCACGGCGGAAACACCTCCTTTTCGGCGGGCATGAGGGTTTTAGTGACCTTGATCATCGTAGCCAACACGCCTAGGCCACCTACCCGGAACAGCTTGAACGGTTTGCCGGTAGCGGCACTGGCCGCGGCCTGTAGCCCCCGAATGCTGGCCACCTCACCGGCCACGCGCAGGTAGCGGGGCGTGGTAGCATCTAAGGCAGCGGCAGCGGTAAACTCGGCGGTGTTTACCATGGTAGTGAAGTCTAGGGGCTGGTCGGCATCACCCCAGTACACCACCCGGCGCGGCCCTTGCAACACCACCGGCGCCTGGCCGGTCAGCAAATCCATGAACATGCCGTTGAGGATGGAAGTAGCCTGAATGGGGGCCACATCGAGCCGCCGCTGAAATTCCCGGCGAAAGTCGAAGTTGCGGTTGGAGCCTTCCGGCAGATGGGTGAAGTCGGCGGAGAAGTCGGAAGGGATAAAGCGAGGCACGCCGGCTGCTACGGCCGCTTCCAGCAGCTGCGTCTGCATATCCACAATCACGTCTCGCAGGCCAGATAGCGCTGATATCACACAGGCCGCACCAGTACAGGCTTGCGTAAGGTCTGCCAGATTGTTATAATCTACTTCCACCACCTCCACTCCTTGCAACTGCAACGACTCAGCCTCAGGTCGGGTGCTAGCCCCCGGCCGCACCAAGGCCCGCACCGTGGCTCCGCGCCGCCGGAGGTGGTGGGTAATGAGCAGGCCTAGCGCGCCGGTTGCCCCCGCCAGCACAATGGTTCCTGGCGTGGAAGGAGTAAAAGAACTACGGTCTGGGGTATTTGCTGCAGTATTCGGATGCATAGTATTCAGATTGCTGAAAGCTTCAACGGCTTATTCTGGTGGCCTAGGCATGAGCTTGCCTGCCCCAGGCCAGTGCCGGGTTGTGTAATACCGTTCCGCTATCTGGAAAGTTATGCCCGATAGTCGGTGGCAAGGAGGATGAAAGAAACACCTTGGCGAAATACATGCGGCTTTTGAGTGGTACCGCGGGTATACTTTGTGAGACATCAGCCCAACATAGCCGGAGCCCGTAGCCAAAAAATCAAGTGTATAAATTACCTATTTGGCTTGCTTCTTTTGCTTCGATTGAATAATTTATACTTGACATTCAGCCTTTTAGGGGTAGATGAGTTTTGGAAGCGCGATTACCGCGCGCGTCGGGGCATACTGCTGAAGTTATGCATCATATCGTCTACCAGAGCAGTGCCGTAGGGCAGCCCACCATCGCGGAGCTGAAATTTCTGCTCCAGCAGTCGAGAATGCATAATAGCCGGCTAGGAATTACGGGGCTGCTGCTCTACGGCAATGGAGAGTACCTGCAGGTATTAGAAGGCGAGGAAGCCGTGGTGCAGCAGATGTATGCCACCATCCAAACCGATTACCGCCACACCCACATCATCACGCTTTCAGACGGCCCCATCCAAGCGCGCGTATTTGCAGATTGGTCTATGGGTTTTCAGAAACTTTCTGACGAAGACTTCGTGCGCCTGACGGGCTATATCGACCCTTACCGCGCTAATTTTCTGGATGCCCACTTACCCGAGATAGGGGAGGGCATGCTCATGCTTCTCAAGTCATTTGTCGGCAGCGCTGCCCCATTGCTGTAAGTCCGCCAAGCCTATTCAGGAAGACTGAACAGATTCCTGGCTGCTGGAATGGTGTATGATAATTCCTTTCAAAGCCTTACAACGTGCCTGGGCCAAGAAGCCTACTCCTGGCTTACTCTCTGATTTCCATGAAGCTGAAGCGTAGCTACCCTGTACCAGGCAGCCGTTGGTAATTCGGCAAAAGGCAGGCTGCAGGTAAGAAGAGTGGCCTATGCTCAGTTCGGAATGCTATGTCTTGCATGGCCTAATCAAAATAAAGCCTTACCTTTACATCGTTAAGGCAAATTGCCTCGTGTCACTACCATCAATTCGCGTGCTGAATAATCGTAGGGTTCCGTTGCCAGTTGCTATTTTTTCATTCCATTCCTAAGCATCATGTCAACAGGAACCGTTAAATTCTTCAATGAAACCAAAGGTTTTGGTTTCATCAATGACGCCGCTACCGGCCAAGATGTATTCGTTCACGTAACGGGCCTCATCGACGAAATTCGCGACAACGACAAGGTTGAGTTCGAAGTAGAAGAAGGCCGTAAGGGCCTGAGCGCTGTTAAAGTACGTCGCGCTTAGTTCTCCTTCTTGTCTGAAGAAGTAAAGGAAGCATGCCCACGGGCATGCTTCCTTTTTTTGTGCCCTGTCTGTACTGGAATAGCCCTGGCCTAGCAAGAGGCAAAGGAATTTACCGGTTGAGCTTTTGGAGTAGAACAAGGTGATTACCTTGAGTACGATATACCCCTCAGCATCAGCTTGCTTTCCTATGGAGCACCTTTCCGCACCTGCTTTAGCCATCACCTCCGAAACCTCTCCAACGGTTAGAACCCGGGTACAGGCCGTTGATATTGTCCGGGGGCTAGTGATGGTAGTGATGGCGCTGGACCACATCCGCGAATTCTGGAGCCCAACGCCAGTGCGCCCCGAGGATGTCGCACAGGCCTCTATGCTGCTCTTTTTCACGCGATGGGTTACCCACTTCTGTGCGCCTACCTTCGTGTTTCTGTCGGGCCTGAGCATATTCCTGTACCAACAAAAGCAGCCGAACCGGGGGCGCGTCAGCCGCTTCCTGTTCACGCGAGGACTGTGGTTGGTAACTCTGGAAATGCTGGTAATCAGCCTGTTTCTTACCTGGGGCTACGAGCTGGTTTTGCTACAGGTAATCTGGGCCATAGGGTGGGGCATGATGCTATTAGCTGGGCTTATCTGGCTGCCCCGCGCTGTGTTGGCCGTACTGTCTGCATGCATAGTACTGTTGCATAATTTGTTGCCAGCCATTCAGCCCGTTACGGCTGGCACACTGGTGCCGGCTCTGCTGCACAACAGTCCCTTTGTGTTTCCGGTCCCGCACCTGACGTCCTTTTTAGTGGCCTACACCATTGGGCCGTGGTTGGGCGTGATGCTGGCGGGGTACCTGGTAGGGCCGTGGTTTCGGCAGCCGCTGCCAGTTCGTCAGCGGTGGCTGCGGCTTGCTGGTTTGGGCCTCTTGCTGCTATTTGTTGTATTGCGTGCCTCCAACCTATACGGCGACCCGGCGCCCTGGAGCGTACAGCCGCGCGGACTGGCCTACAGCATAGCCTCCTTCCTGAACGTAACAAAGTATCCGCCGTCGCTGCTGTTTATTAGCCTCACGTTGGGCGTGGCGCTGCTGCTGCTGAGTTGGGTGGAAACTGCGTCGGGGCGGCTAAGCCGGTGGCTGAGCACCTTTGGTCAGGTGCCGTTTTTCTACTACCTGCTGCACCTGCTGCTCATTAGCGGCGGCGCCTGGGTCTGGACCCGGCTGGCATTTGGCACCCCCATAAATCTCGGGTTTACCTCTTCCAAAGATTGGCCCGCCGCCTATCAGCCCAGTTTACTGCGCGCTTATGTAGTGTGGCTGCTGGTAATTGCGGCGTTATACTGGCCGTGCCGGTGGTATCGTAATTTCAGGCATCAACATTCCTACTGGTGGCTATCGTACCTGTAAACCTATGGCCATCAAGAGGTAATGATAAGCCCAGGCTGTGCATTACAATCTGAGCTCGTGGTATTTGGAATCAGGTAAGCCTAGGCCTAAGGCTTCGGGTCGATGGCTTTGAGTACGGCGCTCCATTCTGCGTCGGTTTTGGCCGTTTTTGCACCGGGTACCGTTTTCAGAGCGCTGGCAAGTTCCGGGGCGGTGGCCTGCAACTGCTTGACCGTCAGCTTGACCGGTAAAAGTGTGCCATCGGGCCGGCGCATATAATACGTAGGCTTATCTTCCAGCTCATCGAAACGGCTTCCGTTGCTGTAGGCGCCGGTCGGGGCTTTGCGCAGCAGTTTGGCGTAGTGCTTTAGCAGCGTGTATTTGCCCTCGTGCAGCACTTCTACAAATTGAGTGCGCTGCCCCGCAATGGGCGCCTCCGTAAACCGCCGGAAGGGGCGCTGCCGGGCCGGAGTGGTGCCGGTAGCGGGCTCCTGCAGAATAAACTTCAGCAGTAGCCGGTCGTCGAGCTGTAGGGAATCCTTGGGTCGGTCTACCAGGCGCATGAGCAAGCGCTTGTTGAATACATCGTACTTCAACGGTACAGGCGCCAGCGGTACGCTATTTTTCATGATAAGCTGAGCCGGCAACCAACGCGGATCGGCGTAGGGAGAACCAATAATTTCGTTGGTAGGTCCGCTGGGCAGCACAGCCGGCGAGCCGGCGGCCAGCGCATTTAGGTTGGCCTGGCCAGCCGCTCCAACTTGCTCAATATTAGGCTGCTGGCCATAGCAAATGGCGGCTGGCAACATAAAGCCCAGTACAAGAAGTAGACGCATAGAAGATAGAATATGACAGGCGAGGAATGGCCTAATTTACCGCTTTTTCATTTCTACTACAGACTGCGAAATGGGGCTACGGGACGCTACTCACGCCAGATGTTTACTACAGCATGCCGGACAGGCCTTCCGGAATCCTGGAAGAGTGTTTCTTTGCACGCATACTCGTTTATGTTGAGCCCATGCAAGCAGCAGCCACTGTTTTTCTTATTCGTCCGGTGCGATTTTCCTTTAATGCTGAAACGGCCGCATCCAACCACTTTCAGCAGCCACTCGCAGGCCTGACGGAGCAAACGGTGCAGCAACAGGCCTACGCCGAGTTCGATGGGGTTGTGGCTACGTTGCGGGCGAAAGGCGTGCAGGTGCTGGTATTTGAGGATACGCCCGAGCCTCATACGCCCGATTCGATCTTCCCCAACAACTGGCTCACGCTGCATCCCGATGGCCGCGCAGTACTTTATCCTATGTGTGCGCCCAACCGCCGACTGGAGCGCCGCCCCGATATTCTGGCGGCGCTAGGTCAGTCATTTGCCATTCGGGAAGTACTGGATTTATCGGGGGCAGAGCAGGAGGAACGGTTTCTGGAGGGTACGGGCAGCATCCTCTTCGATCATCCAAACCGAGTGGCCTACGCCTGCCTGTCGCCGCGCACGGATGCGGCGTTGTTCGAGGAGGTGTGCGCCCAACTGGCCTACCGGCCGGTTGCATTCCACGCCGCTGATCTACAAGGCCAGGCCATTTATCACACCAACGTCATGATGTGCATAGGCGCTCAGTTTGCAGTGGTATGTCTGGAAAGTATCTGGGACGCGGCAGAGCGCACCGCGGTGGTGGACTCTCTGGCGGCTACTGGCCACGAAATCGTAGATATTTCACTGGCGCAGGTAACGCGCTTTGCCGGCAATATGCTCACGCTGCAGCCTGCTGAGGGGCAGGAACTGCTGGCTATGTCGCAAAGCGCCTTCGATGCCCTTACGCCAGCGCAACGGCACACGCTAGGCCAGTACGCCGAACTGGTGCCGCTGGCTATTCCGACCATTGAAACCATTGGGGGCGGCAGCGTCCGGTGCATGCTTGCCGAAGTGTTTCTGCCGGAAAAGGTGGCCTAGGCTCCTCAGATGCCATAAAGCCAGAACGGCCGCCTATAAATCTACAGGCGGCCGTTCTGGCTATTTTCTATCGGCAGCAACTACTTTGCTACTGCCTCAGCTGGCTCATTGAGACCGAGCACTGCACTAGTGTGAGCGCGGAGCTGCTCTACCAGGGCCGGGTTATCGTTCAGCGACTGGCCTACGGACGGAATCATCTCGCGCATTTTTGCTTCCCACTCGGGCGTGTTGGCGAACTGCGGGAAACAACGCTTCACAAGCCCAATCATGATGCTCACGGCGGTAGAAGCGCCCGGTGAAGCACCCAGCAGGGCTGCAATAGAACCATCGGCGGCGGCTACTACTTCAGTGCCGAATTCCAGCACGCCGCCCTGCTTTTCGTCTTTCTTGATGACCTGCACGCGCTGGCCGGCTATTTCCAACTGCCAGTCCTCGGAGCGCGCCTCGGGCAGATACTCGCGCAGGGCCGCAAGGCGGTCCTGGGGCGACTGGCGCACCTGGTTAATCAGGTACTTGGTGAGCGGCATGTTCTTGAGGCCCGCAATAATCATGGGGCGCATGTTGCTCAGCTTTACTGAGAGCGGCAAATCGAGATAGGAGCCTTTCTTCAGAAACTTGGTGCTGAAGCCGGCATAAGGCCCAAATAGTAGCTCTTGCTTACCATTGATGACGCGCGTATCCAGGTGCGGTACCGACATGGGCGGTGAGCCGACCGAAGCCTTACCATACACTTTAGCGTGGTGCTTGGCAATTACCTCGGGGTTCACACACTTCAGCCACTGCCCGCTCACGGGGAAACCGCCGAAACCTTGTCCTTCCGGAATGCCCGATTTGATGAGCAGCGGCAACGAGCCGCCACCGGCCCCAATAAACACGAACGGTGCCCTGACTTTGACGGTCTCGCCGGTGCTCAGGTCTTTGGCCTTCACACCCCAGCGGCCATCTTCCTTGCGCTTGATCTTGTCCACATCGTGGTGGAAGTAGAACGACACGCCGGGCTTTTGCTGGAGCAGCGTAAACATGCCACGGGTCAGGGAACCGAAGTTTACGTCGGTGCCCAGATCCATGCGCGTGGCCGCTACGGGCTGCTGCGGGTCGCGGCCGTCCATCACAAGGGGCATCCACTGCTCCATTTGGGCGTGGTTCTCGGTGTACTCCATGCCCTTGAATAGGGGCGACTGGGTGAGGGCCGCGTGGCGCTTGCGCAAAAACTCCACGTTCTTATCGCCCCACACAAAGCTCAGGTGCGGAATATGGTTGATGAAGCGCGTAACGCCCGTCACTTGGTACTTCTCCACCAGATACGACCAAAACTGCTTCGACTGCTCGAACTGCTCGGCAATAGCAATGGCTTTGGAAATATCTATGCGGCCATCGGGCTTTTCGGGGGTATAGTTCAGCTCGCAGAAAGCAGAATGGCCGGTGCCGGCGTTGTTCCAGGCATCGGAGCTTTCGGCGGCAGCCACATCGAGGCGCTCGAAAATGGCGATGGTAATGTCGGGCTGCAGCTCTTTGAGCATCATGCCCAGAGTGGCGCTCATAATGCCAGCCCCAATCAATACCACATCGGCAGAAAGGGCGGCGGAGCTATCGGTAGTACTCATGCGTAGTTCAGGAATAGGACTTACGAAGTACGGGGAAAGTCAGAAAAGGTCTCTTTTGTTTCACGAAGAAAAGCAGATGCAGTTCGCACTGTGGCGCTTAAAAAGCTTCCGTAGGCCACAACAAAAGCCCCTTGGGGCCGGTAAGTAGTCTACGGTTCTCTCTCCACCGACAATCCTCACTTCTGTATGAATCTGGCCAACAACACTGTATTGATAACCGGTGGTTCCACCGGAATAGGCCTGGCCCTGGCCGAACGTTTTTTACGGGCCGGCAGCCAAGTGGTAATCTGCGGACGCCGCGCGGAGGCACTGGAAGCTGCTCAGCGCCAACTGCCCGGCCTGCATACTTACGTGTGCGATGTAGCCCGGCCCGAGGAGCGCGAAGACCTGTTCCATTGGGTGCAGAAGGAATTTCCGACGCTGAACGTGCTCATCAATAATGCCGGCATTCAGCAGCGCCTGCAGCTAGCCGAGCACGATGTTTCTACCGATTGGGCGTATTACCAAAACGAAATTGCCATTAATGTAGAGGCGCCCATGCACTTGGCGTTGCTGTTTATTCAGCATTTGCGCCAGCAGCAGAATCCGGCTATCATCAACGTAACCTCGGGCTTATCGTTTGCGCCGGCAGCTTTCGCGCCCATTTACAGCGCTACCAAGGCAGCGCTCCATTCCTTTACGCTTTCTCTGCGCCACCAGCTGACCGCCACGCCTATCCGAGTGCTGGAAATAGTGCCGCCCGCCGTTAATACCGACCTCGGCGGACCTGGCCTACACACGTTTGGTGTGCCCGTTGATGCCTTCGCCGACTCGGTGCTGGCCCGCCTAGCGGCTGGCGAAGAGGAGGTTGGCTACGGCACTTCTGAAGAGGCCCGCAAAGCCTCGCGCGAAGAGCTGGATGCCCGTTTCAAGCTGATGAATAAGTAGGAAAAGACAGCTCAGAGCACTCCAGGGAAGTACTGCTTTCCTGGAGTGCTTTGCCAGCAAAAAAGTGGCCTAAAACAGGTGAATTAAAGATTCTGAGGGAGCTATTTGGGGTGGTTGAGCGTTGTAAAAAGCTATGATCAATCAGACCCTGGAGCTCTTCGATTTACCCGTTTTGAACCCGGCGCCCCGGCCTACTCCGGAGCCGCTGACGCACAACGCCAAGCTGTGGCTGCCCAAGCGCGTGCTCTTCACGCCTGATGCGCTGAAGGAGCCTTTCGGCCAACAGATATATGAGCGCGTGGCCGCTCACGGATTGCCTATTGAAGTGCTCAAGAGCAACCGTCTGACTGGCCTACGGGGCGAAGATGCGCGCGAAACCTACCGCAACGCCAAAAGCACGCTGGCCGTGGTGAAAGCGCCGCCCGGTGCGCTACGCCTGCAGCCTACTCCGCCCTCCGCCGACTGGCAAATGAACCTGGCGGAAGGCTGTCCGGCGCATTGCCAGTATTGCTATCTGGCCGGCAGCCTGCAGGGGCCACCCGTAGTGCGGGTATTTGCCAATCTGCCGCAGCTGCTCGAAAACACGGCTACGTATGAGCAGGCGAGCCGCCAGACGAGCTTCGAAGTGAGTTGCTATACCGATGTATTGGACATTGAGCACCTTACGGGGAGCTTGGTCGAGTGCATACGATATTTTGGGAACCGGGAAGCGGCTCAGCTGCGGTTTGTAACGAAGTACGACCACGTAGAACCTCTGCTGACGTTGCCGCACAACGGCCACACGCGCGCCCGCATCAGCCTGAATGCCGAGCCGGTAGCCCGGCGTCTGGAAGGCGGTACGGCCTCCATTGAGGCGCGCCTGCAAGCGCTGCGGAAGCTCGCGTTGCCGCAGGAGCAGGGTGGGGGCGGATACCCCGTTGGCGTGGTGCTGGCGCCCATCATGCAGATTCCCGACTGGCGCCAGCACTACACGGCTCTGCTCGACCGCATTGCCAAGGCGCTGGACTTCAAGTGTGACCTGACGGTGGAGTTTATCACGCACCGCTTCACACCCGGCTCTCGTGATGTGCTGCAGCAATGGTACCCAAATACGCCGCTGGATTTTGATGAGTCTACTCGCGCCATTAAGCGCAATAAGTTTGGGGGCGTGAAATACGTGTATCAGCCCGAGGATATGCGCACGCTACGGCAGTTCTTCTACGAAGAGTGGCGCCAAAGATTCCCCAACGCGCCCGTGCAGTACTGGACTTAAATTCCTGAAGCCAGAAGAGGCCTAGCACAATCCCGCCCGTTTATTCTCGCTGGAATAAACGGGCGGGATTGTGCTAGGCCTCTCGTCTTACCTGCTTGAGACGTAGCGCTTGGAAATTCGTGTGGAATCTGTCGCGGTAAAGTGCAAGTTTTGGTGCTTCTGCGACTAGGCCACTACTTGTTGAGCTTGCCATTCGTGCTTTAGCATGCTCATTTCTACCAGGCTCCAGTATTCCCCTTGGTAGAAGAGAATGTCGCGGGAGCAGCCTTCCCGGTGCATGCCGGCCTTGGTGTAGGCCGCAATAGCTGCTTTGTTGAAATCATACACGCCCAGGTCGATGCGGTGCAGCTTGAGTTGCTCGAAGCCGAAGCCCAGAGCCTGTGTGAGCATCTGACGGGCAAAGCCCTGCCCCCGCGCTTCCGGCGTGATAAACACCCGGCTGATGCGTGCGGAGCTGTTTTTCTCGCTGATGCTGCCCAACGATATGTGGCCGACCACCTTTCCCGTGGCTGCATCAATGGCCTTAAAAATAAATACATCCGACTCGCCGAGCAGGTTGGTGTCCTGCACGTACCAGTCGAGCTTGTCGTGAGTGAGGGGGAAGTTGAACATCGGCCCCGACCAGTTCATGAGCAGATGGGGCGTATCAATCCAGGCAATAAGTTGATCGAAATCAGTAGGCGTGAAGTATTCCAGTTGGATCATGAAAACGGCAGTCCGCAGCACAGAAGTATATCGGCTAAACTACCGATTTGGTGGCGCTTACGGGCTGCAAAGGTACGGCGCAAAGTCCAATTTATTGGTACTCGCTTCTAACCTATTTTGTGCGGTTTTATTCGGCTTCTGTCCCCAGCGTGAATGGCCGGTCTTGGGCGTCTACTACGCTCCGGGTTTTGGGCAGCGCCTCGGGGTGGTGTTGCTGAATGAACGTGATTAAATGCTCGCGCACTGCGCACCGCAAATCGAAGGCTCGGCTGGAATTGCTGGCGCTTACCAGGCAGCGCAGCTCCAGGGTTCGTTCCTTAGAGTCCGTTACCTGCAATACGCACACGCGCCGGTCCCACAGCGGCTCGCCTTCTACGAAGCGCTGCAGCTCCTGCCGGATGATTTCGACGGGCACCGTATAATCGGTGTACAGAAACACGGTGCCCAGCAGTTGGGAAGTGCTGCGCGTCCAGTTCTGGAAGGGCTTCTCGATGAAGTAATTAAGCGGCAGTACCAGGCGCCGCTCGTCCCAAATGCGCAGCACTACATACGTAAACGTTATTTCCTCCACGCGGCCCCATTCGCCTTCTACCACCAGCACATCATCCAGCCGGATGGGTTGCGTGAAGGCAATCTGGAAGCCGGCCAGCAGGTTGCTGATGGAGCGCTGGGCCGCAAAGCCCACAATCACGCTGGCAATACCGGCGGAGGTTAGTAGGCCTGTCCCGATTTTGCGCACCGTGGCGAAGCTCATCAGAATCAGGCCTACGGCTACAAAAATGATGAGCGTAACGGCCAGCTTCTTCACGAACTGCAGCTGGGTGAAAAGCTTGCGCACCCGCAGGTTATCGGCTTCGGCCAGACGGTAATGGTCTTCCACCAGGTCCTGAATCACGTCCACGGTCTTGACCAGGCCCCAGGCAAACGTGATAAGCAGAGCGGTTTCTACCAGCCGGCGCGCCACTTCCAGCGGGCGCGCTTCTAGACCCGTAAGTAGTAGCAGGAACGATAGAACCAGTACCGGAAAAAACCACCCGCTAGGCGCGTTCAGGTGCCGGGCCACCGACTGAGCCAGCAGTACGGGTTTGCGCCGGTTGTATGCGTTCAGGATACCGAAGATGATGAATTTCAGCAGACGGCCGATCAGCAGGCTTCCTAACACCACGCCAATGGGTTGCAGCCACATGCGCAGCTGCTCAGGAAGGTCAGAGAAATATTCGAGCATAGGAAAAATCCGCACTGCAGGAGGCCAGCGTAGCGCAAATGCCCTTCTGTACCTTGAATAGGGCTGAAAGGTTAGCGTAGAGTGGCCTAGCGACTCAGCATGTGGGCGCCGCGCCGCTGCAGCTCCTGGCGGGCCTGCGCGTAGCCTTCCGCCGAAATAGCCCGGGTAGCCTCCTCCCGGAATACCACTAAAAAGCCTTCCTGCAGGGCATCGAGGGCGGAGAAGTTCACGCAGAAATCGGCGGCTAGGCCACACAGATGCACTTCCTGCACCCCTCGGCCGCGCAGGTAATCGGCTAGGCCAGTGCTTTTGCGGTGGCCATTATCAAAGAAGCCGCTGTAGCTGTCGATTTCCGGATTGGTGCCTTTGCGGAAGATGGCCTCAATGCGGTGCTGATCCAGAGCCGCGCTGAACTCGGCGCCGGGCGTGGTTTGCACGCAGTGGTCGGGCCAGAGGGTTTGCGGGAGGCCGTGCAGGTC
This sequence comes from Hymenobacter gelipurpurascens, assembly GCF_900187375.1. Taxonomy (NCBI): domain Bacteria; kingdom Pseudomonadati; phylum Bacteroidota; class Cytophagia; order Cytophagales; family Hymenobacteraceae; genus Hymenobacter; species Hymenobacter gelipurpurascens. The sequence goes on along the minus strand of NZ_FYEW01000001.1, from coordinate 1,744,124 downwards.
AATTTGCTCGAACGGCTGGCGGCCACTATGCTGGCTGGCGAAGCTTTGGTGGTTGGCCGGGTGCCAGTCCTGGGTAGCAACTACCAGCTCAAACTGCGGCTGCAATTCATTTACCAAAGGCAGAATCTGCTCGCCGCCGGGCACTGCGAGGGAGCCGCCGGGCAAAAAATCATTCTGAATATCAATTAGTAGCAGCGCGCGCATAGTCAGTATATTAGGGTGAGATGTAGGACCAGGCTGCAAACATACGGGCGGCTCAGCTAGCTCCGGCAAGGAACGGTAATGCGCTAGCCGAAGTTATACCCGACGGTTATTACCCTGTTTCCCATGAATATCCATCAGATTGTGTACATCAGCCGCTTCATCACGCTGCCCACCCAGGAGCAGCTGACGGAGTTGCTGGTGCAGGCCCGCGCCAAGAATCACCGTCTGCGAATTACCGGAATTCTGCTGTATGCCGATGGGCGCGTGGTGCAGGTGCTGGAAGGCGAGGAGCAAGTAGTACGCGACCTGTATGCCCTCATTCGCCAGGACTCCCGCCACCACCAAGTCCTGACGCTGGTGGATATGCCCGTGGCCGGCCGGCAGTTCCCTGATTGGAGCATGGGCTTTGTAGCGGCTATGCCCGAAGAGTTGCGCCGCATCACGGGCTACGTAGACCCCGAGAACCCCTTGTTCCCGTTGCCGCGCGCGCGCAATGCCAGTCCGGCCCTCATGCAACTCCTGCTCAACTTTGTGGCTCTCCATCCTGTGCTGGCCTAGGCCCGGCCGGAAATAGTGCCCCCGTCATTTCCTGCCTACCTTGCGCCCCGCTGCGCACCTGAAAAGGTGCAGCGGGCTTTTTCTTTGTTTGCCATGAATATGACGCGTTTTTTTGCACCTTTTTTGATTTTCGGATTTCTGGCCATTTCGGCGGGGGCTGCGCTTGCACAGTCGGCGGCGGTGCCGCGGCTGGTGCCGGGCACGCACGTAGTGCTGGTGCCGCCCGAGGGGTTCGGGCCCGCGCCAGGCTTTACCGGCGTTCGAAAAGGCGACGCAGCTATTCAGGTGTACGACCTGACGGGCAGTAATTATTTCAGAAATGCGGCTTCCTTCGGGAAGGCTCGGTTTGAGGCGCGCGGGCTGAAGGTGCTGGCGTTTGAGGAACTGACGGTGCAGGGCTACCCGGCCCGGCTAGCCCGGGTGCAGAACTCGCCCACCCAGGAGTCAATGCAGCTTATGTTCGGCGATTCTACCTTCGCGGTGCAGCTGGTGGGAGTGTACCCAACTGCTGATGCAACGACCGGAACAGCCATCCGTCAGGCCTTGCTCTCGGCCACGTATCAGAAGAATCTGGCCTCCGACCCTTTCGCAAAGGCCGTCTTTGCTTTCGATGAAAAGAAGTCGCCGCTGGCTTTTGCCAAAACCACGTCTAACCTCTACGTGTATGCCCTGGGTGGCCAGAAAAAGGACGACTACGGCATGGAGCCCCTGCTTACCGTAACGCCCTTGCCCTACAACCCCTCCCTCACGGCCGCCGACATCAGCAACGAGCTGCTGAGCACCCTCACGCGGTTTGGCTTTACGGGTTTTACGGCCCGCAAAATGTCGTCGTCGAAAATCAACGACCTACTGACCTACGAGACGGAAGGGTTTGGGCAGATGCAGGGCCAGCGCGTACTGCTGTATCAGCAGGTGACTATCATTGGCAACACCGCCGTGGCTATGCAGGGCTTAGCCCGTCAGGATTTCGAAACGGCCATAGGCCAGTTCAAGTCCCTGACGCACACCATCTCGGCCCGCAAAAAGTAATGTAAACCCAAATAGAGTACTGGGAAAAGTGGTCATGCTGAGTCAAAGCATGACCACTTTTACTTGTTGAGCGTTTCGCTGCTGAACGGAAACTCCCGTAGCTTCTCCCACGGCCCGTTGCGGTAGGCCCAGAGGTGTAGGCCAGTACCTACGGCCTCAAATGGCTCGAACTGCGCCAGTAGCTTCTGATGAAGGGCGCGGGCCACGCCCGGATCGACCTTATTCTGGACCGTAATGTGGGGCTTGAGGCGCTGCTGATCCTGGGGCGTAAGCCAGGCGGCCCAGGTAGTTTGCAGCTGCTTATGCAACTGCTGCAATACCGGGTTTTCGAGGTTGTAGGCCACTCCGCGCCCCAGAAAGCGCAGGCCCGTGACCCGCAACGGCAGCAGCGGGTGGGTGCTGGTCAGGCGTTGCAGCTCCGCTTCAATGGTCGGTTGCTCCGGGCCCGGTAAATGATGAAACAATGTAACGTGGGCCTGTAAATAGTTGCGCTCGGGCGGGAAATGCTGCTCCCGCAACTCGTTGAATAGTGTCTGGGCTTCGGGGTTGAGGGCCAGCGTGAGAATAAGCGGAGCAGAGAGAGGTGAAAGCATGCGGGATAGGGGGCGAGTTACGGAAATACGATACTGTAACTAACTGCACCGAAAAACCTCCCAGACCTTTATCTTTCGCCATGCCCGAATCCCCTGAATACCTCGACCTGAACCGTGCGCTCTGGAACGCCAAGACCGAGCATCATCTCCGCTCCACGTTCTACGATGTGGCCGGTTTTCGCGCCGGTCAGACCTCGCTGAAAGAGATTGAGCTGGCGTTGCTAGGCCAGGTGCACGGCCAGCGCGTGCTGCATCTGCAGTGCCATTTCGGGCAGGATACCCTTTCGCTGGCCCGAATGGGCGCCGAGGTGACGGGCATGGACTTATCCGACGAGGCCATTGTGGCTGCGCGCCGATTGGCAGAGGAACTGCAGTTGTCCGCGCAATTCGTGTGCTGCGACCTCTACAGCCTGCCCGACCATCTGCCCACCGAGCCCGGCTTCGATGTGGTGTTCACCACGTATGGGGTGCTGGGCTGGCTGCCCGACCTGGACCGCTGGGCCGCCGTGGTGGCGCGCTACCTGAAGCCGGGAGGACGCTTGATACTGGTAGAATTTCATCCGGTGATGTGGATGTTCGACAACGAGTTTTCGCAGTTTCAGTACAGCTACTTCAACCGCGAAACCATCCGGGAAACCGAGACCGGCACCTATGCCGAACGGTCGGCACCCATCACGACCATCTCCGTAAGCTGGAACCACGAGCTAGCCGAAGTGCTGGGGAGCTTACTCCGGCAGGGTTTGCAGCTGACTGATTTTCAGGAATATAATTACTCGCCCTATAACTGCTTTGCCCACACCGTAGAAGTATCGCCTGGTCAGTTTCAGATTGCGCCGCTGGCTGGCAAGCTACCCATGGTATATTCGGTGGTGGCCGAGAAACCCCGACTGGCCTAGGCCACTGCACGGGCGCTACCTGACTGCGCTGCCCACAAAGTTCTTCCCATCCTACTTCTACCACCCGCCCAACACTATGGCCTACTCTCTCCTCATCCGACATTGTGGGCAGCTCTTAACCTTGGCGGGTGGTCCTCCAGATCGTCCGTTAGCCGGTGAAGACCAGCGTAATTGGCGCATAATTCCGGATGGCTACGTGGCCTGCGAAGGCGACCAGATTGTGGCCGTAGGCCCCATGCAGGAGCTGGACCGGGCGCAGGTAACGGGCGGCACCGCTATTGTAGAAGCCCACGGACGAGTGGTGATGCCGGGCCTGGTGGAGTGCCATACGCACCTGGTATTTGGCGGAAACCGAGCCCATGAGTTTCAGCGCAAGCTTAAAGGAGAGGCTTACCTCGATATTCTGGCCAGTGGCGGCGGTATCCTGAGCACCGTGCGCGCTACGCGGGCCGCTTCGGAAGAAGATCTGCTGCGCAATGCGTTGCACCATCTGGCCGGTTTTCGGCACTACGGCGTCACGACGGTAGAAGCCAAGAGCGGCTACGGCCTCGACCGCGAAACGGAGTTGGCCCTGGTACGCGCGGCGGGTACTGCCGGCCACCGCCAGGAGGTGCGCGTAGTGCGCACGTTTCTGGGCGCCCACGTAGTACCGCCAGAGTTCCAGGGCCGTGCTGCAGAGTATCTCGATTTTTTGGCTTCCGATGTGCTGCCGGCCCTGCACGGTGTAGCCGATTTCGTGGATATTTTCTGCGAGGCAGGCGCTTTCTCAGTAGAACAGTCGCGCAGTTATCTGCAGAAAGCCAAAGCCCAGGGCTTCCGGCTGAAAATCCACGCCGAGCAGCTCCACGACCTCGGCGGCTGCGAAATGGCGGCCGCGCTGGGCGCCACCAGCATTGACCACTGCGACTACCTGACGCCCGAAGCCGCCGCGCGTATTGCGCACGTGTCGGATGGGCACACCGTGGCCGTGCTCTTGCCCTTGGTGCCGCTTTTTCTGCGCCAGGAGAAATACGCGCCCGGCCGGCAGTTCATCGACGCCGGCCTGCCCGTAGCCGTCAGCACCGATTTCAACCCCGGTTCCTGCCCCAGCAAAAACCTGTGGCTGGCGCTAGCAGTAGCCTGCCTGAAAATGGGCCTGACGCCGCTGGAAGCCATTGCGGCCGTTACGCTCAATGCCGCCTGGGCCATTGGCCAGGAGCAGCTATGTGGCAGCCTGGAACCCGGCAAACGCGCCGATATTCTCCTGTTGGAGGTGCCCACGTATCAGGAAATCCCGTACTGGCTCGGCGAAAACCCGGTGCGCGAAGTAATTATTGGTGGCGTGCGCATAGAGCGGCCCGAGTAAGTATTGTAACGCAAAAGGCCTTCTCCATCTCCTTCTTGCTCAAGGAAGACAGAGAAGGCCTTTAGGAACTTCGCCACCGATTAAATGCTGTTCAAGTCTGCTTTGAGTTCGGCAGCTGTTACCTCCCGCATGGTGGGGCTGAAGCGTAGGCCAGCGGCAACGGCGCCATCCTGGCGGCCATAGAACAGCTTCCCATTGAGCGTCCGGATAACGACCACCGCAACGGTGGCGCCAGTAGGTATGCCCCCGGTGGAAAAGGTGTTGGGCGCCGTGAACGTGCAGGCCCGCAAACTGCCGTTTAAGCTTCGGAATACCACAAACACCATGGTGTTGTTCTTGGGGTCGATGCTGGTGCCTGGCACATCTACCACCACCGTCAGCGGATCGGGATTATTGTAGAAACGGTCGCAGTTGAACCAGCCGATTCCGGCATTGTAGAGGGCGCTGCTCACATTCACCTGAAACCCACTGCCATTGGGGCGGAGGCTGGAACCCGGATCAAACACTGGCTCCCAATTAAAGCAGCCCCCGCCACCGTTGCCCACAAACAGGCGCATGGAGTCGGGGCTTGATAGGTTCGGCGGGTTCTGGGTCTGAAACTGCAGGGTGGCCTGCGGCGAAAGCCGAAGGCTGCTGTCTTGGGCGGGTTGCAGGAAGATTTCGCCCGCCGATTCCAGCAGCCGCCCATTTGAGACGGTGGGCGTACCCGTCAGCACCATCTCGGCCCGGCTGAATACCTCCCGCACTTCCAATAGAACCGGTTCTGTTACGGGTGTTCCGCTGGCTTTCACGAACGCATTGGCAGGAATCGTGATGATCGTTCCCTTCAGGCCTGTAATGGTATTCTGCCGATTGGGTACATATGTGAAAAACTGCTGTGGCGCGCCCAGCCGACGGCTAAGGGCCGTTAAGGAATCATGCGCCGGCGGCTGAACGACCGGCCCTGTTGGGGTACCATCCTCGCAGATAACCGTATCGAGGGCTTGCTCACAACTGTTCAGTAGGGGCAGGGCCAGCAAAATGGTGGCGCGCAGTACGTTTTTAAGCGAATACATAGATCAGAAATGAAGAGGAATAGGATAGAGGATTATTTCTTGGGTTCGAGGTCGAAGGAGATGCCGCCCTGCACGCCCACGCTCCAGGGGTGGCGCGTGGCCTTGCCGGTGGTGGGGTCGGTGAGGGAGTTCAGAAAGTAGCTGCCTTGGGGGCGCAGCGTAAGCCACTGGCCCGGCGCAAACTGGTAGCTCAGGAAGCCGCCGGCCGTGAGGAGCAGGCTGGTGTTGCGGTAAGTACCTTCGGGTGGGGAAGTGGCTTGGCTGCAGTTGCAGGCGCTGCCCTGCGTAGTGCGGGTGCCGGCCAACAGGCCTAGCGTGCCGCCACCCTGCGTGCCAAACTGCCAGCGTTGGTTGCCGCCCAGCGTGTACTGCGCCAGCAACGGAACGGTCACGAAGCGGTACACGTCGCGGAAATCCACTGTGTGGGCAGTTTCCTGACTGGCTTTTTTGACCTGAAATTTCAGATTATTCGCGTATTCGGCGTAGCCTAGGCCAGTAGATACCGTGAGACGCTTGTTGAGCGCATACGAAGCCATGAGCTGACCGCTGTACCCAATGCCGGGCCGTTCTAAGTGCTCCACCTGCCGGGCCGAGTCACCGAGGGTACGGTACGTGAGGCTGGAACCGGCCAGCACCTGCACGCTCCAGCCACGCAGCAGCTGAGCCGCCCGCGAACGACGCGCCTTTTGCCGCTTTACCCGCCGTACCTCCGGCTCTTCGGGCTCATCCAGCTGCAACTGCACGGGCAGCAGCGCTAGCAGTTCATTGCTGAATCGTTGCTCTGCCTGTTGGTTGGCAAAGGCCTCGGTAACAGAAGCAAAACGGGTAGCCGAACTAGTGGCATCCGGTTGTTCCGATGAAAGGTGCCGGGCGGCTGGCCTGTTACGCAGCCGGTCCAACCGGCTCCGGTTCAGTTTCGAGGTTTCGTTTCGTAGGCCAGTACGCTGGGTTCCACGCCGCTCTCGTAGGCCACTCATGGAGCTGCTGGTAGAGCGCCGCGAAGGCAGAAGCGCGGCCAACAGGATGCCTCGCCGCTTACGTTTCGCAGTCGAGCGGGATCTGTCATCAGAAGTACCCACCGATTGCTGCCTGAGCAGGCCTTTTTCTTCCTTGTCTCTCGCCACAATCCCTTTAGTCAGTAAGCTGGTCCGTGGAGTTCTTTTGGCTTCTGCCAACGGCAACTCAGCAGTAGTGGCGGTAGGGTTCGTCTCTGCCAGTGAGCCTGCTAGGCCACTCTGCTCCGCAGCCAAGCCTTCCGGAGTTGGTGTGGTACCCGCTGCCGCATTTCCAGACTGTGCAGCTCGGCTAGCCGATGAGGCTATGCGGGAAGATGGGGAGGGGACAGAAGCTTTGCCTGCGGCAGACTGGCCTAGGCCAGTAGCCTGGCGCCAGTACCGGGTACTAGTGGTAAACACGACCAGTGACGTGATAAGCAAGAGCAGCAAGATGGCCACCCGCCCCCAGCGGCGCTTCGGCTGGGCGGGCACTTGCTGCCTAATGCCTTCCCAGACCAGTTCTGGTGGGGCACTTCCGTAGTCAGCAAGCTTCTCGCGCAGGTCCGCGTAAAATTTCTCCGAGTCGTTTTCAGTCATGGTAAGGGGAGATTGAAGCCTGAAGGGTCAGTCGTTCTTCCAACAGCCGGCGCGCCCTAAAAAGCTGCGACTTGCTGGTGCCTTCCGAAATGCCTAGCAGCTCACCTATTTCGGCATGCGTGTAGCCTTCGACGGCATAGAGATTGAGCACTGCCCGGTAGCCCGGGGGCAGGGCATTAATGAGCCGGATCAGATCATCCGCTGAGAGCTCATCGAACGGAGTGCCATCGGGGTGCTGTAGTTCGGCGGCCTCGTTGCTGTCTACCTGCGTTCCGCGCAACTGCTGCTGGTGCCACAAATTGAGGGAAGTAGTAACGGCAATGCGTCGGGCCCAGGCCTCGAACGGCCCCTGCCCCCGGAACTGATCGAGGCGGGAAAAGATCTTCACGAAAGTCAGCTGCAGGGCGTCTTCGGCTTCTACCCGCGAGGGGCAATACCGCAGACATACGCCCATCAGCTGGTAGCCTAACTTATCGTAGAGAGCCCGTTGCGCCGCTGGTTTCCCTCGCCGACAGCCGTCCAGTATAATATCGAGAGAATCAGCCATAGGCAGATCTGATAAGGTAAGAATAGGAGTATTCGCTAGCGTTCTGCCCCCATGACCAGCCAACTCACGCCACCGTTGCGCGAGGGATAGAAATATTTTCAGATACCTATTTAAGACAGCTTGATAGCCGAAAGCTGGCGCACTTCTGTCAGGGGGTAAGGAGGAGCCGCGTAGGCCAGTGGCACAGCGCACCGGCGCGCAGTAGGCAATAAACTCCCGACGGATACCTGATACACAGCGGATGCAGGTGTCACCAAAAGCACCACGTCATACTGCGTGTCCTGAGGCGGCACGCACACCAGCACCGGCTCAGGTGCCGCTACTACCTTGTTCCGGGTTATGATGGGTAACGTTGCCCAGCCATGCACCTGAGCTGCTACAGAGTAGCCAGATTCGGGGTAAGTCAGATAATTGACTAGGTAATAAAAGATCTCAGCAGGAAGATCCAGCGGAAAAGTGAGAGCCGTAATGCCGGGTTCTACTGCGTGTATCTGGAACGGATAGGCCACCAAATCTCCGTCCTGATAAAACTCCCGAAACTCCGTGCTCACCTGAATGACCTCTGCAACAGGCGGCCCAACTACCAGCACCAGCTGATCGGTTGCCTCGACAGGGGCGGGCGTGCTGGCATTGGAAGAGGGTGGCCTAGTACTGCCGCCAACCAAGTAATAAACAGCCGCCAATACCAAGCCCAGCCCGATAACCAGAAATACAGATAGCATTAGCAGAAGTAGAAAGCACGTATTATTAGCCGACAAGTTCTAGATTCGCTGCCCCGTCTGCAACTGCTGCTTATTACCCCTCTTCGCTATGCTGCTCCCCATCTATCAGGTTGATGCTTTTACCGACCGGCCCTTTGCCGGCAACCCCGCCGCTGTGTGCCCGCTGGAAAGCTGGCTGCCCGCCGAAACCATGCAGGCTATTGCCGCCGAAAATAACCTCGCCGAAACTGCTTTTTTCATCCAGCGCGGAGGCAGTGAGTATGAAATCAGGTGGTTTACGCCGGCCGTGGAGGTAGAGCTATGCGGCCATGCCACGCTGGCCTCGGCGCACGTGCTGTATAATCATCTGGGCTTTGCCGAAGCAGAAATCGTGTTTCATTCGCGCAGCGGCCCGTTGCGCGTAAGCCGCGCCACCGAAGGGCGCCTGACCCTCGACTTCCCCGCTAGGCCACCCAAGCCGCTCGCCATCCACCCCGATGGCCTACTAGATGGCCTACGCGCCACGCCCCTGCAGATGCTGGCCGGCCCCGACCTAGTGTGCCTCTTCGCCACCGAAGCCGAAGTGCGCGCCCTGCACCCCGACATGGCCCACTTGGCTAAAGTGGAGTACCGCGCGGTTATTGCCACCGCCCCCGGCTCTAATGGAATTGATTTCGTGTCCCGCTTCTTCGGCCCACGCGTAGGCGTGCCCGAAGACCCGGTTACGGGCTCCGCCCACACCACGCTAGTGCCGTACTGGGCTGAGCGCCTCAACAAAACCACCTTCCACGCCCGCCAGGTTTCCTCCCGCGGCGGCGACCTGTGGTGCGAGCTGCGCGGCAACCGGGTGCTGATGAGCGGCCACGCCGTCACGTATCTGCGCGGCGAGATTGAGGTGCCCATAGCAGAGGCCTAGGCCACTCAGCGCAACGGCTACGACCGCAGCATGCTACCCGCGCACCTGCTCGCGGCCGTAGCCGTTGCGCTCAATCACCTGCTCTATAAACATAGCTTTGCCCGGTACCTGCAGCAGCGCCTCATAAATGTGAGCGGGTACACCAGTGTAGCGTACCAGGTCACCGTGGCGGTACTCTATTTCCAGGTTTTGCGTGACGGCATCATATCCCACGGCTTTGATAGAAGTAGATCGGACTAGTCGGCGCTGCATAGAAAGTAAAAAATAGTGGGAAGAAGCTTCAGTTGCTAGGAGAAAAGTACAGTAGCTGGCGAACTATTAGTCAACCTTAAAATTACCATTTTTCCGAGGTCGGGCGAATGACACCGATTATGTTTAGCGGCTTTTCCGCGGTGACGCAGGTACTTTCCAAAGACCCTTGGCGCGGGAAAAGTCCCGTTTCAACAAGGCCGTGGAAAAATCACCGGTTAAAAAGGCACCCCAATGCTTAGGCCCACTCGGACGGCCAGCTTTGAACTGGCCATGCCTTCGGGAACGCCATTGGCCCCCACCCATGCCTGCCCGCCCCGCGTCGACTGCAGCCCCAAAAACGTGTCCAAGGCAAACCAGCGGGTCAGTAACTGGTGGCCCAGCATCACGCCCGGGGTCCACAGCCGGGCCTGTTGTTCCCGCCAGCCCACGGGGCCGGGCGGGCCCGGCGGCAGGTAGTACGCATAGGATTCGCGCAGCGTCCCGACCCGCAGGTACGGTCCGGCGTAAAACCCGCGCAGCCCCTGTTTCCAGTAACGGCGCACTTCCACCGTTCCCCGTCGGAACGTGAAGTCGCCCTGTTCGTAGGTACGGCCGAAGTCCCGGTTCGTGCCCCCGGCACCGAACCCTACCACAACCGACACCCGGTCGGTCAAGGCCCGCTCGTAAAAGACCGACAGCACCCCGAGGAACAACACCGGGCTTACTTTGAGCACGTTGTGCCGCAGCCGCGGCGTCGGGGCTCCGACGGAATCGGCCGGGGCCGGTAGCCCAATGGGCGAAGACGCAGACACCTGCGCGCTCCCTGCTGCTGGGCCACCTGTCAGCAGCAGGCCCAGCAGCGAGGCCACGGCCCGTGGCGCCCTTGGGCAGGAAACGTCGAAAAAAGGGTTGCCGGTGCGCGGGGTAAGTTGGTTCATGGGGCTAAGCAGGAAAAGTGGTAAAACGAGCGGCGGCATCCACAAGCATGCCCCCTACACTCAAACGTATCTCTCAACGCCGCGGGCTCCAAACCAAAACAGCCGACCCAAGACTTTACCCAACCAGCACAACCGCCATAAAAGCATTGAACTGTATGGCGTTACTGCCAGTGAAAGGGATATTAATGGGTTGCTTTACAATCGGGCCCGCCTCTTCTGTACGCGTTGTGGCGCGCAACCCTTGCATCCTCTTGGAAGTAGCTCCGCTCGCAGTACCACCTTTCCGGCGAGGTGCACCTGCAGCCCACGTCCGAGAGCTTACTTATCAAGCCAGTGGTAAAGCCCCGCCGCCAGGGCTGGAACAAGCGCTTCCAGCCCGGCTTGCCCAGGGGCAGGCCCCGGAGGGCGAGCTGCTGGAGGGATTCTCGGACGAGGCCTTTGAGGAAACTCAGTGGCACTGGTAGCCGTGCAGCGCTTCGAGGTGTGGCTCATCAACCTCGACTCGACCCAGGGCAGCGAAATCAATAAGACTCGTCCCAGCGTGGTGATCTCCCCGACGAGATGAACCGCTACCTGCGCACGGTGAGCATTGTCGCCCTTACCAGCACCAGGCGCGACTACCCTTCCCGGGTAGACTGCACTTTTCAGGGCAAAGAGGGCCAAGTCGCGCTCAACGATATCCGCTCGGTGGACAAAACCCATTTGGTGTGCCGTATGGGCGTGCTGCCTAAAGCCACGGCACAGGAGGTCTGCGACCGGCTGCAGGAAATATTTCAGTATTGATACTGACAGAAACGGCTCGCTACTTCAGTGGGTCGGTTCTGTCTGAATTGCCTGTAATTATCTGTCCGAGAAGCCGTTCTATGTAAAGTAGGCTATTCTAGGCCTACGCTGCTGGCTTCTTCTTACTGACAGCGGCCTTCTTCCCCGCTACAGGCGCAGCAAGCTTGCCGGGATTATCGGCAATGAACTTGCCCCAGCTTTTGCCACCGGCTTTCACGTTGTTGCCCTTCTGGTAATGGTGGCACATGGCCACGGCCAGGGCGTCGGTGGCGTCGAGGAACTTGGAGGCCTGCTCGATAGGCGGCAGCTCCAGCGTCTGGCGGAGCCAGTGCGCCACCTGCTCCTTGGTGGCGTTGCCGGAACCGGTTACTGACTGCTTTACTTTGGTGGGCGCGTATTCTACATATGGAATTTGGCGGGAGAGGCAGGCCGCAATGGCTACGCCCTGGGCCCGGCCCAACTTGAGCATACTTTGCACGTTCACCCCAAAAAATGGGGCCTCAATGGCCAACTCGTCGGGTAGGAACTCGTCGATGAGCTCCACCATCCGGTCGTAGATCTTCTTTAGCTTTACGGCGTGATTAGAGCCCAGGGCTTTCATATTAATCACGTCGTACTGCACCACGCGCACCCGCTGGCCCTGCACCTCGATGATGGCATAGCCCATAATCTGCGTGCCGGGGTCGACACCCATGATAATCTTGGGCAGCAAATCGGTGGAGGCGAGGGGCAGAATCATGGTCGGGAGGTAGTTGTAGGTCGTATCAGCAGGGATGTACACGGCTATCTATCGATAAACCACAGTAGCTAACAGAATAATTTCGTCGCCGTTTTGCCCCCAGACCTTCTACAAAACTACGTCCAAAAGCCGGATAGTGCCGCCCGTCGGCGCGGGTTTGTGGTGGCGGGCAAGCTCCTCGTGACGCTGCTCACGCTCGGCCTGCTCTGGTACTCTGTATTTCAGGATGTCGACACGGCCACCGCTTGGCGCGGCCTGCTCACGCGCACCCTCAGCGGCGAAGGCCGCCTGCCGGTGCTACTGGCCCTGGCCCTGATGCCCCTGAACTGGGGTCTGGAAGCCTGGAAGTGGTGGCGCCTGGCCCGGCACCTGGAGCCCGTGACGTTCCGGCGCAGCTTCCGGGCGGTGCTGGTAGGCCTCACGCTGGGCTTCGTGACGCCCAACCGCGTCGGCGACTACGCCGGCCGAATCATCGAGCTGAAAAGCCGCCGATTGGATGCGCTAGGGGCCGTTTTCCTGGGACGCTACTGCCAATTGGTAATTACGGTGCTGGCCGGCACGACGGGGTTGCTGTACTTCGTGCTGCGGTTTTACCTGCACGGCTACCCCGCCACTGGCCTAGGCCTAGTGGCGGCGGTGGTGGTGGCGAATCTGGCCGTGCTGCTGCCGCTGTACCGTTCGCGTCTGCTGGTTTCGGCCGTGATGGCGGTGCGACCTTTGCGGCGGTTCCGGCGGTTTCTGGCCGTCATGCCCACGTATCCGGCGCGAGCCCTCACAGCCGTACTCCTGATTTCGGGGCTGCGGTATGCGGTGTTCTGCGCGCAATTTGGGTTACTGCTGGTGGCCTACGGTACCCACGCGCCGTTCTGGCCGGGTGCCGCTGCTATTGCGGGCACGTTCCTGCTGAAGTCGTTGGTGCCTTCGCTGAATGCCCTGGCCGATGTGGGCGTGCGGGAGCTGTCGGCTACACATTTGTTTGGGCTGCTGGGCGAGCCGGTGCTGCCGGTGCTCAGTGCCAGCATCAGCCTGTGGGTGCTCAATATTGCGGTGCCCAGCGCCATAGGCCTGGGGTTTGTGCTGCGGCTGAAGGTGTTTCGTAAGCGTTCCAAAGCGGCGAAAACGCATGAGTAGTTTCAGCTGGATGAGTGGCCTACTGGGTATTCAAGTTCTGATTGCGGGCGTTTATCTGTGGCAGATGCTCCAGTACCGAACTGCCTGGCGCAAGCCCCACCCCCGGACCCTCCTCGTTGGGGGAGGGGTGCGTTCTGGAACAGCAGACGTCTTTCCCAACGGGGAGGGACCGGGGATGAGGTCCGCGCCTGCCTTCTCCATCCTCATTGCGGCCCGCAACGAAGCCGAAAACCTGCCAAACCTTCTGGCTGATTTACGCCAGCAACTCCCGGTAACCGGCGGATTTGAGGTCATCATTGTAGATGACCATTCCACCGACGGCACCGCGGCTGTAGTGCAGGCAGCTGCTCGGCAACTCCCGTTTCCGGTGCGTCTGCTGCAACTGGCGGAGCTGCCGGGCACCCGCACCGGCAAGAAGGCCGCCGTAGAAACGGCCGTGCAAGCGGCCCACGCGCCCTGGGTGCTCCTCACCGATGCCGATTGCCGCGTACCAGCCGGTTGGGTACTGGCCTACGCCGCACTGGCCGCCGATGCCACAGTACAGTTCATCAGCGGCCCCATGCTTTTGACGGGATCAGGCTGGCTGGCCACACTGCAGGGGCTTGAATTGGCGGGCTTAGTAGGAGTGGGGGCCGCTTCCATAAGCCTGCAGCGCCCCACCATGTGCAACGGCGCCAACCTGGCCTACCGGCGTACTGCGTTTGCAGCGGTAGATGGTTTTCGGGGAAACGAAGCCGTGCCCAGCGGCGACGATGAATTCCTGCTGCACAAAATCCAGGCGAAGTTTCCCGACGGTGTTCGGTTTCTGCAGGAGGAGCAGGCCATTGTGAGCACGGCCGCCCAGCCTACCCTTCGGCAGCTACTGTGGCAGCGGGTGCGCTGGGCCAGCAAGTGGCGGCACTATCAGGCGGCTGCGCCCCAGCGGCTGGCGGTGCTGGTGCTCCTGGCTAATCTTACCTTCCCGATAGGCCTGGGCCTGTGGCTGGCCGGTGGCTGGCCGGGCTGGCTGGTGCCGCTAACATGGGCACTCAAGCTGACGGCTGATGTGCTATTTCTGCGGCCAGTGCTACGGTTTCTAGGCCAGTCTCGGTGGCTATGGTGGGTGCCGGTTTTGCAGCTGGCCTACGCACCCTACGCGCTGGCTACGGGCCTGCTGGGGCTGCGCGGCGGCTACGTCTGGAAGGGGCGTCAGGTGTAGGGTCACGGACCAGTTTACTTATATAGACGCACCGAAATAAATAGCAGAAAAAGGTTGGGAGCGGAGCGTTTGAGGACTACTTTTTGGCGAAAAGTTTATGTTCCTATAAAGCTCATACGTCATGTCTCATTTCAGTCTAGAGGCCGTATTTCCGTTGCTGGTTGTGTTGTTGGTATTCTTGGTTGGCGGTGTTTTTTTCGCCGCAACCGGCTTATTAGAGCCCTTCTCAATGGGAGAAGCTGCGCAGACCAGCACCCAGCCGGATTCGCTCAGTCAAGCTCACCTAACCGCACTCGACTCGACAAGCCAAATAGTGGCCATGACGCCGGAACAGGCCGAAGCAGTTGCCGCCGGCGATGCACTGTTCAAAGGCAATTGCGCCCAGTGCCATGCTGTAAACGATGTAGTGGTAGGACCTGCCTTAAGTGGCCTAGCTAAGCGCCGCCCCGAAAAGTGGCTGTTGAGCTGGGTGAAGAACTCTAGCAAAGTAGTAGCCAGCGGCGATGAGTACGCGGTCAGGATTTTCAATCAGTACGGCAAACAGCAAATGCCCAGCTTCCAGCTTTCCGATCTAGAAATCCGGCAGATACTGGCCTACGTTAAGTCGGAAGAGGGATGGGCGTCAGCAGCGGGCAATGCGGTAGCGGTGATAAACTAGCTTCACTATAAAGAGTGGCCTGGCAACTGTATTTAGCTGGTACAGCCGCTGCTAGGCCACTTTCTACCTCCCGGATTAGCCATTTCAGCCGTAGCTGCTGAAATTAGGCGGGGCGTTCTACCTTTGCCTATATCGCTAAGCCCTTTTTCTGCCCGTGACCGACACCGAATTCGATATCCTCGACGAGCTCTACTTCGTCACCTCTTTTTCCGACCTGGTTCAGAAAACCGGCCAGTCGCCCACCGACCTGGAGCGCAACCTGCGCAGCCTTCTGGAGCAGGACCTCATCCGGAGCTACTGGCCCGACCCCGACACAGAACTGGCCTACGAGGAGAGCTCTTTTGCCGCCATTGTGCGCGATAGTTTCTTTTTGGCATCCAAGGAAGGCCTGCTTCAGCACAATACGCGCTAACGGTGGCTGTAGCTGCAGTTCCTGTATCGGCCCATGCGGCCACGCTTCCGCCCGCCCGGCCGCCGGGCTACTACGTGCGTTTGCGTTTGTGGCGCAATAAACCCGCCATGCTCGGGCTGGGCTTCATTGTGCTCTGTACACTGGTAGCATTGCTGGGCTATTGGGTGCTGCCCGATAACTCGCCTAATGCCAATAAAAGCCTGGTAGCGCTGCAAAAGCAGCCTCCTGGCACGCGCGTAAATATTCTGCACGTACCCTTGCCCGATTCGGCCCGGAGCGCTTCAGCAGTAGGCATCTTGGGACTTTGGTGGGGCGGGCAGCCCCAGAAAACCCGCGAAATGCCCATTGAGGCAGCCTACCGCACCACCCCCGATTCGTTGTTTGTCCGTCCCTATCGGTCATACCAATCGGCAAGTGCCCCACGCGTAGCGGAGCAGGGCTTTGCGTTGCGTAGCCTCGTTACGGACACGCAGGCAGGCGCTTCGCCGCAGGTAATTGCAGCACAAGCCATCAGCCCACGTACCTACTTGCTGGGCACCGACAAAGCAGGCCGCGATGAGCTGAGCCGGTTGCTGTTGGGTACCCGTATCTCGCTGGGAATCGGGTTAGTTGCCGTCCTGATTTCGGTGCTGCTGGGTATGGCCGTGGGCGCCGTGGCTGGCTATGTAGGCGGTTGGGTTGATAGCCTGCTGCTGGGCCTGATGACGGTGGTCTGGAGCATTCCGGGCATCATGCTTGTCATTGCCATTTCCCTGGCTCTCGATAGCAAAGGCGTCTGGACGTCGTTCGTGGCCGTGGGCCTCACCATGTGGGTAGATGTAGCCCGCGTAGTGCGCGGGCAGATGCTGAGCCTGCGCGAAAAAACCTTTGTAGAAGCCGGCCGCGTGCTGGGCCTGCCGCAGAGCCGCCTGATCTGGCGGCACTTGCTGCCCAACATGACGGGCCCGTTGATTGTGCTTGCAACCAGTAACTTTGCGGCTGCTATCTTGCTGGAAGCCGGCCTGAGCTTTCTGGGCCTGGGAGTGCAGCCACCGGCTCCCTCCTGGGGCCTGATGGTGAACGAAGGCTTTCAGCTTTTGGGCACCGAGGCCGGCCTGTGGCTGACGCTGCTGCCGGGCTTGGCCATTAGCTTGCTGGTACTGAGCTTTAACCTGCTCGGCAACGGCCTCCGCGACGCCTACGATCCTAAAACTCCCGTAGGCTAAAGGTGAGATGGTGAAGTGGTGAAATGGTGAGATTCACGTTCTGTCGGCCTAAGTTGCGCTACTGGCGCGGCCTAGGCCAGTAGAAGAAATACTCACCAGCTCCCCACTTCACTAGCTCGCCACTTCACCATTTCATTACCTCACCTCATGTCTACCTCCCGCCCGATAACTCCTGAAAAACGCCTTTTCCTGAAAGAGCGCGAACTGGGAGCCCTGCTGGAAATTACGCAGGCCATCAACCTCGACCCGACGGAAGGCGCGCTGTATAAAATCTTTCAGTTCACGCTGCTAGGCCAGTTGAATATCCGGCGGCTGGTGCTCTATGTGAAGGAGGAAGGGGAATGGGAATGCATGGTTTCTTTCGGGGCCGGCCTGCCCGATTTTCGTAAGGTGCCGCTGCCCGCGGTGGTGCAGGAAAACTGCACGGCGCTGCCCTGTCCGGTGCAGTACTTCGGGCTCAGCCCCGAGTGGGAGCAACTGGAAACGGTGATTCCGGTAGTAACAAATGGGCAGGTACTGGCCTACGTTTTCATTGGCAACGTGCACGATGACTACGCCAGTGAGGAAGCAACCAAGTTCCTGCAAACGCTCAGCAACATCCTCATTGGCGCAATTGAAAGCCGCCGCCTGGCCCGCCAGCGCGTAGAAAACGCCGCAATCCGGAAGGAGATTGAAATTGCCCAGGAAGTGCAGGCCATGCTCTTCCCCCGCTCGCTGCCCAACGACCGACACGTGGCCGTGCAGGCCAGCTACGTGCCGCACACTGCCGTAGGCGGCGACTACTATGATGTAGTCAACCTCGACGAAAACCGCTTTCTATTCTGCGTGGCCGACGTGTCGGGCAAGGGCGTGGCGGCTTCGTTGCTGATGTCGAACTTTCAGGCGGGCCTCCGGACGCTGCTGCGCCAGCAGGCCAACCTCTCGACGGTTGTGCATGAGCTCAATAATTTGATTTTCCGCAACGCGGGCGGCGACAAGTTCATCACCGTGTTTTTCGGCCTCTACGACCGTAGTACCCGCCAGCTCCAGTACGTAAATGCCGGCCACAACGACCCCTTGCTCATTCCGGATCATGGCCCGGTGGTGATGCTGAAATCGGGTACCATTATGCTGGGCGTGATGGAAGACCTCCCGATGCTGAACGTGGGCGAAATAACAGTAGCGCCACGCACCATGCTGTTTACCTACACCGATGGCCTCACCGAAGTGTTTGACGCCAGCCAGGAGGAGTTTGGTGAGGAGGGTGTGTTGCGCGTGCTAAGACATAACCGCTACGCACCCCTTGCGGTGGTTCACCAAGAGCTGCTCCGTGAGATAGAGGCCTACAACACCCAAGGCAACCGCTTCGCCGACGACGTAACCATACTGAGCTGCCGGTTTAAGTAAGCGAGTGGCCTAGAGGTCTTGGCACTGCGCGTACGTGTAGCAGAGCGCCCGCAAGAAAGTAGGTAGAATTATAATACCATCTTCAAGTACTGAAAAGCCCTTACCTCCGCTGTGGAAGTAAGGGCTTTTCAGTACTTGAGTAGGTACCATCGGGTAGGTTGCTTAACTGCCAAAGACAACCCTGGCCCTAGGTCACTACTTCACCCTTTGCTTCTTTCAGCCAGCTGCCCAACCTGATCAGCACCGCCAGATTGAAGAAGAAAAAGGAGCCGATTTTGTCTACCTCAATCAGCTCATTCAGCAGCAAGTGAAACACGATAACCACAAAACTGAGCCCACAGGCCAGCACAACATAGCGCAGGTCTGAGTGCGGAGCCGTGCGGTGGTAGAGGTGCTGAATCATCAGTAGGCTTATGCCCAACAGTACCGCGAAAAGCAGCATGCCCGGAAAGCCCTGCTCGGCCAGCAGCAAAAGAAAATAGTTGTGCGTGGTGGACTTTTCGGGGTTGTCGCTGACAAAGGTGCGGAAGCTGCGAACCGTGTATCGCTTGTATTCGGGGTAAAAAGTGCTGGGGCCGCTACCTACCAAGGGCTTGTCGGCCGTCATCCGGATGGCGGCCACCCAGCGGTATACGCGCTCCATGCCCGATACATCCTGCAGCTTATACGTAGCCTCCAAGTGTTTCTGAAAGTTCTTACCGTTGAAGATTGTTTTCTCGAAATCCGGAGCGTAAAGCATGTAATTGTTCTCGCTCACGAAATAGCTGGTACCAGCCATTACGGTTACCACTGTAGCAATCAGCAAGAGCCGCATCTGGCGCAGGCGTATGATCAGGTAGAAAATGCCAGCTACCGGCAGCGACAAAATAGAAGCGCGAGTATAGGCCGTCAGGATGCCAAAAAGCATCAGGCCAGTGGCTATGCGCCAACCCAAGCGGGGCAGGCCAGTTGCTTGACGGGCGCCATACCACGAGAAGGGCAGCAGCAGGGCCAGCACCGTGGCGTACGTCACGTGGTTGCGGTAAATGGGTTGCACTGCCGGATTGATGCCATCGAAGGCAAAGCCAAGTGCCGCGTGCCGCACAATGATAATCAGCACCGTGACACAGGTGCCCGCCACGTAAAAACCGGCTACCCGCCACATATCGGCGGGCTTGCGCACCAGCAGTAAGGTGCCCAGTATGAAAGGCACCAGGTACCAGATTTTGGCCAGGATGTACTTAATCGACTTGGTGGAGTCGACGGAAAAAAACGACGAGGTGACCGACCACAGCAGCATCAGGCAGAGCACTACCACAATGGGGTGGAGCACCTCGCGGGTAGGTAGGCGCACCCGCCGCATAAGCAAAGTGGCTATTACGCAGCTCGTCAGCGTTATCATCAGCGGCTCGGAAGGCACATCGAGGCTGAGACCACCGGGAATAGGAATTTCCCGCGAGAAGGCCAGTGTAAGGAACAGCAGATAATAGAGCAGCGTCCAGTCGGTGAAAATCACCAACAGGCCTAGGCCTAGGCCTATGGGCAACAGCGCCAGTGGTGTTTCGAACAGAGCTGCCGTGGCGCCGCCCAGAATCAGCAGCAGCATCAACCCCGCAAACAACCGTTGAATGGGGTCGGCGGGGCGGAGCCGGTTCAGCAGTTCGCTCACAGTGTAGCTACGGCTGGGCGCTGGCCACGTCGGTAGAGCTCCAGCAGCGTGATAATCACAATCGAGAGGGCCAGCGTAATGAATACTGAACCCACCACAATCAGCCAACGAACAGGCTTGCTTTTGCGAGTAGCGGGGTACGCCTTCTGCACCACGTAGAGCGACGAAATACGCGCTTTGATGGATAATTCAGCCGTTTCGTACTCGCCCTGGGCTTTCACCAAGCGGTCCTGCAAATCCGTTACCCGAGCCGTCAGCAGGTTCAGCGAGTCGATGCCGTTGATGTAGCTTTCAGCATTGATCAGGTTGCCGCTGCTGGCTTGCGTGAGGCCCCGGAGCGCCCGACGTAGGCTGGTAGCTTTGGGGCCACCTTTTTCTTGTTGCAGGGCGCTTTCCGTTTCTACAATTTCGCGGGCCAGGTAGCTTTCGGTATTGGTGGTATTCTCCAATTCATCCTGCTTGATGCGCTGAAGGGCCAGGCGCAAGCCGCGCGTTTTAACATATTGCCCCGTCTGATTCAGCTCCCGCTCCACGCGCACAATTTCGCGGGCTAAGTAGCGCGACTGTTGCTCCGGACCGAAGATGCCGTACCGTTGCCGAGCCTGCACCACCTGGCGGCGGGAAGTCTCATATTCTTTGTTCAAAAACTCGTAGCGCTGCTTAAACAGGCCTAGTACGTTGCGCCGGTTTTCCAGCGTAAGCTGCTGATTGATAGAGTCAATAACGGCCACCATACTGTTGGCAATGCGGGCTGCCAGCTTCTTATCGGTGTCTTGAAAGGTGAGCTCAATAACATCACGCTCATTGCGTACAATGTCTAGGTTGTCGCTGAACTCCCGCAGGGCGTCGTTTTCGGCTTTGTCGGTGCCGGGGTTGCCCACACCATAGTGCTCGTATAGGTTGAAGCGCTTAAGTATCAGTTCGGCCACCGGCTGCGAACCACCCACGGTAATCACCCGGTCCAGGTCTTCGGTGCGCCCGCCAAGTTCCAACTTCTGTCCTTCCACAATGCGGTCGGGGTCAGAGTTTTGTGGGTTTGTAGGGAAGAAAACCGAAGTGGAAGAATAGATATTTGGCAGCAGAAAAGCCACAAGAGTACTGACGACCAAAGCCAGCACCAAGGCAGCTAGTACTAAGTTTTTCCAACGATTAATAATAGGCCACAGGCCTAGAAGAGAATAAGGACGCTCGGTCATAATACAGGTATAGCCACTAGCCCGGAAGTGAAAAGCAGGCAGTAGTGGCCGGCAAAGATAGGAGAAAAACGGCCTGTGCCGCAGCAAAGGCACCTATCGGGCTCGGCGGGTTTTTACGTAGTTTTGCAGCCCAGCCAGCGTGCTGCCGTCAGGTGGGCCTTGGTGGCTGGACCCCAGATTCTCAGTTTAAGCACGCCCCGCATCAAACGATTTTTCGGAAATATCAGTCTTGTGGTGCTGCTCAACCTGTTGGTAAAGCCTGGCTGGGTGGTGCTCGAAAATATTGTGCAGGACCGGCTAGGCCATGCTGCCTTCGGCCTGTTCACTGCGCTGTCGGCCCTCACGCTGGTCTTGGCCACCGTCTCGGATCTGGGCCTGACGCACTACAGCGTGAAGCGCGTGGCCTCGGAGCCGGCTTTTCTTACGGAGTACTTTCCTACCATTTTGCCTCTACGTGGCCTTCTGAACGTGGTGGCGCTGGCCGGGATGCTGGCCGTGGGGTGGATTATTGGCTACCGCGGCTACCCCTTGCTGCTGCTCGGGGCCATTGGGCTTAGCTTGTTGCTGGCCCAGTACGGGCAGTTTTTGCGCGGCACACTCCAAGCCCACCAGCACTTCAATACCGATGCAGTACTGTCGGTATTCGAGAAGTTCCTGCTGCTAGGCCTGGTGCTAGGCCTGTTGCCGCTGGGGCTCACACTGGAGCGCTACGTAGGCGTGCGGGTGGCGGCGGCCATCTTCACTACGGTGTTGCTGTATGCCCTCATGACGCGCCTTTTCGGACGAGTGCGCTACCGCTGGCAATGGGCCCAGGCCCGCACCGTGCTGCGAGAAACCGTGCCTTTTGCTGTTATCACGCTGCTGTATGGCGTGAATGAGCGCGTAGATATGGTAATGCTGGAGCGCCTGGCTTCGCCCACCGAGGCGGGTTACTATGCCGGCGCTTACCGTTGGGTTGATGCCGTGATGATGTATATCTGGACGGTGCTGCCGCTGTTCTTTGCCAAGTTTGCGGGCGCTGCCCACAACCAGCAGGAGCAGCGCGACCTGCTCTGGTTTGGGCAGCGCGTAGTTACGGTGCCCATGCTGCTGGTATGTGCCTTTGTGCTGTTTCGGGGTGAGGTGCTGTTCTGGCAGTTCAAGCATAGCACCCCTGAGGAAGTGGCCCGCATGGCGTGGTGCCTCAAAATCCTGTTTGTGAATGTGCTGGTGCATTCCTTCTTCGCGCTTTATGCTTCCCTGCTCAACAGCACCCGCCTCGTAAACATGGTTAGCTGGCTGGTAGGCATAAGCGTGACCCTGAATATTGCGCTGAATGTGGTGTTTCTGCCGCGCTACGGAGCTATTGCGGCCGCCTGGAATACACTTTTCTGTGCTGTGTTCGTTTCCGGGGTGTATGTGTGGCTGGTGCAAAAGAAGGCCGGCGTGGCGGTACCGTGGGCTTTGCTAACCCGGATGCTGGCCGTTTTTGGGGCATTGTGTGGGGCCTGGTATGCCATGCAAACCTACCTGCAGCTCCCGTGGCTGCTGGAAGCGGTGGCAGCCGGAATAGTATTCCTGGGCCTCGTGCCGGCGTTGGGTATTGTGCGGCTGGCAGAACTTAAACAACTACTGAAACGCAAAACAGAAGCGTAATCCCCGATATTTGTTCACCCTGTTTCCTGCCTCGACCATCGGTAGGCCTGTTCGCGTCTCTATTATTCATACATGAATCCCCTCCTGCAGCAGCTTGATCAAGTAGAAAACCTGGCCAATGCCACCAAATGGCACCGCCTACTACACGCTCCGGGGAAGTATCTGTACGCTATTGGGTTTCGGCAGCTGGTGTATGCCCGCACCAAAAAGGGTCTGGTGAAGCAGGTAAACACGTTTTTCGGGGTGCCCATGCAAGTGGTGCTACCCGCCGGAACCGATATTTACCTGACCGGCGGCAAGTCGCACAGCTCGGAAATCCGGCTGGCCCGCTTCCTCATCAATACCCTGCAGCCCGGCGACACGTTTTTGGATGTGGGAGGACACTTCGGCTATTTTGCCCTGCTGGCCTCGCGCCTGGTAGGCCAGTCGGGCCGGGTACTGGCCTACGAGGCCTCGCGCAGCACCTACGCCGTGCTGGCCGAAAACGTGAAGGGGAAAGCCAATATTGAGGCCATAAACCAAGCCGTTTCCGATAAACAGGAAACAATATCCTTCTATGAGTTTCCGGTGCTCTACAACGAGTTCAACTCGATGGATGTAGCGCAATTTGCGGGTGAGAAGTGGTTTAAGGAGTTCAAGCCCACGCGTATTGATATTCCTGCCACTCGTATTGATGACGTTCTGGCAACGACCAACCGCGAGCCGGCCGTTATCAAAATCGACGTGGAAGGAGCGGAGCTAAAGGTAATTGGGGGCGCGGCAGACAGCCTGCGCCGGCTGCGCCCATTTGTCGTGATGGAGTACCTGGAGCCCAAGCGCCACAACGCGGAGCACCAAAAGGCGGTGACGCTGCTGCAGGAACTAGGCTACGCGGCACATTCGTTGGATGCCGCTGGCCAGCCCGTGCCCTGCGCCGACCTGGATGCGTTTCTGGTGCAGCACAACTACGACTCCGACAACTTCGTGTTTATCAAGCGGTAGTAGTAACCGTTGCGCTTGAGCACGGGACCGGCCACTTTCTACAAAGCACTCCTAGGCCACTCAGCGAAGCCGGTCTCGTTCTTTCCATACCGGAAATGATATGGCGCAGGAGGCTGGAATCAGGGCAGAATACCGGATATTGCCGACATCTACCCGCCGAATTACTTGTTGATTGGAAATTGCCGTCAATGTCCGCTTCCTGCTGCCCGGCGATAAGCTGGAAGGCATCGGGCGTTTCACTTATGAAACGCTGCGCCGACTTGTGCGGCAGCACCCGGAGCATACGTTTCACTTTCTCTTCGACCGGCCTTTTGATTCCCGGTACCTGTTTGGTGCTAATGTAATACCACATGTCCTGGGGCCGCCGGCGCGGCACCCGGTGTTGTGGGTGGCCTGGTTCGAAGGCGCCGTGTCGCGCTGGCTGCGGCGGTACCGGCCGGCTGTGTTCCTCAGTCCCGATGGCTATACCACTCTTCGCACGCGCGTGCCCCGCGTAACGGTGCTACATGATCTGGCTTTCGAGCACTTTCCCCAGGATGTTGACCGGCTTACGTTGCGCTATTACCAGTTTTTTACGCCACGTTTTGCTCAGGCCTCCAAGCGGGTGGTAGCCGTTTCAGAAGCTACCCGGCAGGATATAGTGCGTGCCTATGGGGTACCCGCCGAGAAAATAGGCGTAGTCTACAACGCGGTCGACGAGCAGTTTCGGCCTCTGCCGGAAGCCGATCAGCAAGCCACGCGCGACCGGTTTAGTGCAGGCAAACCTTACTTTCTTTTTGTAGGAGCGCTGCAGCCACGCAAGAACCTCATCAATCTGCTGCGCGCTTTCGATCAGTTCAAGCAGGAAACCAACGCCCCCACCAAGCTGCTGGTAGTAGGCCGCACCGCCTGGAAAGCTGGCCCTATCTTCGAGGTGTACCGGCATATGCAGTTCCGCCACGATGTGCACTTAACGGGCCGCGTAACCGACGACGAACTGGTGCAACTATATGCGGCGGCCTTTGCTACAGCCTATGTGCCGTATTTCGAGGGCTTCGGCATTCCCATCATTGAGGCGCAAGCGTGCGGCTCACCGGTTATTACCTCCAACTGCAGCTCCATGCCCGAAGTAGCCGGCGGCGCGGCGCAGCTCGTCGATCCATTTCAGGTAGAGTCTATTGCCAATGGTCTACGCGTGCTGCACACCCAGCACGACAGGCGGCTGGAGCTCATTGCCCGCGGGTTTCGCAACGTGCAGCGCTTTTCCTGGGAGCAAAGCGCCCACGCTCTGTGGCTCATGCTGGAGTCGGCGGTCAATACCAAATAAACTAGGTTGGTGAGGATATGGGCTAGTCAGAAGTGGCCTACGCGTAGTCGGAATCCGTTCGGCGCCGTACTTTGCAGCGCCTGCTCCGTTTGTAGGCCACTCGTTTAGCCAACTTAACTCGTCTCTTTCTGTGCGCTTGTTTCGAATGCCGGCTCCGGTGCGGCGCCTGTTTCCTGACTGCCTCTGGGAGATGCCTGCCACCAACCCGCCCACCATCTATCTGACCTTCGACGACGGCCCCATTCCGGAGGAAACGCCGTTTGTCCTGGAAACCCTGGCCCGGTTCAATGCCCGCGGCACGTTCTTTTGCGTGGGCGACAACCTGCACCGCCACCCCGAAGTAGCGCAAGAAGTAGTAGCGCAGGGCCATCGGCTGGCCAACCACACCTACCACCACATCAGCGGCTGGCGCCATTCCCGCGCCCGGTATCTGCAGGATGTAGGCCAGTGCCAAGCCCTGCTTGATGCGCTGCAGCCCGAGCCTAGGCCACTCATACGCCCACCCTACGGCCGTATCACTATCCCGCTGGCGCAGGCCCTGAACAGCACCCACCAAGTAGTTATGTGGGACGTGCTGACCTACGACTACGACCGGGATTTTGCCGCCGAAAAGTGCCTGCACCACGCTATTCGCAATACCCGGCCCGGCTCCATCACCGTCTTTCACGACAGCCTGAAAGCCAGCCGTAACATGCGCTACGTGCTGCCGCGGTACCTGCAGCATTTTTCCGAGCAAGGCTACCGGTTTGAGCGGCTCTAGGCCAGGGTAGAAGCGAGGCGGCGGCAGTCTGGCTTTCCTGAGCGTAATTTGCGCGGCATGGTTTTCCTGACGCTGTACTTCCTGGGCTGGTTTGGGCTGCTGACTACGGCCATCGTGTTGTTCGCCCGGCGGCAAGGCAGTCCGCTACATCCCGTGCCACAGCCGCTGCCCCGCGTGAGCATTCTGATAGCTGCTCGCAACGAAGAAGCCGCCATTGCGCGGTGCCTCCGGGCCATCCGGGCACTACACTATCCTCCCGATCTGGTAGAAGTGCTGCTTGGCAACGATGGCTCCACCGATGATACTGCCGCCCAAGCACAGGCTAGTATGGAAGGCTATGCCGGCTCGTTTCAGATAATTTCTATCGAAGAAAAACTTGGTACGGCGCACGGCAAGGCCAATGTCCTGGCTCACCTCGCCCGCGTAGCAACCTCGGAGTATTTCTTTATCACCGACGCCGATATTGCCGTTCCTGCTTCCTGGTTGCAGGGCTTGCTAGGCCACCTGGCGCCCGGCGTAGGCATCGTGACGGGCCTCACGCTCGTGACGGGGGCCCGCCTGTTTCACCGCCTGCAGGGTCTGGACTGGCTGATGTCGCTGGGGCTGGTGCAGGTCGTGACGGACCTGGGGCGGCCTGTTACGGCCATGGGCAACAACATGCTCATCACGAGAGTGGCCTACGAGGATACTGGGGGCTACGAGCAGCTGCCATTTTCTATTATCGAAGATTTTGAGTTGTTCAAGGCGGTGCTTCGGCATGGCTACACCTCACGCAACGTATTTCGGCCCGAAGTGCTGGCCGAGTCGTTGCCCATCTATACATGGCGTGGCCTGCTGCACCAACGGCGGCGCTGGATGCTGGGGGTAGAGGCGCTGCCCGCGTGGCTGAAGCTGTGTTTGGGATTGTACGGCTCCTTCCACCTGGTGCTGCTGGCACTGGCCTGGCTGGCCGGATTGAAGGTGGCGCTGGGCGTTTGGCTGTTGAAAATGCTTCTGCAAGGTGGCCTAGCGGTTCTCTGCTTTGGGCGGGTAGGGCGCCGGGCGCCCCTTGAGCTGCTCCCGATGTTCGAGCTCTATACCATTTTGCTTACTGCCGGTTTGACAACGTTTCGTCTTCTGCCGCTTCGGTTTGAGTGGAAGGGCCGTCGATACTCCTAAAAAAGCTGGTTGTTTTTTAATTGTACCGGAGTAAGTCTAAAAACTATCGGGTGTTCTGTAGGTGTGTGCTAACGTGTGTGGTAAGTGTATAAGGTGCTCAGAAAATAGCTCTGAGAGGCCACAGTGCATATTTTGGTCACGTGTTTTTACTGTTTGCCAACGATATATTTGGCTTAGCTGACACCCGCCGGAGGCAGGAGTGCGTGCCTGAGTGGCCGCGGCCCTCTCATTTCTGACGCTTCCGGCGTGCTCTCATCGTGCTACACTTCCACCCGTTTTATTCGCTCCATGCTTTTTGAATCCCGCTCCCGCGCCTTCCTGATGGCGGCACTCTTTTGTGCTACTACCCAGGTGGCCCCGGCCCAGACGAAGCCCGCTACTACCCGTCCAGGGGCCACCGCTACCTCCGCGAAAAGTGCTGCTACAGGTGCCAACCGCCAGCAGGCTCTGCTTGCCAACGAAGCCAAAATTGATCAGCTCCTCAAAAAGCTGACGCTGGAAGAGAAGATTGCCATGGTGCACGCCACCTCTTCCTTCAACTCCGGCGGCGTGAAGCGCCTGGGAATTCCGGAGATGGAAACCTCCGATGGCCCACACGGTGTGCGCCTGGAACACGGCCGCGACTGGCAGCCCGACGAAGGGGCCAACGACTCCGGCACGTACCTGCCTACTGGCAACACGTTGGCCTCTACCTGGAACCCCGCGCTGGGCTACGCCTTCGGAACGGTGCTGGGCAGTGAGGCCAGCTTCCGGGGCAAAGACATCATCCTGGGTCCCGGCATCAACATCATCCGTACGCCGCTGAACGGGCGTAACTTCGAATACCTCAGCGAAGACCCGCACTTGGTGTCGAAGATGGTGGTGGGCTATATCCGCGGGGTGCAAGACCAGGGCGTTTCGGCCTGCGTGAAGCACTACGCGGCCAACAACCAGGAGGAGCACCGCAACGATATTGACGTGAATATGAGCGAGCGGGCGCTCCGCGAAATCTACTTGCCCGGGTTCAAGGCCGCGGTGCAGGAGGCTGGCGTGAACACGCTGATGGGTTCCTACAACAAGTTTCGGGGCCAGTATGCCACGCACAACGCCTACCTGATGAACGACATCCTGAAAGGGGAGTGGGGCTTCAAAGGATTGGTAATAAGCGACTGGGGCTCGGTGCACAACACGATGGAAGGTCTGCGCAACGGCACCGATCTGGAAATGGGCACCGACCTTTCCCTGATGTACAGCAGCGTCGACCAGACGGCCAGTGCTGGTATGCCGAAGCTTACGCCTGCACTCTACGACCGGTTCTTCTTCGGCACGGCCGCGCTGGACGCCATCAAGAAAGACAAGTCATTGGAACCGCTGCTCGACGACAAAGTGCGCCGCATCCTGCGTGTGATGTACGCCACCAATATGATGGATGGTGCTAAGCGCAAGGCCGGGGCCTACAATACCCCCGAGCACCAGGCCACTGCCCTGAAAGTAGCTGAAGAAGGCATTGTGCTCCTGAAAAACGAGGGCAACATCCTGCCCCTCAAGAAATCCACGAAAACCTTCGCGGTTATTGGCGCCAACGCCACGCGCGAAAACGCACTAGGTGGTGGCAGCTCCCAGGTGAAGGCCAAGTATGAGATTACGCCGCTGCAGGGTCTGCAAAAAGCACTGGGCCCGCAGGCCAACATCACCTACGCCCCCGGCTACAAAATTGCCCGCGGACAGATGGCTGATCCTGAACTGATTGCTCAGGCCGTAGCCGCCGCCAAAGCTGCCGATGTAGCCATTATTGTAGGAGGCGCCACGCACGGCTACGACTACAAAGTGTGGTCGGATAACGCCTACGACGCGGAGGGCTACGATAAGCCCGATATGCATATGCCCTTTGGCCAGGATGAACTGATTAAGGCGGTGCTGGCGGCCAACCCCAATACGGTTGTGGTGCTGCTGAACGGCGGCCCGATTGATGTATCAGCGTGGGCCGGGCAGGCCAAGGGGATTGTGGAGGCTTGGTACCCCGGCATGGAAGGCGGCAACGCGCTGGCCCACGTGCTGTTCGGCGACGTGAATCCTTCCGGCAAGCTGCCCATGACTTTCCCCGTGAAGCTCGAAGACTCACCTGCGCATAAGCTAGGAGAGTACCCTAGCACCCCCGGCGACCCGCTGAAACAGACTTACAAGGAAGACATTTTCGTGGGCTACCGCTACTTCGATACCTATAAGGTGGCGCCGCAATTTGCCTTCGGTCATGGCCTGAGCTACACAAGCTTCGAGTACGGAAAGCTAGCCGTGAAGCCCGGTAAGCAAAGCGCTACGGTAACCCTCACGGTGCGCAACACGGGCAAAGTACCCGGTGCCGAAGTAGTGCAGCTCTATGTAAAGGATGAACAAGCCAGCGTGAAGCGCCCCGAGAAGGAGCTAAAAGCTTTCGAGAAAGTCTTCCTGAAGCCCGGCGAGTCTAAGACCCTGACCATGAACCTCGGCGCCGATGCCTTCAGCTACTACGATGAAGCCAAGAAGCAATGGGTGCTGGAGCCCGGCAGCTTCAACGTGCTGGTAGGCAGCTCCTCCCGCGACATCCGCCAGACAGGAACAGTGAAATTGTGATTTAGTGAAACGGTGATGGGGTGAAAGGTGGTCTAGGCCTATCGTGTCATTGTGAGGAGGCACGACGACGCAATCTTTCCTTTCGGCCGCACCAAGTACTGGCCTACCGAAAAGCCCTTACCTCCACACTGGAAGTAAGGGCTTTTCGGTTTCGTCAGAAATGCCGCATGCGATAAGGAAAGATTGCGTCGTCGTGCCTCCTCGCAATGACACGATAGGCCTAGGCCACCCGCGCCGTCCAAGCCACCTTTCACCCCATCACCATTTCACTAAATCACAATTTCACCACCTTTGTGAGATGCAACTTTCTGATTCGCACGCTCACATCTATTCCGAGCAATTCAAACCCGACCAGGATGACATGCTGCGCCGCGCTTTTGATGCCGGAGTAAGCACCATCTTCATGCCCAACATCGACCACACCAGCATCGACGCCATGCTGGAAGTGGAAGCCAAATACCCCACGCGCTGCTTCGCCCAAATGGGTTTGCACCCGTGCCACGTTACGCGCAATTTCGAAAAGGAGCTCTACGAGGTAGAAACCTGGCTCGGCCGCCGGCCTTTTGCGGCGGTAGGGGAGTGTGGTATTGATCTGTACTGGGACAAAACCCACCTTTCTGAGCAGCAGGAAGCCCTGCGCATTCAGGTAGCGCTAGCCAAGAAGCATAACCTGCCCCTGGTGCTGCACACCCGCGACGCCTTCCGCGAAACCGCCGATATCATTGCGGCCGCACAGGATGGCACTTTGCGGGGCGTGTTTCATTGCTTTTCTGGTTCCAAAGAAGAAGCCGAGGAGGTTATCAAATTGGGCTTTAAGCTGGGCATTGGGGGCGTGGCAACCTTTAAGAATGGAGGTCTAGATAAGGTGCTTCCCGGCATAGGCCTAGAGCATCTTTTGCTGGAAACCGATTGCCCGTACCTGGCGCCAGTGCCGTACCGGGGCAAGCGCAACGAGCCCGCTTACCTGCCGCTGGTAGCGCATCGGGTGGCAGAACTACTCGGGAAGGACATGGAAGAAGTAGCCGAAGCCACTACCCACAACACGCTGGAACTGTTCGGGGAGTTGCCCGCGCAGCAAGGCCCTCAAGCTACACAAGCAGGCTAGTCGAACGCCCTACTGCTCCACGCGCAGAAGGGCGTTCTTGTTTACCTTCACCACCCCATAACCTCCCACCCAACTCACCTGCCCACTATTGGCTACTCCTTCTACTTCCGGCCCCGCACAATCCGCTATTCTGGTCATTTATACCGGTGGCACAGCTGGCATGGCCTATAACAGTCGGGGTGAGTTGGTGCCCATGAAATTCGAGCAGATTCGGAAGAAAATGCCGGAGCTGCGGCAGCTGAACATGCAGGTAGATGTCCTGAATCTGGGGCCGCCTATTGATTCGTCTAACATCACGGTGGCCGATTGGCTGGCACTGGCGGCGCTCATCCGGGACAATTACGACCGCTACGATGGCTTTGTAGTGCTGCACGGCACCGATACCATGGCCTACTCGGCGGCGGCCCTGAGCTTCCTGCTCGAAAACCTGGGCAAAACGGTGGTATTCACGGGGGCGCAGGTGCCCGTAGGCCGGATTCGGACGGATGCGCGCCGCAACCTCGTGACGGCCTTGGAACTGGCCGCGGCTCGCCACCCGGCCGCGGGCACGGTGCGTGTGCCGGAAGTATGCGTGTTTTTCAATGAGCTGCTGATCAGGGGAAACCGGGCCAAGAAAGTAGAAAGTCAGCAGTATAACGCTTTCCGCAGCGAGAACTACCCGCCGCTGGCCCGCGCCGGCATCGAGCTGGAGTTCCACGACAAGCAGATTCGGCTGCTACCCTCGGCGCCCCTGCACGTGCATACCCACCTCGATGACCACGTGACGATTCTGCGCCTGTTCCCGGGCCTCACGGAGCGTATGATGCGGGCCCAGCTGGATGTGGACGATCTGCGCGGTGCGGTGCTGGAAACCTATGGTTCCGGCAATGCCCCCACCGCGCCTTGGTTTCTCAGGTGCCTCCAGGATGCTGCTGAGCGGGGAGTGTACCTGCTCAATGTGAGTCAGTGCGAAGAAGGCCGTGTGCTGCAGGGCCGCTACGAAACCAGCGCCCACCTGACTGGCCTAGGCATCATGGGGGGAGACGATATTACGGTAGAAGCCGCCATTACCAAGCTCATGTTCGTGTTGGGCCTCAACCAGGAACCGGAGGTTACACGGCGCCTTCTGACCCAGGACCTACGCGGCGAAATCACGCTAATCTGATAGGATAGTGGCCTAGCGCTTGCGTATCCCGAAAATAGGGTGTTATTTTGCGCCACTTCCCCGCATCTAGAGAGGTGTCCGAGTGGTCGAAGGAGCACGCCTGGAAAGTGTGTATAGCCCAAAAGGTTATCGTGGGTTCGAATCCCATCCTCTCTACAGTAAAGCCCGTTTCTGATTCAGAAACGGGCTTTTTCTTTGTCCTTATCGCCTGGCCATTCAGCCCTTACCGCAAAGCAGCAGAATGGGGCGCAGAACGCGCTGAAGCGAAGGGAGCAAGCTCAGGTAGGTGCCGCTAAAATTCACTATATTAGAGCATATTAATTCTAATATTAGTCATCTTTCACTGGGAGAGAGTGGCCAGTAGAAGATGGCTTGGTTGCAGGGGAAAGGCCGGTAGGAGCCAAGTGAAGTTGCTGTATTGGCTTGCCAGCTGACTGGCGCGAAGAGGCTTCGGGAGTGTTGTTCTTTTCCGTCTGGAAATACTTTTTGTTCGCTGCCATGAGAACGGTGTGCATACTTATATTGTGCTGGCTGGGCCCGGTGCAAGCTATGTACGCCGCTCAGACGAATGTCCAGATAGACAGTATTCGGCAATTACTCAGAACTCCCCACCCCGATACAACCCGGGTGCTGCTACTGGCCCAACTGGCCTACGAGTACACCCAAACCAATCCGCTGGCTACTATTGCGTACGGACGGCAGGCGCTCCGGCTGGCCCAGCAAGTACACTTCCAGCGGGGCGAATGCTGGGCCCTGATCCGGATGGGCTCCGGCTTCCGGGAAGCGGGAAACTACCCGGCCGCGCTACAGGTGGGTCTGCAAGGCCTGCATGCGGCCGAAGGCCTCGGCGACCCGGAGCTCATTGGCAGGGCGCTCAACGCGCTTGGCTACCTGTATTGGGAGCAGGGCAACAGTCGGCCGGCCCTGAACTACTTCCTGCAATCCAAGCGCATGGCCGAAAAAATCAGCAACCAGAAGCTGCTGACCCGGGTGTTGGGCAATATTGGCAATGTGTATCAGCAGCTCAACCTGCTCGACTCAGCCCTCTATTATCTCAGGCGAGGATACACGCTGGACCTGGTGAACCGGGACCTGGTGAGCGAAGTAGGCGACGCCGGCATGCTGGGGAATGTGTACGCCCGCCTCGGCCGAAGCGGCCTGGCCCAGTATTATTACCGCCGCAGTATTAAGCGGGCCAAAAAGCCGCATATCACGTTTGCGTTGTGTCGCTCGTATCTGGGCCGGGCCCGGCTATTTGAGAAGGAGGGAGGCATATGGGCCGATTCGGCGCTGCAGAATGGGCGGCAGGCGCTGGCTGCCGGGCAGCTAGGCCACTACCCCAAGGGAGTACTGGAAGCCAGCCAGTTTCTGGCCACCGCCTGGGCCAACCGCCAGGACACCGCGGCGGCGTACCGCTACCTGAGCTTGGCCAATGCCACCCGCGACAGCCTGTTCAGCCTGAGCAAGATGGCTCAGGTGCAGGCCCTGGAAGTGAGCGACCGGCTGAGCCAGCAGGAGCTGGCCGCTGAGCAGGAGCAGGCGGAGGCCGAGCGCCGGCAGCTATGGCTATTGGCCGCCCTGGCCGGTGCCCTGCCGGCGCTGTGGCTGCTGTGGCGCAACAACCGTCTCAAGCAGCATGCTTACCACCAGCTCAACCGCAGAAACGCGCAGATTGCGGCCCAGCGCGACCGGCTTCGGGAGGCGCTGGCGGAGCTAAAAGCCACGCAAAACCAGCTCATGCAACGCGAGAAAATGGCGTTTCTGGGGGAGCTCACGGCCGGTATTGCCCACGAGCTGCAAAACCCGCTGAACTTCGTGAAGAACTTTGCCGACGTGAGCACCGAGCTGGTAGAGGAAATGTCGGGCAAGGAGCACGAGGTAGCTTCCAGCAACAGCATAGGCCAGGAGTTTCTGACGGGATTGAAGCAGAACCTGCAGAAAATCAGCCAGCACGGGCAGCGGGCATCGTCCATCATTCGGGATATGCTGGAGCACTCGCGCTCCGGGCCGGGCCGGCGCGAGCCCTCCGACCTGAACGCCCTCACCGAGGAGGCCCTGCTACTGGCCTACCAGGGTTTCTGCGTCAAGAATCCGGAGTTCAAGGCTACCCTCACCCGAGAATATGACCCTGGGCTGGGGCTCGTGCCCGTTATCAGGTCCGATATTGTGCGGGTGATGCTGAACCTGTGTGCTAATTCCCTGTATGCGGTGCTGGAGCGGCAGCGCAAACTGGAGGCTTGCGCCGCCACTACTGGCTACGAGCCCACCATCACGGTAAGCACCCGCCGCACGACTGAGCGGGAAGTAGAGCTCAAGGTATTGGATAACGGTATCGGGATGCCGGAGAGCATCCGCACCAAAGTTTTTCAGCCTTTCTTTAGCACCAAGCCACCCGGCGAAGGCACTGGCCTAGGCCTCTCGCTTTGCTTTGATATTGTGGTGCAGAGCCACGGCGGCAACCTGGCGGTGAAATCGAAAGAAAACGAATTTACCGAGTTTACCGTGCGGCTCCCCAGTTGAGGTAGCGTCAGGAACTGGTTCTAATGAACAACAGGGTGGCGGCTGACCGCTGGTCTGCAGTGGCCTAGTGGGGTTAAAAGTGGAAGCCGAGCCGGATTACGGGCATGCGGTCCTCTCGGGAGAGGCCATATGCCCCGACGATTACCACGCGCCGGAACGGCTCCAGCCACAAGCCCCCGCCGTAGCCCGTGTGCCAGGTATCGGATGGCTCGCCGTCAAGCCACACGCGCCCAACATCATGAAACCCCACCACGCCAAACTTGGCGGATACTAACAAGGTGTTGAGAGTAGCGAGGTAAGCCCTGAATTCCAGGTTGTTGTACAAGCTGTTTTCTCCGGCAAAGCGGGTACGGCGGTAGCCGCGCAGGGTAGAAAGTCCGCCCAGGGTTGCGGCCTGGAAAAACTCATAGTGGCTGAAGTTGAAGGTACCGCCCACCCGAGCCGCCAGCGTAATGCCGGGCGTGGCCGCCGGAGTCCAGTATCCCGCGGCTTCTGAGGTGAGTTGAGAGAGAGGGCGGGCGAGGCCATTGAGCGGGCGTAGGCCAGTATACTCGGTGTGCCAGAAAACGCCCTTGATGGGGCGCCAATCGTTGTTGCGCGTATCCAGGATATGGCTGAGCTTAACTCCGGCATAGTGGCGGGGCTCAAATAGGGTGGCGGCAGAGCCGTTTCCGTCGGGTACCTGCTCAATGAAACGCCCGCGGGTATGCACCACCCGCACCCGCTGATACTGGGGGCCAGCCAAAAACTGGTGATGCCCTACGCGGCGGCGCGCCAGCGTCTGCAGCGTCAGGTTGTTGTAGCGCACGCGGTAGTAATCGATGCCGAGGTCCTTATTAAACGGGGTTTCGTTGCCGAAGCCAAAGAAGTTGCGCACGTAGTTGGGGGCTTGCAAGTCGGCGCGGAGCAGCAAATCGAGGGGGCCAGCCACCTGGTTGAACTCGCCCTGGTAGCGGAAGCTGTAGGCCGCCGTGCCCAGCGCGACATTGGCCTGCGCCCGGTGCACGGCGGCCCACGGCGTTTTGCGAAACCCCGGCTTGCGAAACTCCACCCCGAGACCCAGGAAAATGCCATCATCGGGGTTGTAGGCCAGGGGTAGCAAAGGGCCCACATACGGATAGCGAAACGCCTGCCGGTTGTGCGCATTCACGAGCGAATCGGGGGAGGTGCGGTTGCGGCTTTCGCTGCTCAGCGTGAGCGTGTTGCCGGTGGGTGTATCATACATCACCGTGCGGTGGCCTAGGCCAGTCACTCTGGAGCGGTCCGTAAGTACGTCGGCCCCGTCGCCGCCTATGAGGCGGACGGTAACGCTCGTGTGTGCCTCGCCGGTCACAGCCATCTTATCGGGGCCGCCATGGCCGTATAGCCTGATTTCCCGGGTTTCATCGGTCAGAAAGGTGCGCTCATACAGCGGCTCGCCAGTGGGCTGCCCATCCGGATCCAGGGCATACATCCTGACGCGGGTCTGGGCATCGTTCAGGCGCTGGATTTCAAACTGCTCAGCCTGGTTGCTGCCTGCTATATCCACTTCCTTGGCCAGAAAGCGGTAGTACTTTTCGGCATAAGCGGGCAGGGCGTCGCGGTTGGATTTCAGCTTGGCCACAATGGTAGGGCCCGATAGCGCATACACGGAGTCAGGGAGCCGGCCAATGGCCTGTTCCAGCACGGCATCGGGGAGGCGGGCCTGCAGGTCATGGGCTACGGCTGCCCAGTCTGCGCGGGTGGTTTCCGTGAGGAAGGAACGGTCGAAGAAACGGGCACTGAACATGAAGGTGTTGATGTCGCGCAGGGTGCCATCGAAGCCCTGCACGGCGGGCACGGCCCAGTTGCGGCTCGCAATGTTGGGCAGCAGCCCCTGGTTCACGAAGTAGGCCTGGTCCCGGTCGCGGGGCACGGCACGCAGCAGCAGGCCACCGCCGGGCAGGCTGTAGGCCAGCCACCGCCACTGGTCCTCGTGCCGGTCGAAGTCGGCCACCAGCACATCAAACAGGCGGGCCCGAATCAGCTCTTTTTGGTCGATGCGGTTTCTGGAATCGGCGCGTAGCAGCTCCAGCACTTTCGCGGTGCTATAGTTTTTCTCGAGCGCCCGGCCCGTGAAGGAAGCCGGTACCTGCGGGTCGCGCTCCTCCAGCAGGGCCAGCGTGTTGGCAAAAAGGGGCCGGAACTCGCCCAGGCGCTCATCATCGGGCACGTACACCAGCTCGGGGTTGGTGTGACCTACGCCGGCCGCTTCGGCCAGAACAGGGATGGTGAGGGCGGCATAGGGGTGGGCCGCCGATACCTGATCCTGCACTACTTTGGCGGCCAGCGTGTTGCGCAGCTCCTCTTTCAGCACCTGCTCGGTGTTTTTCTCAATGGAGCGCAGCACGTACTCGCGGCCGTTTGCCGCCCGCAGTCTGAGCGATTTGGTTTGCTTGCCGCCGCCCTGCTTCAGGGGCTGTAGGCCACCCTGCGCGGTGCCCAGTTGCAGGACCGGCACACGCACCGGCTGCTGCCACTCCTGCCGGTAGTTCTGGCCCAGCAACCATGTCCGGAGCTTGCCGGCCTGGTACTGCTGGCTTGCGTTTACTACCACCGTGCCTGTCTCCTTGAAAGGAGGCGCACTAGGCCTGTTGGTTTCCTCGGAGCCGGCCGAAGATATACTGGAAGATGATTTTGCTGACTGTTGGGCCTGAGCCAACGGGAACGTGGTAGCCCAAAGGACCATTGCCGGTAAAAGAATCCGCATAGAACACGGGGTTTCAGTGGGGCGCAACTCTTCTCAATCAACATTTTATGCCCCCGCTGGCCTGCACTGC
Organism: Hymenobacter gelipurpurascens; assembly: GCF_900187375.1. Classification (NCBI taxonomy): domain Bacteria; kingdom Pseudomonadati; phylum Bacteroidota; class Cytophagia; order Cytophagales; family Hymenobacteraceae; genus Hymenobacter; species Hymenobacter gelipurpurascens. The sequence goes on along the minus strand of NZ_FYEW01000001.1, from coordinate 1,707,167 downwards.
CCGAAGCAGCCAGCGGCGTTTGCAGCGGTAGGAAGCCCAAGGCAGACTTTTCAGGCACGCTCTTACGGAGTGGCCTACGGGAGGCAATGGCTATGCCAGATGCCAGTAGAAAGGGGAAGGGGGCCGCACAGAGGCCCGATAACGTGCTGTGCCGATGGTTGCTACCGGGCTACCACGAAATAACGGATGCGAATAGCATAAGGGGAGGACTCATAAGGGCTTGCTATAAAGTGAGACGATTTCCTCTCCCGGCCCCTGGCTCCGAGCTACCAGGCACGCCTGGGCAGCGAGCAGAAAAGCTGCTCAGCATGGGGCCCAGAGAGGATCAGGTAATTACAAGATAGATATAATGCTGTTTTATATCAACTATATTATATATAGGAGGATAAAGACGGAAGTACGTCAAAACAGCCGCCGCGTGAAGGTCGGGCGAGTGAGAAGGCGCCCGCGCAGGTGTTGCGGGTCACCTCCTTTCATGCTCCAACCGCTCTGGGTGGCAGCAGCCTGCTCGGAGAAAAGCCGCTGCCGCAATAAGCGCTATTCTACTAGTAGCTTTCCCGCGAAGTGCTGGCCCTGTTGGTTGGTGGCGCGCAAAGTATAGAGGCCAGGAGCCAGGCCCTGCACTGATACCCGGCCATTGGATGCCAGGATGGCTGTGCGCACCGGACGGCCTACCAGATCAACTAGTTGCACGCGGCTGCCGGCGGCTAGTCCTGGCAGGTGTACAAAGGTGGTGGCCGGGTTGGGGTAAAGCTGCAGCTTGCTGGTAGCTGCGTGAGTGGTGGCCGTAACGGCGGTAGGCTGAAACACCACGGCTGCTGAGGCAGCCAGGCCCGCGCTGGTGCGCACGCTCACCGGGCCCGCCGTGGCGCCCGCCGGCACGGTAGCCTCCAGGCTGGTAGCCGACTGCACCGTGAAGCTGGCCGCCGGGGTGCCGTTGAACAGCACATCCGTAACGCCCACAAAACCGCTGCCCGTAAGCGTGACCATCTGGCCTGGCGCACCGCTGCTGGGGGCTACGGTGGTGAGGGAAGCCAGTAGGCCCTGGTCGTAGACCTTGGCGAGGAACACGTTGGGGAACATCGGGTTACCAACGAGGGTAGTGGCACCAAACGAGGGAGAGCCCCAATAGGTACCTACTACGCTCACCGATCCGTCGGGGGCCAGGGTCAGGGTTCGGGCCTCCTCATCCTCCTGGCCTAAAGTGCCAAGGGCCCATTGCCACTCGCCTTGAGTAGTGAGCTTGGCTACGTAGCTATCCATCTTGCCAATGGCAGTAGCGTTAGAGTTAGGTAAGGTAAATGCGCCCAACCCAACCGAGGCACTGATGAAGCCCCCCGTGATAAGTATCTGGCCAGAGCCGGTAAGCACCAGGCCGCTGCTGTAGTCGCTGCTGGGGCCGCCCGCGCGGGTTGCCCAACGCCACGCGCCACTAGCATCCAGCGAAGCTACATATACATCCATGGTAGAAGCGGCTCCTCCGTTGGCGAGACTTACAGGGCCAAACGTAGCAGTCGGGCTGGTGTAGCTGCCCGATACGTACACCATACCGTCCGGATCGATGGCGAGGCCCATAGCCGTCTCGTTGTTAGTGCCGCCCGCGTGTGCCGCCCACTCCCAACTGCGGGTTGGAGCTAGTTTAGCAATGAATATATCGCCAAAGGCTGAGCCGGAATTTGCAAGAGCACGCGTACCGAACCTGATACCATCACTGGAATAAGTACCGCAGACATAAGTATTGCCCGCGGCATCGAGGGCTACATTGGTGGCCTGGTCATTTCGAGGGCCGCCCACGGCCATAGCCGATACCCAGACACCGGAGGGAGTAAGCCGGGCCACAAAAACGTCCTGGTCATCGGGGTTAGTGGGGTCGTTGGTTACCTGTAGAGCGCCGAAGGTGGCAGTGGAGCTGCTGAAGCCACCTACTATCGTGCTGTTGCCGGCCGCATCCACGTACAGGGCCGCGCCATGATCATTGCCGTCGCCACCGCCATGCGTAGCCCATTCCCAACTGCCCGATGAGGTTAGTTTGGCCGCAAATACATTGCCGGGGCGTGCACCCTGCGCATCGGGGAGCCAAAAGGCGCCGAATAAAGCCTGCCCGTAATACTGGCCGGTGATATACACGTTGCCCTTGCCATCAAGCGCGAGGCCAGTGGCATCGTCGTAGGAGTCGCTGCCGGCGCTGACGGCCCACAGGGTATTGCCCGCCGCATCGAACTTGGCCACGAATACATCCTTGCCGCCGGCCCGACTGATGAGCTCCTTGCTGCCGAAGTGGAGGTGCCCCGCAAAACCACCCGCCACGTAGGTATTGCCCTGGGCATCAATGGCCGTACCGCCCACATAGCTTTCGCCCTGGCCTTTGGTGGTGCCCACAGAAATGGCCGAACCGAAAAACGGGGTCTGCGCCTGGGCCGCGGGCAGACTATACCCCAGAAGGAGCAATGACGTCAGTAAGAAGGCCTTCGGGCTAAAATAAGGTAAAAGTGATTCCATAGAAAACGTAGGGAAGAGTATGTATTGAAGGAAGCGAAGAGCGATCCGGGCTGAAGTAGAACCTAGCGTGTGCGCACGCAAAAACGACTGGCCTAGAACGGCCCCATCAGAACGACACCATCAGAACCACTGGCCTAGAACGACTTTGTCTGAACGTCATTCCGAGCTTGTCGAGGAATCTCGCGTGCTGACGTTGGCAGAGTAATCTGATTACTCACGAGCGAGATGTCTCGACAAGCTCGACATGACTGTTTTTGTAAACAACGATTGGTCAACCACCCCCAACCCCTCCTCATCTGAGGAGGGGAGTTTTCGTTCTGGAGTGGCCTAGGCGGCGTAGGTGGCTTCCTCGGTGCGGCGCAGGAGGCTGAGGGCGGTGAGGGTATCGAGGAGGGGCTGCACTTTTTCGGGCTTGAGGTGGCGGAAGCGGGCGGCTACCTGGGCGGCGCTGACGGGCTGGGCGGCTTGCTGCACCACGTCGCGGAGGGCTTGCATCTGCTGGGCCAGCTCGGTGGGCCAGGGCTGGGGGCCGGTAGCTTCCTGGGCGGTGGCGGTGGCAGCGGCGGCTTTTGCGGCGGTGGGCAACTCCAGATGTTGCTGTTGCAGCTCGGGGGCCTGGTAGGCGGGGCGCAGGTATCGGATGAGGCCGGCTTGCTCCTCGCAGGCGCGCTCGTGGTTGAGGCGCACGAGGCGTTGCAGAATCTCGGCGTCGGGTAGGGCGGTAGGCCAGTTGTAGGCCTCGGCTACAGCGGCATCGAGCTGCTGGTGGAGGCTGAGCACCACAGAGGCTAGGCCCTGCTGGTTGATGGTTTGCTCTTTGGCGGTGGATAGGGCGGTGCCGGCGCGCAGCTTCTCCACCACGTTGTAGAGGTCGGTGAGGGTGAGGCTGGGGTGCAGGGCCTGCTGGCGCTTGCGGTGAGCATCGAGCTGTTCGGCTAGCTCCCGGATGCGCGCCTGCTGCTCCGCCGTGGCGGCGGGGAAGGGGAACGGGTCGAAGCAGCGAGATTTATCATACACTGGGTCATTGCCTACACCGAGTCGACTTCCAGCAGCTAATGCCCAGGTTATATGTACAGTACTGGATAATACTCCTAAATGATAAGCGTCATCTGTTGCGAAAACAACAATCTTCTCATCCGGTAATACTGCATCTTCTAGGAATACGAAAAATCGTTGTCTTGATACACGGGTTGTTGCGACGAAGCGTGGCAAACCATTTAGGGCCTCTCGGAGCCTTGGATTTGGCTCCCCAAAAAGCCACCACTTCTCGCGCCTTGAAGCTCTGTTGTTTGAATCTCTCTCTGGCTTTACTCTCTCGAATACATGCTGATAAACCTTAGGGTAGGTCGTCATGACATCGTTTGTAGTCATTCCATAAAGGTCTATAGCAAGCATACCTCTTGACCTTTGAGCTAAATCTCTTCCATTTAAATAAGGACGAATTCGCTTTTCTAAGCCAATTATTTCTCCTAGTCCCAGTGTTTCGGCCTGAGCTTGTTCAACCAGGAAACCTGAGCCATAAAGTCCAAAGCCAACGTTAGCTATTGATTTGTTAGATTTTAGGGTCGATGCGGAATCAATATCAGCTCCAACTCTAAGGTCAGCGTTGATTATACCGTCTTGTTGAGCAAACTCTACTTCGCTGCTTCCATCATCAGCCAGCTGTTCGTCAACTACTGTTAATAATTGCCCTGGCTTTTCTCCAGCCTCTACCGCTGTCATCGCAATACGTACAGCAGCTCCATTTCCATTGTCAACCCATGGATGATTAGGTATGGCAAATATGAGAGAGAGTGGCGCTTCGCTATTTTCAATAAATGGCTGAATTACTCTCCTATTAAAGCCTTGGGATATTGAATTAGTGGTAATAAAACCAAACCGTTCTGTTCTCCTTTGTTGCACACACTCCGCAGCCTTCCTCCACCAATACATTACTAAGTCAGCCGAATCAGGTACTGTCCCTTTGTAAGCTTTGCGAAGTGCATCTACATAACCATCACCTAGGGCCCGGCGCATTGCTTTATCACCTAAAAACGGCGGGTTGCCGACGATAAAATCGGCGGTAGGCCACTCGGCGGGCTTGGGGTTGGGGTAGTCGAGGACCGGGGTGCGGGCGGTTTCGTCGGGGACGGGCTGGCCGGTGGCGGGGTGCAGGCGGGTGGTGCCGTCCCAGCGCGTGACGGGGTGGCCTAGGGCATCGAGGCGGGGCACGGGCGCATCGTGCTGGAGGGCGGCATCCTGCTGGCGGATGTTCTGGTACTCATCCAGCAGGGGCTCGCGCAGCTCGGAGGGGCCGTAGGTGCGCAGGTGCCATTGCAGGTACCCGATGCGCAGCACCACGTCGGCAATGGCGGCGGCGCGCGGGTTCAGCTCCAGGCCCAGCAGCTGGTGGGGGCTCACGGTGGTGCCGCCACCCAGCTCCAGCAGGCCCGTGTGGCCGTAGCTGTTGATGGCGGCCAGCACCTCGCCTTCGAGGCGCTTGAGGTGCTCCAGGGTCACGTACAGGAAGTTGCCGGAGCCGCAGGCGGGGTCGAGGATGCGGATGGAGGTGAGGCGGCTCAGGAAGCGCACCAGCTCCTGGCGGGCCTCCTTGGGGTTGCCTTCTTCGAGGCGGCGGGCCCCGGCGGCCTGGGCTGCGGCCCACTCGCGGCGGAGCGGTTCCAGCACCGTAGGCAGCACCAGCCGCTCTACGTAGCGGCGCGGGGTGTAGTGGGCGCCCAGGCTGTGGCGCTCCTTGGGGTCGAGGGCGCGCTCCAGCAGCGTCCCGAAAATGGCGGGCTCCACCTCCGTCCAGTCGGCGCGGGCCGATTGCAGCAGCAGCTCGGCCTGGTCGGCGGTGAGGGGCAGGGCGGTGGCATCGTGGAAGAGCTTGCCGTTGAAGCGGCGCAGGCGAGCCTTGAGGTCGGGAGAGAACCCGCCCGTGTCCATGGTGCGCCAGAGGTTGGTGAGGGCATCGGGCAGAAACTCCAGCAGCTCGGGGGTGCGGTACTGGCCTAGCATGCCCGTGAAGGAGGTTTTCGGGATGAGGCCCACATCTTCGGAGAACATGGTGAAGAGGCAGCGCATCAGGAACTGGGCCACCACCTCGGGGGCGTGGCCGGCGCGCTCCAGCTGCTCCGAGAGCTTGGCCAGGCGGGCGGCCAGCTCCCGCGTGACGCGGGCGGCGCGGCGGCTGGGGTCCAGGTCGCGGGGCGCCAGAAACACCTGTCGCAGCATGGCCCGCGTGCCCTCATCGGCGAGGGCCGAGAGCGGCAGCCGGAACCGGGTCTGGTCGGGGAAGGGCACAAACGAATCACCGACGCCGGCAAAGTTGCTGTACACATCGAGGCAGTAGCCCACGTCGGCCACCAGCACGAAGAGGGGCCTAGGCTCCTCGGGCGGCAGGGCGCGCACGTACCCGAGGGCCTGCTGGCGGGCGGCCTGCATCATCTCGGCCCACTTGGCGGAGTTGCGCACGGCGTGGCCTTTGCGGCGCTTCTCGCTGGGGAGGCCCAGCTCGGCGCGGTCGAGCTTCTGTTGCTGGTCGGGGGTGTCGGTGCCCTGCTTGGTTTCCAGCACGAAGCAGCCGCGCTTGTACAGGTCAATGCGGCCGGTGCTTTTCTTCTGGCCATCGTTGAACTGCACGGCGCGCTCCAGCACGTACTGGTCCTGGGCGGGGTTGTCGGTGGTGGGGTCGGGGCGAGGTACTTCCAGCAGGTCACAGAGGTCTTGCAGAAACAGGCCGTAGTTGGCCCGTTCCGCGCCGCCGGCGGGCTTCCAGCGAGCTTCAAATTCGGGGTAAGTCACTAGTAGAGATAGTAGGGGTATATATCAGGCGGGGAAGATAGGGGGAGTAGGCGGTAAAATAGCGTGCGTAAGTGGCCTAGGGCTGAAACTAGCGCTAGAAAGCTAGTTCCCCTCCTCAGATGAGGAGGGGTTAGGGGTGGTTGATGTCTGTAGAACGAGTTTTAGAACTAACTCTAGTACCCGTTCAACGATTGGTCAACCACCCCTAACCCCTCCTCATCTGAGGAGGGGAACTAGCTTTCTAGCGCTAGTTTAAAGAGTAGTGCCGGCCCCTACAGATTCCGGCGCAGTACCTTGGGCACGCTGCGCAGCAGCAGCAGGGCTACCAGGCCACTCACAGCTACCAGCGGCACTACGGAGCTGCGGATGGGCCGGAAGCGCGACTTGCCATCGGTCAGCTCGATGTAGCCGATGGGGGTTAGGGCTACGCCGGCGCCGCCTCCGGAGCCTTCGCCCTCATTGGCTTTGGAGCCGCCGCCCCCGCCGAAGCCGTAGATGGCCCGCGCCACGGGAATGATAGTGATGCCGTCGCGCTCCACGGGCGTGCCGTAGATGGTTTGGGCCGAAACGGAAGAGCCGAGCTGTTGGGCCAAGCGCTCGGGCAGCGAAGTGGCAGCAGCGGAAGTGGAAGGAGTATGCATAGCGAAAGAAAGGTTGAGAAGTGCGATAGTAACCATTTGCGGCCGGAATGCGGGCGGCTAGGCCTGTGGGGAGCACCGGAGCGCAGTCCGCAACGGGGGGTATGTCGGGGGCTGTGGAGGGTACACTTGTTTAGGAAGCGCGTATTGCCTTGTTTCGGGGTATGAGAAAAGAACTCTTGCTGCTGCTGGCGTTGGGCCTGACAACTACGGCGCTTCGGGCGCAAACGGCCCCCGCGCCCCAGCCCGACCCGCTGCTCACCGATTGGGCGAAGCTGGCCCGCTATGCCAGCGCCAACAAGGCGCTCCGCGCCCCGGTAGCTGGCACGCCCCGCGTGGTGCTGCTGGGCAACTCCATTACCGACTCCTGGCCCAAAACGGACTCCGCTTTTTTCGCGGGCAAGCCCTACGAGTACATCGGGCGGGGCATCAGCGGGCAAACGTCGCCGCAGATGCTGGTGCGGTTTCGGCAGGATGTGCTGGAACTGCGGCCCGCCGTGGTGGCCATTCTGGCCGGCGCCAACGACGTAGCCGAGAACACCGGCCCCTATGACCAGCACGCTACGCTCAATAATATTCAGTCGATGGTGGAGCTGGCCCGAGCCAACGGCGTGCGGGTGGTGCTATGCTCGGTACTGCCTGCCTATGATTTCTGGTGGCGCAAAGGGCTGGCGCCGGCGCCCAAAATCGTGGCTCTCAATGCGCAGATCAAAGCCTATGCCCGCCAGAAAAAGCTCGTGTACCTCGACTATCATTCCGCTATGGCCGATGAGCGGCAGGGCCTGAAGGTGGCCTACGCCCAAGATGGCGTGCACCCCAACCTGGCCGGCTACCGCGTGATGGAGCCCTTGTTGCAGAAAGCCGTAGCGGAGGCCCTGAAGCAAAAATAACCCGAGGCATGTTCGCGCCAGACCCCGAACTTTGTGGGCGTAGGCCAGGTTAGTGGCCTAGCGCGAGCCGAAAAGCTCGCTAGGCCAGTTAGTTCATTCCTTTTCATGAATCCTCCACTCTTTCACATCGGGCAGGAAGTAGTTTGTACCAACGACGACTTTACGCTGCTGCTGGTGCAGAATCCCAACATCCAGACGCCCAAGCGCGGGCCCATTTACACCGTGCGCGGCCTCTACGATACGCACCGCGGCTACGGCCTCACGCTCCACGAAATCAACAACGCCGGTGTGGCGCCCGGCTTCCCGGAAGCCAATTTCCATGAGTCGAGGTTTGCCCCGGTGCCGCCCCTGGAGGAAATCGAAATATCCGAAGCCATTGAGGAGACCGTGACGGTCTGAAAAACTCCATAGCCACAAAAGCCCCCGTGTCGGGCCCGAAACGTAAGCAGTCGTTTTGGGCCCGACACGGGGGCTTTTCTATGGCAGCGAGGGCGCTTGTGCTACTGTTGAGGTTGTTTAGGCCAGCTGGCTAAAGGATAGTTCTTGGGAACAGTGTTTTTAACCGCCGCCGCCTGAAGTAAATGCAGGAGAATAGGATAGCTGGAATCGGGCTAGAGGGATGAATGACAGCTTTTTGGGAAGGTTGATAGGAGGTAAGTGGCTGTCTTGTTGAGGTATACAGTCGCTTGCAGCGAACAAAAAATATTGCTTATCCGTACACCGGGTATAATACGGCTAGAGAACCGTTGTACATAGTAGGGATTAATGACAATTTTATCCTTATTTACTTCTATTGAAGCGGCGCACTTCTATACCTTCCTGGTATGCTAAGCAGTAGCCTCTACTATCCTGCGTTGCGGCCAACACGCTAACCTTGCCCGCACGGTATCCTTTCCAAAACAGACTTTGTTCCGCAGGATTTTTTCCGACTTCTCTTCCACTCCCTTAACTAACTTTCTATGAAAAACGCACAAAAAGCCCTCTGGTCTGCCCGCGTACTGACGCTGTTATTCGGTGCCGGCGTTGCTCTCTCGTCGTGCTCCAGCACCAGCACCAGCACGCCCGCTTCCACCACCGATGGCTCGATGGGTGGTACTACCTCCGGTAGCACTTCGGGTACTACCGATGGTACTACTTCTGGCTCTACCACCATGGGCACAACGTCAGGTTCTACCACTATGGGCACCACGACCGGAACTACTACGGGTACAACCACCGGAACTACTACAGGCACAACTACTGGTACCACTACCAGCGGCTCTACCACCAGTGGCACCACTACATCGGGCACTACCAGCGGTACTACTACCCGCTAGTGTCCTACCAGGCTAGCTTTTTAGCCTACTTCTTACACCATAGAACGGCCCGTTCCTGCATGCAGGAACGGGCCGTTCTATGGTGTAAGAAGTAGGCTAGTGCCCGTTGATCTGCTACCGTAAACAGGCCTTAGAGGCCTAGAACGGGCTATTTGCTTTTGAACTGCCGGATAGAGTTTCGGGTGAACTCCGACAGCACCAGCCGGCCACTGATGGCCGCACGCTCTACCAGCAGCGTATTCCAGTGCTCGGTGCCTTGCCAGAACACTTGCTTTAGCTCTGTCAGAGCCTCGGGGTTGTAGGCAGCCAGCTTGGCAGCAAAGGCCTGCACAGCAGTTTCCAGCGCTTCTCTGGAATCAAGTACCTCCGCGTACAGCCCGTGCTCCTTGGCCCACTCTGCCGAGCGGAACTCCGCAGCATCCAGCGCCAGCTGCGAGTAAGCCGAGAGGCCTAGTTTCCGCTCCACGGCCGGCCCCACCACAAACGGCCCAATGCCGACAACCAGCTCGCTGAGCTTCACCGAGGCCTGCGCCGTAGCAAAGCAATAATCGGTAGAAGCGGCCACGCCCACGCCGCCACCGATGGCTTTGCCCTGCACCTGGCCGACAATGATTTTGGGGCAGGTACGGCAGGCGTTAATCACCTTCGCGAAGCCTGAGAAAAACTCCAGGCCTTGCGCTTCATTCTCAATGGCCATCAGCTCATCGAAGCTGGCACCCGCGCAGAACGTTTTCTCGCCTTCGCTTTTCAGGATGATAACCTTCGTGTCCGGAGACTGGCCTACGGTGGTAATGGTGTCAGCTAGTTGCGTCAGCAGGGCGCTGGGCAGGGAGTTGTGGCTGGGGTGGAAGAAAGTGATGGTAGCAACGCCATGGGCATCGGTAGAGATTTCTACTTTGCCGGCGGTAAGGGTGGTGGTGGTCATGGTTTGTCTATGAAGAAAAGAACGTCATGCTGAGCGGAGCCGAAGCATCTCTACCTCTGACTAACCAACTGGCTTAGCAACGATTCAACGAAGCGGTAGAGATGCTTCGGCAAGCTCAGCATGACGTTCTTTTATAGTTGAGTTTATTCCTGATTCTTTTTCTTCACCATCGTGAGGATGGTAGCAACGGCTACGGTTTCGCCGGTTTCGTCCGATACGTCCACCAGCCAGCGCACGATGCCCTTGGCCACGTCCTCCGCGTCGCGCTTCTCCTGGCCGATTTTCTCCTTCACAGTCAGCTTCACCCCGATGGTCATGCCAGGGTACACGGGCTTGGTGAAGCGGCATTCGTCCAAGCCATAGTTGAGCAGCACAGGGCCTTTGCGCGGATCTACAAACATGCCGGCGGCCTTGCTCAGGACGTAGTAGCCGTGGGCCACGCGGCCTGTGAACAACGTGCCTTCCAGCGAAGTAGCGTCCACGTGAGCATAGAAGTTGTCGCCCGAAACCTGCGCGAAGTTGGTGATGTCAGCTTCTGAAACCGTATGGCGGTGCGTGGTGTAGGTTTGCCCGATTTCCAGCTCCTCAAAGTAGTGCTGGAAAGGGTGCTTGTCCTTCTCAATCTGCTTGGCCTTCGGCTGGTATACCTCCGTAATGGCCGTAATCATACTCGGCGAGCCCTGGATAGCCACGCGCTGCATAAAGTGCTCCACACCGCGCATGCCACCCATTTCCTGCCCGCCACCAGCCCGGCCGGGGCCACCATGAATCAGGAGCGGCAGCGGCGAGCCGTGGCCGGTGCTTTCCTTCGCCACTTCCCCATTGATAACCAGAATACGGCCGTGGTGCGTAGCCGCGCCCAGCACGAAATCCTGCGCCGTACGCGGGTCGTTGGTGGCCACGGAGCACACCAGGGAGCCTTTGCCCATGTTGGAGAGCGTAATGGCTTCGTCTAAATCTTTATAGGGCATCAGGGTTGCTACCGGCCCGAACGCTTCCACCTCGTGGGAATCGGTAAACTTGAACGGCTCGGAGTTCAGCAGCACAATCGGCGACATAAACGCGCCGGTTTTGCAGTCGCCCCCAATTACCTGCACGTTGTCCAGGTCGCCGTACACGATGGGTGTGTGCTTGGCCAGCTCGCGCACCTGCTCACGCACCTTGTTTACCTGGGTCAGGCTCACTAGCGCGCCCATGCGCACGCCTTCGGCCTGCGGGTGGCCTACGGTGGTTTGGGCCAGCGCTTTGCCGAGGGCAATCTGCACGTCTTCCACCATGTTTTCGGGCACAATGGCGCGGCGGATGGCAGTGCATTTCTGCCCGGCTTTGGCCGTCATCTCCTTCCGGATTTCCTTGATGAACAGGTCAAATTCTATGGTGCCGGGCACGGCATCAGGCCCTAGCACGGCGGAATTCAGAGAGTCGGCTTCCATATTGAAGGGTACCGCCTCGGCCAGAATGCGCGGGTGCGCCTTGAGCTTGCGGCCAGTTGCGGCAGAGCCCGTAAACGTCACCACATCCTGGTACGTCACGTGGTCGAGAATACCTTCGCCGGTGCCGCACACCAACTGCAGCGCGCCTTCGGGCAGAATTTTGGAGGCAATGATTTCCCGTACCACCGCTTCCGTGAGGTAAGCGGTAGGCACGGCCGGCTTCACAATAGCCGGCATGCCGGCCAGTAGGTTTACGGCAATTTTCTCCAGCATGCCCCAAATGGGGAAGTTGTAGGCGTTGATGTGGATTGCTACACCTTCCTTCGGCACCATGATGTGGTGGCCCATGAAGTTGCCCGCCTTCGACAGCGCAATTGGGTCCGACTCCACATAGAACGGCTTATCCGGGAATTTGCGGCGCAACGAGGCGTTGGCAAACAGGTTGCCGATGCCGCCTTCAATGTCAATCCAGGAGTCGGCGCGGGTGGCGCCGCTGCGGTAGCTGAGGGTGTAGAAGTCTTCCTTTTTGCTGTCGAGGTGCAGGGCCAGCGCCTTAATCATGCGGCCGCGCTCATGGAACGTCATCTTGCGCAGGGCCTTGTTGCCGGTGCGGCGCGCATAGTCCATCATGGCCTCGTAGTCGAGACCTTCGCTGCTGGCGAGGGCAATGACTTCGCCGGTGCTGGCGTCCAATAGTTCCTGCTCGTGGCCCTTACCGGCAATCCAGTGGCCTAGCGCATAGTTTTGAAGGGTAGGAGTCATATCGGGAGGGAGTTGTAGAGTTGATGGGGTGGTGGAGGGTGGGAGTGGGGCGAATTTAAAATCAGAACGTCATGCTGAGCTTGTCGAAGCATCTCGCGTGCTGACTCTAACACGTCATCCTGACGAAGGAAGGATCTTGTCACGTTGGTCCGACTGGCCTAGAACAAGCTGCTCATACGGGATAAGATCCTTCCTTCGTCAGGATGACGTGTTAGAGTAATTAGGTTACCATTGCAACGTCAGCACGCGAGATGCTTCAGCAAGCTCAGCATGACGGTCGATGTTGAAGCTCACTCGCCTTCTTTCCGTTCGTTCCAGGTTTGGTAGGCCACTTGCTGCACCGTGCGGTCGGCGGGAACTTCGCGCAGGGGCTCGCAGGGCGTGAGGGTGGCGTGGCAGTCGGCTGGGAGTTGCATGTAGATTCGGGTGCCTTCTGTTTTCCAGGCCACCATGTCGTCGCTCACCTGCTGGATGATTTTGTGCGGATTCCCGACCACCAGACTGCGGGGCGGAATGACTTCATCGGCTTTGATGAAGCTCAGCGCCCCGATTACGCATTCGTCGCCAATGTCCACCCGGTCCATAATCACGGCGTTCATACCCACCAGCACATTGCGGCCAATGGTGGCGCCATGGATGATGGCACCGTGCCCGATGTGCGCCATTTCCTTAAGCCGAACGGTGGTGCCGGGGAACATGTGCACGGTGCAGTTTTCCTGCACGTTGCAATTGTCCTCGATGATAATCTGGCCCCAGTCGCCGCGAATAGCGGCACCCGGCCCGATGTACACGTTGCGCCCGATGATGACGTTGCCCGTAACGGTGGCCAGCGGGTGCACAAACGCCGACTCATGCACGACGGGCACGATACCGTTGAATGCGTAAATCATACCTTCTCAATAATGGCCGCGTAGCCCTGGCCTACGCCAATGCACATGGTAATGAGGGCGTAGCGCTTGTTCTGCTTGTGCAGCTCCAGGGCCGCCGTGTTCAGAATGCGGGCGCCGCTCATGCCCAGTGGGTGGCCTAGGGCAATGGCGCCGCCGTTGGGGTTGATGCGCGGGTCGTCGCCTTCCAGTCCCAGGCCGCGGGCACAAGCCAGAGTCTGGGCCGCAAAGGCTTCATTAAACTCAATCAGATCGATCTGGTCCAGCGTCAGGCCCGCTTTCTTGAGTGCTTGCTGCGATGCCGGCACCGGCCCGATGCCCATATAGCGGGGCTCCACGCCGGCCACGCCCATCGACACGATCCGGGCCCGGGGCGTGAGGCCGTGCTGTTTGATGCCTTCTTCAGAAGCCAGCAGCAGCGCCGCCGCGCCATCATTTAGGCCCGAAGAATTGCCGGCCGTTACGGAGCCGCCTTGCTTGCGGAACGCGGGCCGCAGCTTGGCCAAACCTTCCAGCGTAGTGTTCAACTTGATGAACTCGTCCTCAGAAAACAACAGCGGCTCGCCCTTGCGCTGGGGAATGGACACCGGCACAATTTCCTCGGCGAAGCGGCCGGAGTCGCGGGCCCGGCCGGCGCGCTGGTGCGACTCATAGGCAAACTGGTCCTGGTCTTCGCGGCTGATGCCGTAGCGGTCCACCAGGTTTTCGGCGGTTTCGCCCATGGCGTCAGTGCCGTAGGCCTCTTCCAGGCGCGGGTTGATGAAGCGCCAGCCGAAGCTGGAATCGTACATCTGCGAGTCGGTGCCAAAGGCTTTGCTGGGCTTCGACATCACATAAGGCGCGCGCGTCATGCTCTCCACGCCGCCAGAAATGAACAGGTCGCCGTCGCCGCTCTGGATGGCGCGCGCCGCCCCAATACTGGCCGAAAGGCCCGAAGCGCACAGGCGGTTTACGGTTTCGCCAGGCACCGAAGTAGGTAGGCCTGCCAGCAGCAGCGCCATGCGCGCCACGTTGCGGTTGTCCTCGCCGGCCTGGTTGGCACAGCCCAGAATCACATCGGCAATGGCGGCAGGGTCGGCAGAAGCGTTGCGCTTCAGCAGCTCCCGGATAACGTGCGCGGCCATGTCATCGGGACGAACGGCGGAAAGCGTGCCGCCGAAGTTGCCGATGGGCGTCCGGATACCGTCAATTATATAAGCTTGATTCATTTCAGTTGTAGAGTGTTAGTTGCTGCTGATGACGCTTGTTTTACCGCACGTCATCTGTCTTACCGCACGTCATCCTGAGCCTAGCGAAGAATCTTATCACGTCAGCACGAGGCGCTAGGCCAGTTGTGTAAGCCTGATAAGATCCTTCCTGCTTCAGGATGACGTGCCTAGGGCTGGATATATCCTCCACTAGGCCACTGCTGGCGTTATAAAACCTCATTGCTGGTGCGGTAGGCGGTGCCTTTAAACAGGGCCAGCACTGCGCCATCCTGGTTGGTGGCGCGCACCTGATACACGCCAATTTTGTGCTTAAGGCTTTCCTCGCGCGCTTCTACCGTGATGATGTCATCGACCTTCCCGGCTTCCAGATAATTAATCGTGACGGTGAGGCCCACGCTCTGGCGGCCGTGGCTGTTGCAGGCGAAAGCAAAGGCGGAGTCGGCGGCCGAGAACATAACGCCCCCGTGCAGCGCCCCAAAACCATTGACCATATCAGGCCGCACCCTGAAGTGCAGGCGGCAGTAGCCGGGGCCTACCGCTTCAACTTCTAGGCCCAGCCAGCGGCTGAAGGCATCGTGCTGGAGCATCAGCTCCTTCACCGCTTCGGCGCGGCTGTTACCGGTGGCTGCTGGCTGACTCATTTGGTAGAAACGTATGGCCTGTTCTCACCATGCGACGCAGTAGGGGGCTGGCGCGGTAACGGTCTTCGTGGTATTCGGCGTAGAGGTCATCGAGGGTCGTGAGTACGTTGCCCAGGCCTAGCTCATCGGCCCAGGCAAGCAGGCCTTTGGGGTAGTTCACGCCCTTGGTCATGGCCAGCTCCAGGTCTTCCTTGGAGGCCACGTTCAGCGCCAGCGCGTCTATGGCTTCATTGATGAGCATGGCCAGAATGCGGTGCAGCACTAGGTGGCCTAGCGCCGGGTCGCGGGTGGGTTCGGGCAGCACTGCGTCAGGCGCGTAGCTATAGAAGCCTCTGCCCGATTTGCGACCGTAGTAGCCCGCCTCGAACAGCCTTTTTTGGGTGAAGGAAGGCTTAAAGCGGGGGTCATAGAAGAAGGCGGTAAACACCGATTCCGTTACGCGGTAGTTTACATCGTGCCCAATGAAATCCATGAGTGCAAACGGCCCCATACGGAAGCCGCCCAGCTCGGTCATGGCCCAATCGATGGTCGCCATATCGGCAATGCCTTCCTCCAGAATCCGGATGGCCTCGCCGTAGAAGGGCCGCGCCACGCGGTTCACAATGAAGCCGGGCGTATCCTTGGCCAGCACCGGCAGCTTGCCCCAGCTCTGCACCAGGTCGCGGATTTCCTCCGCTAGGCCAGTTCTGGTTTGCACCGCCGGAATCACTTCTACCAGCTGCATTAGGGGCGCTGGGTTGAAGAAATGAATCCCGATGAAACGCTCGGGCTTCTGGCAAGCCGCCGCGATGGACGCAATAGAAAGCGACGACGTGTTGCTGGCCAGAATACAGTCGGCTGAAACCACGGCTTCCACATCACGGAATGCCGCCTGCTTCACGGCCAGGTCTTCCACAATGGCTTCGATGATCAAGCCGCATTTCGCGAAAGAATCCATGTCGGTGCAGGTCTGCACGCGGCGGATGGCCGCTTCGGCTTCCTCCGAGCTGATTTTATTCTTCTCCGCCAGCTTACGCAGACTGCTCTGGATGCTGACGGTAGCGCGTTGTAAGGCGGCTGAGTTCGTATCGTGCAGACAGACCGTGTGGCCGGCCTGGGCTACTACCTGCGCAATGCCCGCGCCCATAGCCCCGCTGCCAATTATTCCGATGGTCATAGTAGAGGTTCTTTTCGGTTGTCAGTCAGCAAGTTTAGCTCCTTTCGAACATAATCTGCCGGCTGACGACCAGTGGCTTACTGACCAGTGAAGGTTGGTTTGCGTTTCTCCATAAAGGCTGAAACCCCTTCTTTGTAATCGGTGGTGCGGCCGGCACGGAGCTGATAATCTGCTTCGGCGCGGAGCTGCTGCGTGAGGTCGTTGTGAAAGGTGCCGTTGAGCAGCTGCTTGGTGTAGGCCAGTCCTTTGGTGGGCATGGCAGCCAGCTTGCTGACCAGCGCGGCTACTTCCGTGTCAAAGCTTTCATCGGGGAAAGCCTTGTATATCATGCCCATTTGCACGGCTTCCTGAGCGCTTACTTTGTCGCCGGTGAACATGAGGGCCGAGGCGCGCTGTAGGCCTATCAGGCGGGGCAGGAAGTACGTTCCGCCGCTGTCCGGAATCAGCCCGATTTTGCTGAACGCCTGAATAAACGAGGCCGATTCTTTGGCCACTACAATATCACAAGCCAGGGCCAGGTTAGCGCCGGCCCCGGCCGCCACGCCATTCACGGCGGCTACCACCGGCTTCTCCAGTTCCCGAATCAGCTGCACAATCGGGTTGTAGTGCTTCTCCACGATTTCTGCCACCTCCGGGCTATCCGGACCTGTGATTTCTGCCAAATCCTGACCGGCACAAAACGCCTTGCCCGTACCCGTAAGCAGCACCGCCCGCACCTCCGGGTTCTGCTGACAGTCGCGCAAATGCTGCTGCAACGCCAGCGCCAAGGGCTTGTTCACGCTGTTGAATACGTCGGGCCGGTTGAGCGTAATCGTGGCGACGCCCGCCTCGATGGAGAAGTTCAGAAAGTTGGTTTCAGGCATTGGGAAAGGAAGTGGGGCTGGGTGATAGGTCTTTTGGAATGAATGTCATCCTGAACTTGCCGAAGGATCTCGGGTGCTGATGTTGAGTTACTAACCCAATGTCAGCACGCGAGATCCTTCGGCAAGCGCCGGATGACGTTCCGGGTAAAAGCATGTGCAGCTAGTGGCACTTGAAGTAATCGAAGGGCTCCAGGCAGTCGTCGCACTGGTAAGAGGCTTTGCAGGCGGTGGAGCCAAACTGGCTGACCAGGTGGGTGTGCTCTGACTTGCAGAGCGGGCAGCGCACAGCGGTATCCTTCCCGAACAGGTTGAGAACATGGCCGGTAGCCGTGCCATTAACCGGCGCGGCAATACCGTAGGCCTCTAGCTTTTCGCGCCCGGCGGTAGTCATCCAGTCGGTGGTCCAGGCGGGGCGGAGCTGGTTGTTGATGGCGACGTGGGTAATGCCTTCGGCCAGCAGCCGCAACCGGATATCGGTGGCAATAGTACTCATGGCCGGGCAGCCGGAGTAGGTGGGCGTGATGGTTATAGTTACCTGCTCGCCCTCTACCTGCACGCCGCGCACAATGCCCAGATCCAGAATGCTCAGCACGGGCACTTCGGGGTCGAAGACTTCCTCCAGCAGTTGCCAGATGCGTTCTTCCGTGGGCGCGTGCGTTTCAGTTACCATTTCAGGCCGGGGTAGGTACGCTGCATGTATTGCAGCTCTGTCAGAATATAGCCCAGGTGTTCGGTGTGGCGTCCTTCTTTGCCGCCTTTCTGCATGTAGGCCTCTGGCGGCACGGGCAGCGTGGCCTCCTCAAATACCTTATGCAAGTGGGCCTGCATGGCGGGCAGCAGCGCGGCATACTCCGGAATCAGGCCGATGCTTTGCAGGCTCTTTTCCGTGGCGGTGGGGGTGGTCAGCTCGCCGGAGTAGCGCCATAGGTTGCCAATGGATTTCTCCACGCGCTGCCGGCTTTCGTCGGTGCCGTCGCCGAGACGGATAATCCACTCAGAACTCCATTTGAGATGGTACGCCGCTTCCTTCCAGGCTTTTTCCGCAATAGCGGCCAGCCGCTCATCGGGGCTGGTCTGGAGCTGCTGCAGGAAATGGAAATGAAAGTTATCGAACAGGAACTGCCGAACTACCGTGTCGGCGAAGTCGCCATTGGGCTGCTCCACCAGCAGCGGGTTCTGGTATTCGGTGGCAAGGCGCAGGAAGGCCAAGTCATCCTCCGTGCGGCCCTGGCCTTCCAGCTCAGCGGCGTATTGGTAAAGGCTACGCGTTTCGCCCAGCAAGTCCAGCGCAATGTTGGCCATGGCTAGATCCTGCTCCAGAATGGGGCCGTGTCCGCACCACTCCGATAGGCGGTGGCCTAGAATCAGGCTGGTATCGGCGAGCTGCAGCACGTAGCGAAACATCTGCTGCCGCACCTCTGGCGTGTAATTGGCCAACGAAACCGTTTCGGATGGAGTGACTTGCATAACCTCAGAAATTACATGTGCTTGATAGAATCCGGAACCTCGTAAAACGTGGGGTGCCGGTATACTTTATCGTTGGCCGGGTCGAAGAAGGCAGCGGCATCATCGGGATTGGAAGCGTGCACATGCTTCGACTCTACCACCCAGATGCTGATGCCCTCCATGCGGCGCGTGTACACGTCGCGGGCGTTCTGGATGGCCATGGCCGCGTCGGCCGCGTGCAGGCTGCCCACGTGCTTATGATCGAGGCCCTGCTTGCTGCGGATAAAAACCTCCCACAGAGGCCATTCGTGCTGAGTCATTAGGTGAGATGGTGAAGTGGTGAAATGGTGAATTTCACAACGGTTGGAGTAGGGGGGTGGCCTAGCGTGAGTTAGCTGGAAAGTAGCCCGTCATGCTGAGCTTGTCGAAGCATGACGGGCTACCTACTCTTTGGGTTCTTTGCCAAACAGGCCTAGGCCACTTGCGAAACGGCTTCCTGCTCGGCGCGCTGCGCACGTTTAGCGGCGTGGGCGAGGGCGGCTTCGCGGACCCAAGCGCCTTCTTCGTGGGCTTTGACGCGGGCGCCGAGGCGGTCTTTGTTGCACATGCCGTTGCCTTTCACCACGTTCCAGAACTCTTCCCAGTCCACGTCGCCGAAGTCGTAGCCGTTTTTGGTGTCGTTCCACTTCAGGTTCGGGTCGGGAACGGTCAGGCCCAGGAACTCAGCCTGGGGCACCATCATGTCCACGAACTTCTGACGCAGCTCGTCGTTGGTGAAGCGCTTGATGCGCCAGTTCATGCTTTGGGCCGTGTTGGGCGAGTCGGCGTCTTTGGGGCCGAACATCATCAGCGTAGGCCACCACCACCGGTTCAGGGCTTCCTGCGCCATGGCTTTCTGCTCGGGCGCACCTTCACAGAGGGTCTGCATAATCTCGAAGCCCTGGCGCTGGTGGAAGCTTTCTTCCTTACAAACGCGCACCATGGCACGAGCATACGGGCCGTAGGAAGTACGGCACAGCGGCACTTGGTTCAGGATGGCGGCACCATCCACGAGCCAGCCCACCGTGCCCATATCGGCCCAACTAAGCGTGGGGTAGTTGAAGATGCTGGAATACTTGGCTTTGCCCGAGTGCAGATCGGCCAGCATTTGGTCGCGGGAGGCACCCAGGGTTTCGGCCGCGCTGTAGAGGTAGAGGCCATGGCCAGCTTCGTCCTGCACTTTGGAAAGCAGAATGGACTTGCGCTTCAGCGAAGGAGCGCGGGTAATCCAGTTGCCTTCGGGCAGCATACCAACCAACTCAGAGTGAGCGTGCTGAGAAATCTGCCGAATCAGCGTTTTGCGATACGCGTCGGGCATCCAATCCTTGGGCTCAATGCGCACATCCGCGTCAATGCGGGCCTGAAACTGCTCTTCGAGGTTGATTTCTACCGTTTCCATACGCTTTCAACAAAGTTTAACTAACATTCGTTAGTTAAAAGTAAGAAAAATATTGCGCTTGCTTTACGGGCGGAGCGAAGAAGCTGGTTGAATATATAGAAACTGAATCCAGGTTCCTCGCTTCACTCAGCATGCCAGTGCTAGGCCATTACTGGTCAAAATCGACCTTCACCTTCTCCGATGTGGGGCGGGCCTGACAGGAGAGGACGTAGCCTTTTGCCAGTTCCGTATCCGAGAGGGAGTAGTTCACATCCATTTCCACCGTGCCTTCTATTACCCGACAGCGGCAGGTGCTGCACATGCCGTTTTTGCAGGAGTAGGGCGCGTCGGCTCCGCTTTCCAGCAGCTCATCCAGAATAGTATTACCGTAGTACGACATTTCCAGCACGCGGGTACCACCATCAAGTTGCACCATTACCCGGCTTTTCTTGTCGTCTTCGCCAATAGGATGCACCTTGGCCGGGCCAGCCGCTTTTTTGGCGCTGCTAGCGGAGGTAAACATTTCAAAGTGAATCTTTTCTGGGGCTACGCCCGCGCTGCTTAGCGCCGCACGTACCCCGTTAATCATCTCTTCGGGGCCGCAGAGGAAAGCTTCGTCAATCTGATCAGCGGGCAGAATCTTCTGGAGGAACTGCTGGGTCTTTGCCTCATCAATGCGGCCGAACAGTAAGTCCGTGTCGCCCTGCTCGCGGCTGAGGATATGGTAGACGCTGAAGCGTTGCAGAAACTTGTTCTTCAGTGCCTCAATGGCCTCTTTAAAGATGATGGAGTTGCGGCCACGGTTGCCATAAATCAGTGTTACCTGGCTCTTGGGCTCCGTCAGCAGAATGGTTTTAATAATGGAAAAGACCGGCGTAATGCCGCTACCTGCCGCGAAGGCTACATAGTTTTTGGCCTGCTCAGGGTGCAGCACCGTGTAGAAATGGCCGGCCGGCGGCATCACTTCCAACTCTTCGCCCACCTGCAGGTTTTCTACCGCCAGAGAAGAGAAGCGACCTTCCGGTACTTTCTTGATGGCTACCTGCCACTCGCCATCCAGGGGGCTGCTACAAATGGAGTAGGAGCGGCGCAGCTCTTCGCCGTTGTGCTCCCGCCGAAACGTGAGGTACTGGCCCTGGGTAAACTTGAACGTGTCGTGCAGCTCGGTGGGTACGTCCAACGACAGCGTCACGCAGTCGGGCGTTTCCTTGTTGATGCGCTTGATTTTAACTTTATGAAATCGGCTCATTAGGGATGAGTTTCCAGTTAGGAGTTACCGAGTGTGAGTTGCTAGTTGCCGATTGCCAAGTGGCCTAGGCCATTAAGAATGACACTGGTAACCAGCAACTCACAACAGGCAACTGATATTATTTTGCTAGGCCATTCAGCAAAATGGTCATGATGTTTTCCTCTAATTCCTCGCCGGAGATGCCGCGGCCGGGCCGGTACCATAGCTCTACCCACCGCACGGCCGAGAGAATTGTGAACAGCGCCACCGATACGTTCACGGGCTGCAGCTCACCGGCCTCAATACCTTGCTCAATCAGGGCCGCGAAGCCACGCTCGTAGCGTTTGCGAGCATCTTTAAACTCGGTCAGCTTGTCGCCGGTGAGGTATTTCCAGTCGTTGTTGGCTACTGATACGGCCGCGCCGTCCTCTATCATCAGGTGGATGTGCAACCGCACCAGCGCCCTGATTTTCTCTACATATGTGGCATCCGTTTGCTCAATCTGGGCCAGCTGTGAGATATAGGTGTTGGAAACGTGAAAGCAGATGTGCTCCAGAATCTCATCCTTGGAGTTGATGTGGTTATACATGCTCGCTGCTTCCATGCCTACCTGCGCCCCCAAATCGCGCATCGACGTACCGCCAAACCCTCGATCCTTGAAGAGCTTGGCGGCTTCTTCCAGGATAATCTGTCGTTTATTCGTCTTGATTTTCTTAGCCATCTGGGAAGGGTAGGGCGGACGGGAGTTCGGAGGGCTTGTTGCGGGGCAAAAGCACTTGCCCATGAAAGGTGCCACAAATGGCTGTAACCTTTCTCACTATAAAGGTGGCCTAGGCCAGGTTATTAAGAACTTTCAATTCGCAGAGTTTGCTGCTCACGCTGCAGTACAGACACCGTACTAATTCAGCATTAAATGGGCTTAGCCACACAGCCAAAAGTGAGAAGAGGGCTGTTAAAAGTAGCGTAGATGTGCGTGGTCAACAAACATTTGTTAGTTTATTTTTCATTCCCGGTTTGAGCATAATCCCCAGGCTAGAGCATTAGAGGGCCTGTTTTCTGGCTATAACTACTAAAAGGTGAGTGTGCACTCACGAAAAAAAAGTGAATACTTACTTGCGATCAAGAATCTTTGCTTAATATTGTTCCATCAATCAGCCAGCTGATCCCACCCAGTTAGCTGATTGAGAATTCCCACGCCCGCTTACCCAGATGCTCCCCACCCCATCTGGTAATTTAATTCCCACGCCCCGTTTACCCAGATGCTGATCCCACCCATCTGGCGAAATTTGTAGTTAGCCGTCTGGCTCCCCAGGCCCAGACATCCTGCTTCTACTACCTCGCAGCCGGCCGAATTGGATACCCTCCAGTTCGGCCGGCTTATGGTATATAAGGTTGTGGCACCTCTGCACCAGCAGAAAAGCGGCGGACTCGAGAAACTGGAGGTAAGTAGTAGGCACGAGGATGTTAGGGTGGCCCTAAACGGCCGAGGAAACAGCAGGTAACTGTATCTTTTTTTGATAATCTGTGCGGAGAATAGCCGTATAGGCTACGTAGCGCCCTTTTAGGGTGCTATATTGAGCCGCAATAGCAGAGAAACATACCGTGTCCATGACCAACCGCAAGCAGCACATTGCCCAAACAGCGCTTCAGCTTTTTGGGGAAAAGGGCTTTGAACATACCCCCACGCAATTAATTGCTAAGGAGGCGGGAGTGTCAGAAGCTTTGATATTCAAACACTTCGGATCGAAGGAGCAATTGCTCGACTTCATCATCAAGAACGGCTATAAGCGTATTATCGAGCAGAATCGTGGGTGGTTTGAGGGCCGCGCGCCTCTGGAGTTCGTGCATAGCGTAATAGAACTGCCCTACAAGCTGGTGCGCGAAGAGCCGCATTTCTGGAAACTGCAGTCGAGGCTGGCCGATAGCGCTACGGCCATCAAGCAGCACGAGCGTTTCCTGCAGCCGGTACCCGCCTTGCTGCGGAAAGCCTTTGAGCAGCTAGGCTACGAGGACCCTGCCAAAGAATCGAGCCTGTTGCTGCTTTTGGTAGAAGCACTGTGGAAAATCGAGGTTAACAAAGACGATGAGCAGGTGCGGGAAATGCTGGATTTCATTAAGTCGAAATACCAGCCTCGTAACTAAACAACTATTCAGTTAAGCAGCATCGGGACATTCTTCAGAAGTGAATTGCTCCTAGTTTTTCTGGAGCCAGCGCACGCTAAGAAGCATTCCTCGCTATAGAAAATCGGGGCATCGTCATCGACTTCTACTGCGTCAGTTATTATATCCTGGCGCATCGCTTTACTCAGCAGGTATGAATAAGAAAGCCCGTTTCCAAACTTGGAAACGGGCTTTCTTATTGGCGGCTAATAGGCGCAGCTTACTGGCCTAGTAAAGCTAGAATGCCTGCGATACAGCCCGCAGAGCATTTACGCGGCCATAACCATAGTAGGGGTCACGGCCGGGCTTGCCGAGGTCGTCGGCGGAAGCGCGCATGATGGCCCGCACCCGAGATGGATCCAGCTGGCCACCGGCTTTGCCCACAATCAGGGCAGCAACGCCGGCCGCGTGCGGACCCGCCATGCTCGTACCAGCCGACCACGTGTAGCGGCCCTGGCTAGTGAGGCTGAATACCATGTCAAACGCAAACGCATATTGGGTTACGCCAGCAATAGAGGCAATGTCGTTGCCGGGGTACGCTGCGTCGCCACCTGGAGCAGCAAATTCCACATCCGAAGTACCAAAGTTGGTGTAGGAAGCCATCCGGTCAAGATTCGTTTCCAGCGGCTTCAGTGCCCAGCCCATGGGGCCGGTTGCCGAGATGGAAATTACATCGGTAGCGCCCGAAGGAATGTGCACCAGGTTTTTATCGCGCTGGCCATTGTTGGCATCATTGCCAGCCGAGGCAATAACCGTTACGCCTTTTTTGGTGGCGTAGGAGGTGGCCTTACTGATGGCGACCAGCAACTCCTGAATCTCCTTCGTGTCGTTTACCCATTTGTCGTCCGAGGTATCCTCAGGCGTGCCATTATCGTCGCGGTATTTGCTGCTATTAGGAATAGCGGCTCCCAAGCTCATATTGATAACATCAGCCTGCTGCGAAACAGCGTAATAAATACCTTGGATCATCCAGGAGAAGGAACCTGAGCCCCCGTCGGCCAGTACTTTTACCAGCAGCAGCTTCGCCTCTGGTGCTACGCCCACTACGCCGAGGTTGTTATCAACGGCCCCGATAGTGCCGGCTGTATGCGTTCCATGGCTGAAAGCGCTGCCTTTAAACTGCGCTGCCTCGCCAGGAACAAAGCTTTTGGAGCCGGCAATGTTTGCCACTAGGTCCGGATGCGTCAGGTCGAAGCCGCCGTCAAGCACCGCTACCAAGGCGCCTTTGCCGCGGGCACCCGTATTCCAGGCCTCAGGTGCCTGAATAGCGGTGTGGCCCCACTGAAGCGGAAAAAACCGGTCGTTATCGGCACTGGTAGCCGGGTTGGTATTGTCTGATTCCGTTACTGCTTCCACATCCCGAGCGGAATTAGGAGCGAAGCCCTGATAAGTAAAATCGTGGATTACAGAACGCACGCCGCTAATGCGGGAGGCTTTGGCTGCGAAATCCGGATCGGTGGAAGTAGCCAGAGCTAGGCCAGCGCCGGAAAGCTCTCCGGTAAGGGTACCATTGGCCGCCTGCATCTGGCTGGCCAAGTCACTAGGCAAATTATCAGTAGACGAAAGAATGATGTAGCTCTGGCCCCGACGAACTACAGACTCGCTGGAAACCTCTGCTTGATTGTTTGACGTGCTGTTCTGCGGTTGCGTATCCGCCACGGTAATTTCTTCTTTGCTGCAGCTAGCCAGAAAAGCCAGCCCAAGACCCATTAGGGAGAGAGAACGAAGTGTAAGTCTTGATTTTTTCATGAAGGATAGAATTAATGATTGCGTAATATGTAAATCAATGGCTTGAAAATTATAGATTTTGCAGAAAATGATATAATTTTATACATATAATATGCAAAATATCAAGGATTTAGTTAATTAAGATAGATGTCACCAAGGTCCTGCAGTTATGCTGCTTTTAGGTAGCAGAGAGTAATCTGTGGCAGAAAATCAGTGTTTGTCTTGCCTAACCTGCTTGCTGAATTAGCGTACTCTCTAACTGCTGCTATGGCTTTCAGCTTACTAGCCATACTTTTCTGTTGCGTAGGTGTTTTGCTGATGCATGCTTCAGCTAGAAGGGGGCGGCCGCTGTGTTATGACTGAACTTCAACGACTTTTACTGGCCTACGACGAACACCGCACCGCTGGCCGCGCCTGTGCGCTGGCTTCTGTGGTAGATGTGGCGGGTTCCGCTTACCGTAGGCCAGGTGCCCGCATGCTCGTGACCGAAGACGGACAGCTGACGGGCGCCATTAGTGGCGGCTGCCTGGAGGGCGATGCCAGGCGCCGGGCTCGCCAGACCATCCAGCGCGGCAAGCCTACCATTGTTACCTATGACTCTACGGACCCCGACGACGACCTGCAGTTTGGGGCCGCGCTGGGTTGCCAAGGCATCGTCCAGATTCTGCTGGAGCCCCTCGACTTTCAAGACCCGCAAAACCCCTTAGAGCTGTTGCGGCGCTGGGCCGAAGGAGTGGAAGAAACTGCTGTGGTAGCAACAATTTTTAGCCTGGCAGGTGCTGCGGCGCCGGCTCAGGTAGGGGAGCGACTGCTGCTGACCTCGGATGGAGCAGTGCAGGGCAGCCTTTCTTCTGCTTCGGTGCTGTACCAAGCCATTTTGGCCGATGCCCGACAGGCGCTTGCGGCCGGCCAGCCGGCCACGCGCCATTACCCCGCCGAAGCGGGAACAGTACGGGTGTGTCTGGAAATACTGCGCCCGCCGGTACGCCTCACGGTGTACGGGGCCGGCAACGATGTGCAGCCCGTGGTACGGCTGGCAAGTGGCCTAGGCTGGCGCGTGCAGGTGTTGGATGGCCGACCAGCCCAAGCCCAGCCCGCGCGCTTTCCCGAAGCCGAAGCAGTGCGAGTGGTGCCGTTGGCGCAGGTGGAAAAGGAGCCGCACAACAGCAGCTTTGCCCTGTTGATGACGCATAACTATTACTACGATCTGGCGGTACTACGCCATTTGCTGGACTCGCCCACCCTATACGTAGGCCTATTGGGGCCGCGCAAGAAGTACGACAGGCTGCTCACCGATTTGCAGAAAGATGTGCCTGATGCCGCGGCCCGCTTGCAAGGCCGCCTATACAGTCCCATTGGCCTGAACCTGGGTGCTGAGACGCCCGAAGAAATTGCCTTGTCCATCATTGCTGAAATCCAGGCTGTACTCACGGCTCGTCCTGCGGGGTTCCTGCGCGACTCTCCCCATCCCATCCATCCTTCATTGCACGCCGACGGCCCGATGGTAGCCGATGGCCGGGTAGATGCCATTTGCGAGCTATAGCACCACATGGCTAAGTAAGGCCAAAGGCTATTGCCCTTTTGGGTTGTTGGAAAGCCAGCGCTGAGTATTACAACTTGCTGGCTTCAATTCCTCGTTTTTAGCACCTAGATTATTTCCTGCTGTTCTTATGTCGGCTATCATTCTGCTGGCGGCTGGTTCTTCTTCCCGGCTGGGCCAGCCCAAACAGCTCCTGCCGTTTAAAGGTAAAACCCTCCTGCGTCGGGCTGCCGAAACTGCGGTGGAGGCAGCCGCTGGGGCGCCAGTGGTGGTCGTGACGGGGGCGTTGCACGAGGAGCTGCTGCCCGAGTTGGTAGGCCTGCCAGTGATGGTAGTGCAGTGCAAGCAGTGGCAGGCGGGCATGGGAGCCTCCATCAAGACTGGCCTACAGGCGCTGGAAATGCACGCTAGGCCACTGCGAGGCGGAGTTACAGTCATGCTTTGCGACCAACCTTTCGTGACAACTTCCTTGTTGCAACAGCTCGCAGCCGCTGCCACGCCTGGTCAGCCGATTGCGGCTAGCCAGTACAACGAGGTGTGGGGTGTGCCGGTATTTTTCGGGGTGGAGGCGCTGCCGTTGTTGCGCCTGTTGCCCGATGCAGCCGGCGCCGCTCAGCTTCTGCGGCAGCATCCGGAGTTGGTGGTTTCCTTGCCCTTTCCGCTTGGCGCGGTGGATGTGGATACGCCAGAACAATACGCTGCGCTTTTGGCGTCGCCGGGCTAAGCGTGTGGCCATACCAAACACCGGATTCTACAGAAGTTCCTGGCAGATAAAGTTGCTTGTAAGCCCTCTGGCTGTTCGAGGGGTAGCAGGTCGGCGGGAAGTGTTTGTTGAGCCTTTTTACCTGATAAAGGCCTTGCAGTTGAGCGCCACTACAAGAGCTCGACAACTGCAACCCGCGAATCCCGTTATCTTGCCCGACGCCACACCTCAACTCGTGCCTGTATGACAACTGCTTCGGCAACTGCGCCTGAAACCTCTTTCGCCGATATTCCCAAGGACGACAAGCGCATCACGCGCGGCTGGACGTTCTACGACTGGGCCAACTCCGTGTACCCACTGGTTATTACCAGCTCTATTTTCCCGATTTATTGGGGCGCTATCACCAAAACCATCAGTCCCAAAGACGACGTGGTGAGCTTTTTGGGTTTCCAGGTGCCCGGCTCTTCTCTGCTGACCTACGCCATTTCCGCAGCTTTTCTGCTGGTGGCGCTCATCAGCCCGTTCCTGACTTCTCTGGCCGACTTTTCGGGCCGTAAGAAGCTGTTCATGCAGATATTCTGCTACATCGGGGCATTTTCCTGCGCGGCGCTGTTCTTCTTCACGCCCGATACGCTCACGCTCAGCACCTTCATCTTTATAGCGGCCACGTTTGGCTTTTCGGGTTCTATTGTGTTCTATAATAGCTACTTGCCCCTGATTTCGTCAGAAGAAAATTACGATTCCTTATCAGCGCGCGGGTTCTCGATGGGCTACATCGGCTCCGTAGTGCTCCTGATTATTTGCTTGCTGATCAATCAGTTTCCGGAGATGGTCGGCATTGATGCCTCCACGCCGGAAGGAGCCCGCCTGCCGGCCCGCATTTCCTTTCTGCTGACTGGCCTATGGTGGGCAGGCTTTGCCCAAATTCCCTTCTTCACGCTACCCGCCGACCCCGGCCGCCCCGCCGATGCTGTTGCTTCTGAATCTGGATGGCTGCTCAATGGCTTCCATGAGCTAGGCAAAGTGTGGGCTCAGCTGAAGCACCTGCCCAATCTGAAGCGCTTTCTACTGGCCTACTTTACCTATAACATGGGCGTGCAAACCGTAATGTACGTGGCCACCATCTTCGGCGACAAGGAGCTGCATCTGGAAAGCACTTCCCTGATCATCACCATCTTGCTATTGCAGGTGGTTGGTATTCTGGGGGCCTACTTGTTTGCCAAGCTCTCAGAACGCATCGGCAATACCCGCGCCCTGAGCTGGTCAGTGTTTATCTGGATGTGCATTTGCGTGGCCGGCTATTTCGTGCAGGCAGGCTGGAGCTTCTATGCCTTGGCCTCCGTCATTGGCCTCACAATGGGTGCTATTCAGAGCCTTTCGCGCAGCACGTACTCCAAAATTATTCCGGAGAATACCCCTAACACCGCCGCATTCTTCAGCTTTTTCGATGTAACGGAGAAACTCAGCATCGTGATTGGCACGGCCGTATTCGGCATCATTGCCCAGATTACGGGCTCTATGCGCAACAGCATCCTGTCTCTTATCGTGTTCTTCATTCTGGGCCTGTTGTTTCTGCTGACGCTACGGGGCAAAAAGCTGCGTGATGAACCTTCGGGTGAGACAGTGCTTGGCCCGCCGCCCGCTACTCCAAACGTTGGTATGCCGGCAGCAAGGCAGTAGGCAATATTGCTGAAGCCACGCTCAAGGCTGCCTACAAAAAGCCTGCTGCATAGTGCGGCAGGCTTTTTTGTGCCTGTCAAAACTAAACCGGCCGCTGGCAGTTACGCAGTGCAACACCTTTCTCACCCCCGCTTATGGAAACTCAAACCTCTTCCCTCCAAACTGCCCTCAGCCAAGAGCTGAAGCACGAACTCAGCCTCACGCGTCGCTTGTTGGAGCGCGTGCCCACCGAGAAGTTCGACTGGCAGCCTCACCCCAAATCCATGAAAATCGGGACGTTGGCCTCACATATGGCCAACCTGGTCGGTTTCCTGGAAATGTCGTTGCAGGGCCCCGAAACAGATATGGCCACCGTGCAAATGCCCGCCTCGCCGACCACTACCGACGAGGTGCTGCGCCGCTTCGATGTGAACAGCGAGAACATCCATAAGGCCCTAGGCCAGGTAGACGACGCAACTTTCCATGACCTCTGGACGATGCGCCGGGGCGAGCAGGTATTCATGACCATGCCCCGCGCCGCTGTAGCCCGTACGCTCGTGCTTAACCACCTGGTCCATCACCGTGGCCAGCTTTCCGTGTATTTGCGCCTGCTAGATATTCCGGTGCCGGCCATCTATGGCGGTTCTGCCGATGAGGCCCCACGTCGCTAGGAAACCACACTTTACCGCATAGAAAAGCCCTGCAGCTACTCGTAGTTGCAGGGCTTTTCTGTGCGGTAAAGTGTGGTTTCCTAGTTGCCGCCGAATACTTTCTCGCCGGCAATCCAGGTTTGCTGCACCTTGGCAGAGCGCAGCTTCTCCTTGGGCGCTTCCAGCAGGTCGGTATCCAGTAGCACAAAGTCGGCGGCTAGGCCAGGGCTGATGCTGCCTTTCTGCTTTTCCTCGAAGGCCGCATGAGCTGCCCAGGTGGTCATGCCGCGCAACGCATCGGGGCGGGAGAGGGCATTCTCCATCTGGAAGCCACCGGCCGGGTAATTCTTGGCATCTTGGCGGGCCACCGCCGAGTGGAACCCAAACAGCGGGTTGATATCCTCCACCGGAAAATCGGAACCGAGCGCCACCTGGCCGTACTGCTTGCGCAGATCATTATACGCGTAAGCCGTTTGCAGACGCGACTGGCCTAGCCGCTCGCCGGCCCAGTACATATCGGAGGTGGCGTGTGTGGGCTGCACCGAGGGCACAATACCGTACTGGCCGAACTTGGGTACATCGGCCTTGGTCACTACCTGGGCGTGCTCTATGCGCCAGCGGCGGTCTTTCTGGCCCTTGAGGGCTTCGCCATAAATATCCAGTAAAAGCCGGTTGCTGGAGTCACCGATGGCGTGGGTGTTCATCTGGAATTTACTGGCCGCCAGCTGCTTGGCCAGCGTACGATACTCGGCTACGGAAGAAAGCAGGAAGCCCGTTTCCTGAGGCTTATCGGTATACGGGTGCACCAGGCAGGCGCCGCGAGAGCCCAAAGCCCCATCAGCGTACACTTTGAAGCTACATACCGTGAGCCGATCCTTAAACACAGGGCCGTTTTTCAGGTAAAATTCGAGGTTTTCTTTGGTGGGAGCCAGCATGGTGTACAGGCGCACTTTCAGCTTGCCCTGGCCTTGTAGCGCATCCATGCGGTCTACGTTGGCTTTGTCGAGGCCTGCGTCGGCGAGGCTGGTGAGGCCTACAGCTACGCACCGCTTCTGTGCTTCCAACAAAGCAGTTTCCGCTTCAGCTGCGGTGGGCTCCGGAATCTTGGCCGATACCAACCGTACGGCGTTATCTACCAGTAGGCCAGTCAGGTTGCCGCGAGCATCCTTCGTGATGGTGCCGCCGCTGATAGGCGTATTCTGCGTGACGCCCGCCATATCCAACGCCTTCTGGTTTACGAGGGCTGCGTGCCCATCTACCCGCACGATGAACACGGGAGTGTTGGGGAACAGCTTATCGAGGGTGTCTTTGGATGGGAACTGCTTCGTAGGCCAGTCGTTCTGGTCCCAGCCGCGGCCTGTAAGCCACGCCGCGTGTGGGTATTGCTGGCGCTGTTGCTGCAGTTTTTGCACCACCGCCTCCCACGATTCAGTCCCGACCAAATCGGCGTCGCGGAGGCCTAGGGCGTAGCGGTAGAAGTGGCAGTGGGCGTCGTAGAAACCAGGGTACACAAACTGCCCTTGCGCATCTACCTCCTTCTTTGCCTCAAACTTGCCCCGAATATCCTCGGCCGTGCCCACGCCCACAAATTTGCCATCCTTCACGGCAAACGCCTGGGCTTTGCTGAAGGCCGAATCGACGGTGTACACGGTGGCATTATACACGATCAGGTCAGCGGACTGACGGCTGGCCGTTTGGCAGCCAGCGAAGCTCCCGAGCAGCGGGAGCAGAGCGAGTAATCGGAGACGGGTCATGGAGCGAAGGTACGCAACGAGCGTGCCTGCACCACAGGGAAAATTAGCGCGCTACGGATTCGTGCTGTTGGTAATGATGCAGCCAGTCTTGCGCCGATTTTTCCTCTGTAAACCGCTGGATAATGTACGGTTTGCCATCTTCCGGGGTCTCCAGAACGGGCATCTTAGAATCAGCTAATACGCCAGCCAGTTGGTTCGGGGCCATTAGAAAGGCGATGTAGGTGGTGCGGCCCAAGCGGGGAAATAGCTGCGGATAAAACTCTTCCAGCATCCAATATACATCCCGTGACTCTACGCTGGAGCGCCGCCGGATATCAATCAGCCAAAAGCGGCAATTTCGTTCCACTGCGCTGTCCAGCAGGGTGTTGTAGCCTCGGTGTAGCTCAAATGGCATCACCGAACGTAGCCAGCGCCCCGTGAGCTGCTGCGACTCAGGCGTGTACGTAATCGTGAGGTAATTCGAGTCGAAAAGCGGCATAGATAAGACGTAAGGACAGAAATGCGAGGCACTCAATTGCGCAAGCCTCGTCCGGTACCAAAGGTGGCTCCAGGCCTTCCGGGTAGTGAACTATGGCTTCAAGGTATAAGGAATTAAGACAGTTCTGAAATTTTGGCTTCTGTCTTGAGCAAAGGGACACAGGGCGAGGCGGGAGCAGCGTGTTGGTAAACCTGATGCTGGCGTACCGTTTTGCTGCCACCTGCCGGCTGTTTGCGCGTGCTGCTAGGCCTACCTGAGTGCAAGCGAAACTGGCCTAGACGCAAAAAAGCCCGGACGATAATGCCCGGGCTTCTTGCTAGTTAAGCTGCGAATGGCTTCTACTCGAAGCGCATGTGCTTCACCGATTCGCCGGAGTTTTTCAGCTCCATCAACGACTCAATGCCGATCTGGAGGTGCGAAGTCACGAAATCGGTGGTAACCTTCTTGTCGCTCTCGGAGGTTTTCACGCCTTCAGGTGTCATAGGGTTGTCGCTCACGAGCAGGAGCGCACCGTGTGGAATCTCGTTTACGAAGCCTACCGTGAAGATCGTAGCGGTTTCCATATCAACGGCCATGGCCCGGATCTGGCGCAGATACTCCTTGAAATTCTCGTCGTGCTCCCACACACGGCGGTTGGTGGTGTACACCGTGCCGGTCCAGTAGTCTTTCTCGTGCTTCTTGATCATGGAAGACACCGCGCGCTGCAACCGGAACGAGGGCAGGGCAGGAATCTCGGCGGGCAAGTAGTCATCGGAAGTACCCTCGCCGCGAATGGCCGCGATGGGCAAAATCAGGTCGCCGAGTTTGGTCTTGTTTTTCAGACCACCGCATTTGCCCAGAAACAGCGCTGCTTTCGGTTTTACGGCCGAAATCAGATCCATAACCGTAGCTGCCATCGGGGAGCCCATCCCGAAGTTGATAATGGTGATGCCGTTGGCCGTGGCCGTTTGCATCGGCTTATCCAGGCCACGAACCTCCACGCCGAACTGCTCGGCAAACATGGTCACGTAGTTGAGGAAGTTCGTCAGCAGGATATACTGGCCGAAATCTTTGAGTGGTACGCCAGTGTAGCGTGGCAGCCAGTTCTCGACAATGTCGGTTTTAGTCTTCATAGGCAATGTAATGGTGAACTTGTGATGTAGGTAAATGAACAACTGAAAACCCCGAAGTACCAAAGAGGCATAGACATATACCTATCTTCGGCGTTCTTAGGTACAAAAAAACCGTCGGGACCCAAAAGGGTGCGACGGTACGGGGCGAAAAGCGGGAACCGAAGTCCTGGGCCGTACCTTTGGAGGTGATGCAAGAGTTGAACCTGCCGCCTTTCGAATACAAAGTTACGAAATCCAGCGAAAATTTGCTGATCTGGGATGTATTACGCCGCAAACAAGTTGTATTAACCCCCGAAGAATGGGTGCGCCAGCACGTAGTGCACTACCTGATGCACCACCGCGGCTACCCCAAAGGCTTGCTGAGCCTGGAGCGCGGCCACCGCTACAACCAGCGCCAGAAACGCACCGACCTCTGCGCCCTCGGCCCCGATGGCCAACCGTTGCTGCTAGTAGAGTGCAAAGCGCCCTCGGTAGCTATTACCGCGGCTGTTGCCATGCAGGCGGCTACCTACAACCAGACCATTGGCGCCCCGCTGCTGCTGCTCACCAATGGCCTCGACCACTTCTGCTGGCGCGTAGATTTCGAGCAGCGCACGAATGAGCGGCTGCTCGAGGTACCAGCTTATGGTGAAGTAGTGCTATAGTAGCCTAGAGGCTAGGCCAGTGGCACATCAACTTACCACTTGTACAGTGTGTTGTCGGCTAGGCCGTTGGTGAAGAACTGGTTGCAGGCCTTAAGTTCGTTGCCGTACGCGCGCAGCTTTTCCGGATTGGGGTTGGCAAGTGGCCTAGCGGGCACGTAATGCGTTTTGTATGGGTACAGCCGAACCTGATTATCGGCAGTGAGCTCCGTCACGAAGTCGTGGTGCACGAGGTAGTGGGAGCCGCCGCTTAGAAACAGGGCGCGGCCACTCGTGCCCGTGTCAAACACCGAGTAGCCAAACGGAAGCAGCTGCTTGGGAGCCGAAATGCCCAGATAATCCAGCACGGTGGCCGGCACATCGGCCTGTTGGGTAATGCGGTGCACATCGGCGGGCGGCAGTGAGCGGCCCGGATGAAAAAGCAGGAGTGGCGTTTTATAGCTGCCCAGCAGGTTCTGGTAGCCGGGCCGCAGCGTTTGGGAAGTGTGGTCGGCGAGCAGGATAAACAAGGTGCGCTTGTACCAAGGCTGCCGGGCCGCCAATTTGAAGAACTGCTGCAGCGCAAAATCGGTGTAGCCGATGGAGGTATGGATGGGCAGCTTGCCCCGGCTAAACTTGCCCTGGTACTTTACGGGCACCGGAAACGGCTCGTGGGAGGTGAGCGTGAAAACCGTGGAGAAGAAAGGCTCCTTTTGCCTGGTCAGCTGCTGCGCGAAATACTGCAGATAAGGCTCATCAAAAATGCCCCAGTGCCCATCATATTCCGCGCTTTTGATGCTCCCCGGATACTCATTCAGACCATAATAGCGCTGAATGCCTACTATACCCGAAAACGTATTGAAGCCCATGGTGCCATTCTGTGCCCCATGAAAAACGGACGTGGCGTAACCCTGTTTGCCCAGCAACTCACCCAGGCCATGCAGCTCGTCGGTCTGGAAGTTGGAGGTGATGAAGGGGCTTTCCATGAGGGAAGGCAGGCCCGCCAACACCGCCGGCAGCGCCTCAATGGAGCGGCGCCCATTGGCATAATGCTCCCGAAAAAACAGCCCCTGCGTGGCTAACGAATCGAAAAAGGGCGTGTAGCCGTTACCGCCATTTTCGATGCCATTGTACTCAGAGGCAAAGCTTTCCACCAGCAGTACCACCACATTATCGTGCGGAGCGTTGGGGCGGGCAGCCGGGGTACGAGCCGCCAGCGCCGCATGCAGCTGCTGTTTCGAGGAGAAGTACGTGAGCCGCTCCACCGGCTGGTAGCCAAGGCTTTTGAGGAAAGTGAAGGTGCTATTCAAGGCCAGGTGGCCTAGCATGGGTGGCGTTTGCATGAACGCGTGCCCGGTACGCAGCGGCTTGAGCTGTAGGCCACCCCGGATGCCCAACACGGCCAGCGCCGCCACCAGAATAACTTCCAGCGAAGTGCGCAGGATACGTCGGGAAGCTTGAGGTGCGCGTGGCGCAGCTGCCACGCTCTTTGCCGGGCTTGGCATGGGGTAGAAGTACCGGAGCAGCCCAAAGAGCACCGCAAACGGCAGCAGCAGAAACCAATAGTGGCCTACGAGCTGCCCGGCCTGCCGCTCAATGTCATCGGTGATGGTAAACAGCTCGTCGCTGGTGCGCCGCCCGATAAACTTGAAATACTGGGTGTCAATCAGGTTAAGCGCGATACCGGCGGCATTCAGCGTAAGGTAAACGCCCCGCACCGTGCGCTGCCAGTTCCGGGTGAACCGCGGCACGAGAGAAAGCACCAGAAACGGAATATTCAGCAGCAGCAGCGCCGATATATCGAAGCGGAAGCCGTGCCAGAATGCCCATAACACCTGGCCTACGGGCGCCTCCTGAAATACGGCTTGGTTCGACAGATAAAATCCCAGCCGCAGCAGCAGGTACACACCAAGCAGCAGCAGAAACCGACGAACCAGCAAGCGCAGAACAGGGGAGAGCATCAAGGCACGTAAGGGTTAATCCTGACCTGGCTTAAGATTGAGGCGTTGGCCATCCGGCAGGTTCTTGATCTGGAGGTACAAATCGGCGAGCCAGGCCAACCGCTCGGCGGCCGCCTGAGGTTTTGCCTGGGGCTCCTGAGCCGTGTTAATGCACACCGGAGGAAACAGACTCAGCAGCTGGCCCGGCTGCAACACGCCACCACGCTGCTGAAACCCGCGCAATGGCTCCATGCCCAGCGCATCCAAAGGGAATTTTTCGGCCCCGAAAAGGAAGTGCTTGAAGTCAACCTCTAGGTCAGCTAGCTCGCCGGTTTCGGTGTCCAGGAACAGCACTGCGTCGCCGCGTAATAGGAACTGATTGCCTACACAATCCTGAGCAAATGGAATATCCGTTTCTACCACGGTATCATAGGTGCGCCAGAACGCCTTCTCGCCCTGCCAAGCCTCAGATAGGGAGTGCCAGATGGGTTCCGATACGCAGCCCCGAATGTGTAGGCCACCGAAGTAGGCCACTACACCATTTTGCTCGCGCAGAAATGTCTGCATGTAGGAGGGAAGACGTGCGAAGCTCACGAGGTCCGTAAGCTCGCCGCCGGTATATACAATGCCTTTCATAGGATGCAGCGCGAAACTTGCGATTCGCGTTTCGAACAACGGGCTGGGTGCTAGGCCAGTCCCGTCAGGGTAAATGCTATTAACAACACGCTAAGCTAGGGCTTCGCGCTATAGAAAAAGCCTTTCCGACCAAGTGGCCGGAAAGGCTTTTCCGCTTTATAGGAAAGGTTGCTGCTTACGCAACGGCCACTTCCATTACAGATTCTACCGTTTCCAAGGGCAGGCCCCAGGCTTCAGCAACTCCTTTGTACACTACTTTGCCATGTACCACGTTCAGGCCGAGGCGCAGAGCCTCGTCGCGGCGGCACGCTTCCTGCCAGCCCAGGTTGGCCAACTTCACCGCGTAGGGCAGTGTTGCGTTGGTCAGGGCCAGGGTAGAGGTGTAAGGCACCGCGCCGGGCATGTTGGCCACGCAATAGTGCACGATGTCGTCGATGATGAAGGTCGGGTTTTCGTGGGTAGTCGGCTTGCAGGTCTCGATGCAGCCACCCTGGTCCACGGCCACGTCAA
This sequence comes from Hymenobacter gelipurpurascens, assembly GCF_900187375.1. Lineage (NCBI taxonomy): Bacteria > Pseudomonadati > Bacteroidota > Cytophagia > Cytophagales > Hymenobacteraceae > Hymenobacter > Hymenobacter gelipurpurascens. The sequence continues at coordinate 1,670,582 of NZ_FYEW01000001.1, read as the reverse complement.
CCAGTACAGTGCCAGCCTTCATGGTCTTGAGCATGTCGCGGGTGATGAGGTGGGGCGCCTTGGCACCTGGAATCAGCACCGCACCGATGATGAGGTCGGCGGTTTTGATGGCTTCGCGGATGTTGTACTCGTTGGAGTACTGCGTTACCACGTTTTTGGGCATGAAATCGTCGAGCTCGCGCAGACGGTTCAGGCTGATATCCATGATGGTTACCTGAGCGCCCAGGCCAGCGGCAATTTTAGCCGCCTGCGTGCCCACAATGCCAGCACCCAATACGAGTACTTCGGCGGGCTTCACGCCGGGTACGCCACCCAGTAGAATGCCACGACCTTTCAGGGGCTTCTCCAGGTACTTAGCACCTTCCTGCGGTGCCATACGGCCAGCTACTTCACTCATCGGAATGAGCAGGGGCAAGGCGCGCGAAGGCAATTCTACCGTCTCGTAGGCCAGGCATACCGCCTTGCGCTCAATCATGGCGTGGGTCAGCTCCTCGCCCGAGGCAAAGTGGAAATACGTGAAGAGCAGTTGGTTTTCCTTGATGAGAGGATACTCCGAAGCAATCGGCTCCTTCACCTTCACAATCATTTCAGCTTTGGCGTACACTTCCTCAATGGTTGCGAGGATGGTAGCGCCGGCCTGCTCATACTCCGCGTCGGAGAAGCCGCTGCCGGTGCCGGCAGTAGCTTGCACGTACACATCGTGGCCATGCTTACGGAATTCAGCTACACCAGCGGGCGTCAGGCCTACGCGGTTTTCGTTGTTCTTAATTTCTTTCGGTACGCCGATTAGCATGGCTCGAAGCGAAGTGTGAAGGTGGGGGTGGAGGATAACGCTCTAAAAGCGGGGGCAAAGATAAGGCGGAAATCGCAGAGGCAGCGCGGTAAAAAAGAACCGTCCTGCTTAGTGGAGGCCAGGCTCTGCGTACATCTCCGGGAGTGGCCTAGCACCAGCTCCCAGGTTTGTAACAAGGCCCAACGCTCAACTCAGCAGGACGGTTCGGTAGGTTGCACTTTTGCCCAGCGCAGGAAGGCTTATTTAAACGGCACCGATGAGCCGCTTTCCTTTACCATGCTGCCGGCGTTCAAGTCCTTCACCACATTGGCCTTGAGCGTAAGCTTGGTATCCCCGTGCATATCGTTGCTCGTGATAGTCACGCTTTCCTCCTGCAGGCCTAGCTTACGCTGGTTATAGATCAGTTCCACAACGGCGCTCTGCCCCGGCTTGATAGGCGCTGGCGCCGACTTGTAGCCCACGCAGTAGCACTGCGACTGAATAGCGCTCAGGACCAAGTCCTGCTTGCCCGTATTTTTTATGGTGAAGCGGGCAGTAGGCGCTTGGCCGGCTTCCATCTTCCCGAAATCGTGGGTGGTTTGGTCGAGCACTAGGCGCGGGCCTTGTGCCAGCTGGGCCGGCGTAAGAGTGGCCTTTATCTGATCTTTATTCAGCACATTGCCTTTGATGGTAAGCACCGTGCTGGGCGTAGCGGCGTTACTGGTAACGGTCACGGTTTTGTTGAAGATGCCGGGCCGGCCGGAGCTGCTGTACACGGCCTTCACAATGCCGGTTTTGCCAGGCAACACCGGCGTTTTGGTCCAGTCGGGCGTGGTGCAGCCGCAGGAGGCCTGCACATCGGCAATGATGACGGGTTGGTTGCCGGTATTCTTGAACTTGAATTCGTAGGTGGCCATAGTGCCTTCGGGCACTTTGCCGAAGTCGTGAAGTACTTTTTCGAACTGCAGCACGCCCTGTGCGTGGGTGGCGGCCGCCATCAATACGGCTACCAGCAGTGAGAACAGGTGTTTCATATTCGTAAGAGGCAGAGGTTGAAAATCGAGTACTGATTAAAAGCGCCTGACTGGCAAAGGGAGCAGCCGGCCGCTGAAAAACCAAATCTGGGGGCTGGCTTTTAGCGCTTTGCTTCTTTTATCAAAGATAGGCAAAAACGCCCGCTAGCTGCCAGATAGCGCTTGGCATAGAAGAGCACAGCCGGATCAATGGCAAATCCGTACTTTTGGGGGCCTGTTTCCTCGGAAACCGGTTCCCACCCACCCTGTACCCGCCCCCACCTTTACCCGCTGCGCTTTCTATGTCCACTGCTGAAACTGCCGACCTAATGGCCACCGTTGCCACACTTAGCAAAGAAGAACTCCTTCGTGATTACCGCTTGGGCTGGGAAAGCCGGCATGCCTCGCTGGCAGGGCGCAAAGAGGTATTCATGGGCAAGGCCAAGTTTGGCATCTTCGGCGACGGCAAGGAAGTGCCCCAGCTGGCCATGGCCCGCGCCTTCCGGGCCGGCGACTGGCGCTCCGGCTACTACCGCGACCAAACCTTCATGCTGGCCATCGGCGAGCTGACGCTGCAGCAGTATTTCGCGCAGCTTTATGCCCACCCCGATGCGGAGGCCGAACCTGCCACCGCCGGCCGCGCCATGAATGGCCACTTTGGCACCCGCTTACTCGACGACGACGGCCAGTTTAAGAACCTGGCGGAAAGCAAAAACTCCTCCGCCGATATCTCGCCAACCGGCGGGCAGATGCCGCGCCTCGTCGGACTGGCCTACGCCTCCAAGCTGTACCGCCAGAACCCCGAGCTGCACGATATGACGCAGTTTTCGGTGAACGGCAACGAGGTAGCGTTTGGCACCATCGGCAACGCCAGCACTTCCGAAGGCATGTTCTTCGAGGCCCTGAATGCCGCCGGCGTATTGCAGATTCCGATGCTGGTGAGCGTTTGGGACGACCATTACGGCATCTCGGTGCCGGCCGAATACCAGACCACGAAGCAGAACATTTCCGAAATCCTGAAAGGCCTCCAGCGCGAAGGCGAGGGCCAGCAGGGCTTCGAGATTTTTGTGGTAAAAGGCTGGGATTACGCCGCCCTGATTGATACATATCAGCGCGCCGCCGAAGTGTGCCGCACCCAGCACGTGCCCGTCCTGATTCACGTGACGGAAGTCACGCAGCCCCAGGGCCACAGCACTTCCGGCTCGCATGAGCGCTACAAAAGCAAAGACCGCCTGAGCTGGGAGGAGGAGCACGACTGCCTGCGCAAAATGCGCGACTGGCTCCTTACCGATGGCCAGGCCTCGGAAGAAGAACTGAACCAGATTGAGCTGGAAGCCAAGGACACCGTAAAGCAGGCGCGCATAGCCGCCTGGGATGCTTTCTTCAACCCCATTAAGCAGGAGCGCGAAGAGGTAGTAGGCCTGTTGAACAAGCTGGTGGCTGAAACGGGCACCGAGCACGAGCTGCACGAACTGGTAGAGCCCCTGGCCCACAACCCGGCGCCCATTCGCGCCGATCTGGTGCGTACGGCGCGCCGCGTGTTGCGCCGCGTACGTGGCCTACGCAGCATGGCCCGCCGCGACCTGCAGAACTGGCTGGAGCAGGCCTTGGCCGAAAACGCCAACCGCTACAACTCCTACCTCTACAGCCAGAGCGAAGATGCCGCCCTCAACATCGAAGAAATAAAGGCGGAGTTTGCGCCCAACGCGCCACAAGTAGACGGCCGCGAGGTACTGCAGGCGTGCTTCGAAGCCAACTTCCGCCGCGACCCGCGCATTTTTGCTATTGGCGAAGATGTAGGCCGTATTGGCGACGTGAACCAGGCGTTTGCGGGCCTACAGGAGAAATTTGGGGAGCTGCGCGTGACGGATACGGGCATTCGGGAGTGCACAATTGTAGGCCAGGGAATTGGCGCCGCCATGCGTGGCCTACGCCCCATCACCGAAATTCAGTACCTCGATTACCTGCTCTACGCCATCCAGATTCTCAGCGACGATGTAGCCAGCCTGCAGTACCGCACCAAAGGTGGCCAGAAGGCGCCCCTGATTGTGCGCACCCGCGGCCACCGCCTGGAAGGCATCTGGCACAGCGGCTCGCCAATTCAGATGATTCTAGGCAGCATCCGCGGCATCCACTTATGTGTGCCCCGCGACATGACCCAGGCCGCCGGTTTCTACAACACGCTCCTGCGTGCTGATGAGCCCGCCATCGTGATTGAGTGCCTCAATGGTTACCGACTCAAGGAGCGCATTCCGCAGAACGTGGGCGAGTTCACGGTACCACTGGGTATGCCAGAGGTCATCCGGGAAGGCCAGGACCTGACAATCGTGACGTACGGCTCCATGTGCCGGATTGTGCAGGATGCCGCCAAGCAACTAGCCGAAGTAGGTATATCGGTGGAAATCATCGATGTCCAGACGTTGCTGCCTTTCGATATCGAGCACCTCATCACCGACAGTCTGCGCAAAACAAACCGTGTCCTCTTCGCCGATGAAGACGTGCCCGGCGGTGCCACGGCCTACATGATGCAGCAGGTGCTGGATGAGCAGGGGGCTTATCAGCTCCTCGACTCCGCGCCACGCTGCCTCTCGGCCCAGGCCCACCGTCCGCCCTACGGCTCCGATGGCGACTACTTCTCCAAGCCCAACGCCGAAGATGTGTTCGATACCGTGTATGAGATGATGCAGGAAAGCGACCCAAAGCGCTTCGCTTCTATTTACTAGGCCACTAAAAAGCCCTCGTTGTACCGGCCTAGGCCAGTGTAACGAGGGCTTTTCATGTGTTTATCAGGAAAGCGGACTATTCGAAAGTGACAGGCTCTGTCGTGATTTCGTTGCTTTCGTGCAGGGCACGGTCCACAATCTTCACCTTAAAGCGAACTACCGAATTGCGCGGGAAGGTGCCCTGGAAGAACTGTTGCTTGAAGTTCAGGTCGCCTTTCAGAGGCTCTTTCCGGTCGCCTTGATTTGTAGGTGATAAGCGCGGATACCGGGCGTTGTAGGAAAAAGACAAGTTATAATCTTCGAACTGGCCACTACCATTTTGGATCTGGGGCTGGAAGAAGTAATTGTTGTAGTAGCGGTTTGGGAGCTGCGTAATGGGGTCCAGCTCGTTGTAGGGGGGGGAAGTATCTCCGTTGTCGAGGCCTAGGTCCCCGTCACCATCTTTAAACGACACCGTCACTACTACCCGGTCAAACAGGCCAGTGATTGTATCAACGCGGGTCTTCTGAATATTCTTAAAGCTAATCTCCGGCGTGTCTGGGTAATCTGGTGGGCTTAAGCACGATGAAATGCCTATGCTGGCCAGCAATAGCAGCGCCCCAAACCCAAGAGTACGAGATATAGTCATAACAAGCAGTGAAACTAGTGGAAAACGGCCCTGCCGCGTCGGGAAGGTACAACTTCCTAACGAACGAAGTAGCGCCGGCATTGTTCTATCGTTTCGCTAACCCTACCGCTTTCGAATGAGTTTCCGCGACGACTTTCTGTCTGCCTTACCTACACTGACCGAGGCCACCGCGCCGGCGGCTGCCCTAGGCCTGTTCCGCTACCAGGCCGAGCATTGCGGGCCGTATCGGGAGTACCTGCAGGCTCTGGGCCGCAACCCGCAAACCGTGACGCGGCTGGAGGATATTCCGTTTCTGCCCATCGAGTTTTTTAAAACCCATAGCGTGCGCACCGATGCCGCCGAATGGGAACCCCAGGAAACCTTCCTGAGCAGCGGCACCACCCAGCAGCAACGTAGTCACCATTTCGTGCGCGACCCGCAACTGTACCGCCAACACGCGGCCCGCATATTTGAGCATTATTATGGTCCGCTAACCAGCTGGACGATACTAGCACTGCTGCCATCTTACCTGGAGCAGGGGCAGTCGTCCTTGGTGGCCATGGTAGATTATTTCGCTCAGCAGTCGGGGCAATACCAGGGCGCATTTTTTCTGCATAACCACAAAGCCTTGCTTGCAGCTCTGCGCGAAGCCCAGCGGGATGCCTCGCGGCAGGTGCTGCTGATAGGGGTGAGCTACGCCTTGCTTGATTTGGTAGAGGCCTACGCCGGCAACCCGGCCCTGCAGGGGCTCACGGTGCTGGAAACCGGCGGCATGAAAGGACGTCGGCGCGAGATGATTCGGGAAGAACTCCACGAAGAGCTGCGGAAAGGGTTTGGGACTATCGACATCCACTCTGAGTACGGCATGACGGAGCTACTCGGACAGGCCTACAGCTTCGGCGACGGCCGCTTCCACGCGCCGCCCCAGCTCCAGATTCTGCTCCGCGACCCTTCCGACCCATTTTCCGTCTCAGCCTCTCGCGAAGCCGGCGCCATCAACATCATTGATCTGGCCAACGTGGACAGTTGCGCCTTCATCGAAACAAAAGACTTGGCCCGCATGCACCCCGATGGCTCCTTCGAGGTGCTGGGCCGCCTAGACAATTCCGATATTCGGGGGTGCAATCAGATGGTGTAGCCAAACAAGATTTTGCAGCAAATTGCTGCACGAAATAAACTTTTATAAGTGCTAGTATTGAATATATGAGAACACATAAAGCTATGAGGTTCGATGCGCAGAAAGAGCGGGAGATGGAGAAAGCTATTTCTGATTTCTCTCAGCCACTAATGTCTAACTCTAAATGGATTCGGCTTATCAATAAGCTTGTAGAAAATGCTGATAAGATTCTAAAAATAGAGTTTAAGAAAGTGCAGCAAGACCATATTGGCGAATTATATCTTGTTATGGATACAGAATATGGATTCGATTACTGGCAAAATGGATTTGAAGGGTGCAACTCGATCGGAGGATGGTTACTTTTTAAAGAGGTAGAATATCTTGTTTTTCCAAAAACTGCCTCAAATAAGTACGGTGAACATTACCTAGAACAAATAGAAGCCTTGTTGGAAAGCGTTGGTCAGTTCTCAATAGAAAAAGATGAAAATAGACTAAAACTACTGTGTTATAAAAAGTAGCAGTTGACCAATCAACAATATAGCTATAAACTATATCTGTTGATCGGCCAGCTGTTATATGTTGCCAGCTGTCAATAACAGGCCTAGGCCTATTTGCCGGCAAATGCTTTAGCGTCGGATTCTGTGATGGTGGCGTCGCTCATAATCACTAGGCGCTCTACCACGTTGCGCAGTTCCCGGATGTTGCCGCGCCAGTCGAGGCTCTGCAGGTACTTGAGGGCGGCGGCATCGATGCTTTTGGGCTTGTTGCCATAGTCGTTGGCAATGTCCTGCAAGAACTTCTCAATCAGGGCCGGAATATCTTCGCGGCGGTCGTTGAGGGCCGGCACCTGGATAAGGATAACCGAGAGGCGGTGGTAAAGGTCTTCGCGGAAGTTTTTGTCCGCAATTTCCTGCATTAGGTCCTTGTTGGTGGCGGCCAGCACGCGCACATTCACCGAAATTTCCTTTTCGCCGCCCACACGGGTAATCTTGTTTTCCTGCAGGGCCCGCAGCACTTTGGCCTGCGCCGAAAGGCTCATGTCGCCGATTTCATCCAGGAAAAGCGTACCGCCATCGGCTTGCTCAAACTTGCCGATGCGCTGCTTCACAGCCGAAGTAAACGAGCCTTTCTCGTGTCCGAACAGCTCCGATTCAATCAGCTCTGAGGGAATGGCCGCGCAGTTTACCTCAATGATAGGGCCGTTGTTGCGGTTGCTGAGCTCATGGAGCTGGCGCGCTACCATTTCCTTGCCGGCACCGTTGGGGCCCGTAATGAGCACACGGGCATCCGTTGGGGCCACCTTCTCAATGGCTTTGCGCACAGCACCGAGGGCGGCAGAATTACCGACCATCTCGGAGCTTTTGGCAATCTTCTTTTTCAGCGTCTTGGTTTCCGTTACCAACTTAGTGCGGTCGAGGGCGTTGCGCACCGTCACGAGGAGGCGGTTCAGGTCTGGTGGCTTCTGGAGGAAATCGTAGGCGCCTTTCTTGGTGGCTTCCACTGCCATTTCCACGTTGCCGTGCGCTGATACCATGATGAAAGCCGCATCAGGAGCCACAATACGAGCCCGCTCCAGCACCTCAATGCCATCCATCTTGGGCATCTTGATGTCACAGAGGACCACGTCGTATTTATCGCGGATGAGCATGTCTAGGCCAGTCGGACCGTCTTCCGCCTGGTCTACCTGGTAGTTTTCGTATTCGAGAATTTCCTTCAGCGTATTGCGGATGGCCTTTTCGTCGTCAATAATTAAAATGCGGGGCATAGGTTGGAAAGGCGAATGGAGGAAACCAAAGTAACGAAAAGCGCCTGGCAAAAGGATATATCCAAATCGGAAAACCTCTTTCGCTGTGGCCTACAGCGTTAGTAGCTGGCAGTTGATGATGAACGGGTTTGACGGTAACTTCCTACTGAGGTTTAACGCTTCGCAGCTCCAGTTTCGCGTCTGGTAGGCCACTTGCGGTGGCTGTAACACTTACGGCGCCAGGCGTACTACCGGCCCGCAGAAGAGTGGTGGCAATGCCCGCTTCGGCTTTTACAGGGTTGTCGCCGAGCAGTTCGGCGTTGCCGGTAGCCGCAAACTGGATAGCGGAGGTAGCGTCGGGAACGGGCGTGCCCTGGGCATCTACCACGGTGGCGTACACAAACACAGCATCTTGGCGGCCAGCGGTTAGCTCGCGGCCACTTTTATCAAAGGTGAGCTGAATGTGGTGAGCCGGGCCGGGCGTGCGCTGGGTATATTCAGCGGCGGCTTTACCGTTTTGGTAGGCCACTGCTTTCAGGGTGCCCGCCGTAAACTTGGGCAAGGTGAAGGTGAACGACGGATGCGCCAGATGATTAGAGTAGCGGTCTTTATCGGGTTGCTGGCGGGCCAGTGTGCGGCCATTCAGCTGCAGTTCTACCTCGCTGCAGTTGCTGTACACGCGCACCTGCCGCGAGGAAGTAGGCTGGGCGTAGCTGGCAATAAACACCATCGGCTTGCCGAAGCCCAGAGCATCGGGCACGGGGCCATATTGGCTCTGATAGAAGTAGAACGCAAACTTGGGCAGCCGGTATATATCCATCACCCCCGACGACTCAATATCCGGCGCATAGCCGCGCTTGTAGTCGAACATCAGCCAGTTGGCGTCGCCGATGGCAGGGCCCACGAAATTGTCGTTATAGGCTTCCTGGAAGTTGAGAGCCTGTTGCTGCAACGCCCGCTCGCCCTGCCCGCGCAACTGCCGCGACGTCCTTTCCGACTCCTTTAAGCCTGAGTAGGCGGTTTGGTTGAAGCCCGCGTTTTGCGCGTAATATTCCCAGTCGCCGTACTCGCAGAGCAGGATGGGCTTCTGCTTGTTGTATTTGTGCCAATAGTCGGGCGCTTTGGCATGCTGGCGGGCCGGAATGAATACGTCGTAGGCATAATCCATCCAGCCGCAGGTATATACATCCGTCGGGAAGGGCAGCTCCTCATGTACGGCCTGATGGGCCTGGTCCATGAACGGCTTGCTCATGTCGGTTTCGTTGAGAGCCGCCTCCCAGATCACAATGCTGGGATGGTTCCGGTCGCGGCGCACCATGTCGCGCACGTTTTGGAGACTGTTGCGCTGAAACGCGGCATCGCCGAAAAACTGCCAGCCCGGAATAGAGTTCATTACTAAGAGGCCTAGCGCATCGCAAGCCTGCAGGAACGCCGGCGAAGGCGGATAGTGCGAGCAACGCACGAAGTTGAAACCGGCCTCCTTAATCTTCCAGGCATCTCGGTACTGCATCTCATCCGACAGCGCATAGCCCAAATACGGGTACTCCTGGTGCCGATTAGTGCCGCGCAAACGGGTTTTCTGTCCATTGAGATAAAAGCCATCGGGCGCGAACCGGATGGTACGTACGCCCGTCGTCAGTTCTTGTTGATCCACGCTGTTGCCCTTCTCATCGAGCACTGCCACCTGCACCCGATATAGGTAGGGCTGGCTTGGCGACCATAGTTTGGGCGAAGCCAGCGAGAAGGTTTGCTTAACCGAGGTAGCCCCACCCGGCGTGAGCAGCGGAGCATCGGTGGTAGTGCTGGCCACCTCTTTGCCGTCCGCATCAAGCACCACGGTGCGCAGCTTGGCCGGGCGAGCGGTGCGGTGGCCGTTGCGGATTTCCGTTTGGATGTGGAGTGTCGCCTGTTGCGCGCTTGCATTTTCATAATGCAGCAGAATGCCTCCTCCGGCAGGCCTAGCTGCCTCCACAGCATCGGTAATGCGCAGCGGGTCTTGCACCAATAGCTGCACGGGGCGGTATAGGCCACCGTAATAATTAAAGTCGAGGTCTTTGAGAGGCTTACCGGGCGGAATGGCCTGGTTATCTTGATTGTTAAGCTTCACCACCAAGCAGTTTTCTGCGTCCACCTGCAGATAAGGCGTAAGCTCGACGGTGAAGGGCAGGTAGCCGCCCTGGTGGCGCATCAGGCGGCGTCCGTTCAGGTACACGTCGGCCTCGTTCATGGCTCCCTCAAAACGGATGGCCACCCGGCGGCTGGTATCCGCTGCCGACACCCGGAAGAAACGCCGGTAAAAGCTGATGCCCTGCCACTGCTTCTCGGCCGTTACTACGGGTTCCAGGCGAGGCGTGTGTGGGAGCATTACTGTTGCCCAGCTTTTCGATTTGTCAGCCCGCACAAAGAGGCTTGGCCCCATCGTGGTATCTACATCGCGCACAAACTCCCAGTCGGTATTGAAGGTGCTTTGGAGGGGAGAAACTTCGGTGCCGGAAGTAGCAGGGCTGCTGGAGCGAGAGCACGCCGACAGGCCTAGGAAGGCAGCCAGTGTCAGCAGTTGGGCTTGGGATGAGAGGCAGCGGAACAGCATTAGCGCAGGTATATCGATTCGATGTCGAGGAAAGGGCGGGCTTCGGTAGCAGGCGTGGCGGCCGGGCCAAGGAGCACCTGCAGTACTTCGGCCTGAGCCAGTGGCAGGGTAGCGGGGCCGTTGGTCTGGAACGTAAGCGGCAAGAAGCTCGGATACGGGCGCGGCAGCAAGGCCTGCGCACCAAGGCGGAACGCCGTAAGTGGAACTCTCACTTCCTGCATGTCGGCGGGTAGCTCCACATCGGCCACGTAGGCCACTGCGTCGCGGGTTGTGAGCACCAAGCGGACGCTGCCAGCTCCGGCGCCACGGCGGCCACGAATCACTAATTCCTGGAATGTGCCGGCATCAGCAGCGCGTGAGGCCAGCCGGTCGCCGAAGTAAGCGCGCAGAAACGCCACTGGTGCGGCTGCATCAGAGAACGGAATGGGGCTGGAAGGCGGCGGGCTCTGCAGCAGGCGTAAGGACAACTGACCGTTGCCGGTCGTCACATAATCCGACCAGCCAGCGCCATTGATTCCACCAGTTTCCGTTCGTTGCTGATCTTGGCTAGCTATATACAGTGGCAATGCCGTGCCGGGCGCAACGATAGAGGCTTCCCAGTACTCCCGCGGAGCGTAATCCCAGTCGCGGGGGCTGCCGGGGTGGGCACCGGGGAAGGTGGTGTTCTTGTTGTTGTGCTTCACTACCATCCAGTAGCGGAGCAAACCGGGGTACAGCAGGTCGGCCGGCACGGTAGATTCGGCAGTCGTGAGTGTGAGGCGGCGCATCGGGAGGGTACGGGTGCGGCCATAGTAGTGCTGTGCTACCAGGAATATGGAGTCAGTAGCGTCAGCGCCGGCTACAGTGGCCTGGAGCGTGGCAGGCTGGCCAGCGGCAATTTGAAATGGTGCGGTATGCAGTATCTGCGTGGGCAAATTGGTAGCAGGCGGCGCAACGTATTCCCCCAGCTTAATAGCCCCCATTGCCATGCTTGGCGTGAAGGCCGATGTGTTTTTGCCCCGCGCCGCCACTACATATACGCCCGGCTGCAAGCGCACAGTGCCGTTGGTGGCCTGCCCCTGGAAGGTGTTGCCTGTGTTAAGGCCGCGCACGGTAAAATCCTGGCCTAGGCCAGGTAAGCTCATGCGGATGGGTTGCGTGTTCCAGGCAATGCGGGTCACGACTTGCTTGAGCGAGGTTGTGGCAAATGGGTCGCGCACCTGCAGGGCGTCGGGCATCACCTCCAGCCGCCACACACCCGTGGCCAGGCGGTCGAGAAAATAAGCACCCGTGCCCTCGTAGGCCACTATCGGCGACGAGCCTGTACCGGCCACGTGGCGCAGGCTGGCCGGCTTGCGCGGCTGCGTAGTGGTAGAGCTGGTGTAGTAAAACTCTTCTGGCGCATTCAACTCGCTCACGCCGGCGCGGTAGCTCACCCGGAAATTGTTGAAAACGGAATCAGTAGGGTAGGTGCCAAATGGCTGGCCGCGTTTAACCTGACGGAAAACCTTGCCCGCAATAAGCAGGCTCACGGCTTTGGCCGGCGTGTAGGCCAGGTTCAGGTAATGCGTCTGGTACTCGGTGTTGGCAAAGGCAATAGCCAGCGGGTCGTAGGCGAACTGGGTGGCCCATTGCATGCCGGCACTGCGGAAGCTGCGGGCCATCAGGGGATACATCACCGGCTGCAGAATATCTGCCGATTCAAACTCATACACCATCCGGGGCTTGCTGCTGAAGCGTGGGTCTTTGGCGTATGGAATGGGGTACTGGTTTACCAGCGGCAGCATGTTGCCGCGCAGCGTGTGGCCACCCACCAGCGCCGACGGATACCATTGGAACGTGAAGCCCTGCACCTGGCTGCTCAGGATGGCATTGGATACCGTAGGGCTTTCAGCAATATTATAGAAGATAGGCTTCTTATAGCCCGTAGCCCGCATGGCCTGCACCATCCGCTGAATAAAGGCGCTTACCTCGGCCTCGGGCTGGCGGTAATGCGGTTCATTGCAGACCTCGTAGGCAATAATGTCGGGGTCTTCGCGGTTGAACTGGCCGGTATACTGGTTGCGGTGGTTGAGGAACTGGGTCAGGTAGTTTTCCTGGGCCTTCACGGCTCGGGGCGTGTTGTAGGCCTGTCCTTTGGGGTAGATACTGGAGAAACCCGTTTGAGCCGTATCCTTTTCGGGGTAGCCGTTGCCCCAGTACGCAATGGGCGTGAGAATAATCTTAATGCGCCGCGCTTTCAACTGCTGGATCAGGTAATCCAGCAGGCGCAGGTGCTCGTTCTGGAGCAGGTTGCCCACCGTGTCTGTCACCTCCACATCCCACACGTGCACCCGAAACGCATCAACGCCCAACCGCGACAGGTGATACACATCCTGGGCAATACCTTGCTCGGGGTTTATCCCCAGCTTCTGATGAGCCCGATAGGAGTAAGCGAAAGGCGTAGTGTAGTTCACGCCAAAAAGAGCTACTTCCTGCTTGCTGCCCTGCCAGCGCATAATGCCTTTGCCATCGATATATACATCGGCCTTGGCTGGCGGGGAAGTTTGAGCGGAGGTGCTTGACAGGCCTAGGCTTAGAAAGAGAAGCGAAATCAGCCAGACACGGCCTAGGCCACTCTTGGCTGAATAAGAAAGGGAAGAATACATAGCGGAGAACGTGTACGCGAAGTAACACCATGCGGCAACAAAAACGGCCGCCGCACCCAAAGTTGCAGCGGCCGTCTGATGGCGGTGATGAGTCTGTAAGCCGGGTTTTGTCCGCCTCTGCAAGCAAAAGCGGCCCCACCATTTATCTAGGCCAGTCCTCGCGGAAAGGCTCCATCAACCTACCCGCTGGCGCCGGACGAGCCACCCGGTGCCGGCCCCGAAAGGCCGACGTGCCAGCTTATTTGGTCTTTCAACCCCTGAGGTTTACCCAGCCGACATGGTTGCCCAGCCGCTGGTGCGCTCTTACCGCACCTTTTCACCCTTACCGGCCACCCGGAGGCGACGTAGGCGGTAGTTTTCTGTGGCACTGGCTGTCTTGGGTTGCTTTACGCTTCCAAATCCTTCCCGTTAGGAAGCAGGGTGCTCTGTGTTGCCCGGACTTTCCTCGTCGCCCGAAAGCGCCGCGGTGGGGCGACCCATCACAAAGGCAAAGGTAAGCGGATAACTTGGTTGCTGGTGTAGAAGGATTCGCACTACCCAAACAGCAATCAAAAGATTTTATAACTTTTCGGTCATCGTTCTGAATAATTCTATGTTGAGAATTTCATAAAAACATATAATTTTACGAATTAACATAATTTTATTAAAACATCTCAAAACAAGTGTAAATATCAATCAAAAGGCTTTTTTACTGAACAATTGTGTATAAAGACGAGCTTATACGAGTAATATTTGTAATTGATGACAGCGAAAGTTCGGCATAATTTATACTTTGCAGCAGCAGATGTAACTGTTGAAGAGCTTCGCAAGCAGTTGACGCTTCTTGTGTTTTTCCTTTCTAAGAAGAATAAGCTCCATACAGCGACTTCCACTTTTTCTTTCCACCTCTCACCACAGTAGAATGCAGAAGAAACAACGCAATGCCCGTCTCGCTTGGCTTTTAAGTGCCTCAGCAATTGCTGCTAGTGCCACCTTTACCGCCTGCTCGGAAGATGCCGTACAACCTTCCCAAGCTGGCGTAGCGCAGAGCAGCGATGCTAAAAGTGATGCAGACGTAATTCCCGGTCAGTACATCGTGGTGCTGAAGGATGGAGCAGTTGAACTGAGCGGAAACGAGTCGTATACGCAGAAGGTATCCAAGGTTAAAGAAGTAGGACAAGGCATCCTGAAAGCCCGTGGCGCTAGTGCCGATGCACTAGGCTTTGCCTACGGTCATGCCCTGAAAGGTTTCTCGGCCCGATTGAGCGCTGCCGAGGCTAAGGCGCTGCGCGAAGATGCTCGGGTGGCCTACGTAGAGGCTGATAAAGTAATTTCTCTCGGTAAGCCCGCCGGTGGTGGCGGTACCACGCAGCCAGCCCAGGTAACACCCTACGGCATTGCCCGTGTAGGCACTGGCGACGGCACCGGCAAAACTGCCTGGATCATTGATACCGGCATCGACCTGACGCACCCTGACCTGAACGTGGACGTAGCTCGCAGCAAGTCTTTCCTGACCAGCGGTGCTAACTATGCTTCGCCAAATGATGGCAACGGCCACGGTACCCACGTATCGGGCACTATTGCGGCCATTAACAACTCTATTGGGGTAGTAGGTGTAGCTGCCAACGCTTCGGTAGTAGCAGTTCGCGTGCTCGACTCGCGCGGCAGCGGTTCCAACTCCGGCGTTATTGCTGGCGTTGACTATGTAGGCGCCAACGGCAAAGCCGGTGATGTGGCCAACATGAGCCTCGGTGGCGGTGTTTCGCAAGCTCTTGATGACGCTGTTCTGCGCGCTTCGGCTGGTGGTGTGCTCTTCGCACTGGCTGCCGGCAACGAAACGGACGATGCCAACAACCACTCGCCAGCTCGCGTGAATGGTGCTAACATCTTCACCATTTCGGCCATGAACAACACCGATACCTGGGCGTCGTTCTCCAACTTCGGCAACCCGCCGGTTGATTACTGCATGCCCGGTGTGAACATTCAGTCTACCTGGATGGGCGGTGGCTACAACACCATCAGCGGCACTTCCATGGCTACTCCGCACATGGCTGGTGTTCTGCTGATGCGCGGCAAGAACTTCACCACCAGCGGCACCGTGAAGAACGATCCGGACGGCAACCCCGATACCATCGCTCACTTGTAAGCCGAAAAGGTTAACATATATTAAAAAGGCCAGCCTGTAATGGGCTGGCCTTTTTTTGTATTCGGCAGATACTTACAGGTAGTTCACTCAGATACTTCCCACGTCTCAACTCGGTTGCCACCGGGGCGCTGCGGTACATTGAAGAGCAGCGAGGTAACCCAGGGCACCAGAAATGCGCTGGCCGTCAGCACAGTCATGGCTACATCGGCAGCTTCACTTTCCAGGGCGAGGCTGAGCGGGTGGCCGGGCAGGAAGTGACTTACCAGCGACAGTACCAGCTTCAGCCCCAGGAAACCGATTACCACAAAAGCCGCAGTTTCCAGAAAGGGATATTTGCCCATTAGCAGCACGAAGGCCTGTGCTACTAGTCGCATGGCCAGAATGCCAATAAATACCCCCGCACAAATTAGGATCAGGTTGTCGGTGAAGGCTACTACAGCAAAGACGTTGTCGATGGAGAAGGCCAGGTCCATGAGCTCGATCAGGGCTACCGTTGCCCAGAACTTCCCGAACAGGCCTAGCGTGTTGCGGTAAAGCCAGCTCTTCTCTTTATCTACTCCCTCATCCTCACTGGAGCCGCGGGCTTTGAAATGGTCGTACACCAAGTACAGTAGATACAGACCGCCTAGTGGTTTGAGATACCAGAATTTGATCAGAAACGACGCAAACAGAATGCACAGCCCCCGGAAAATATAAGCCCCGAAAATGCCGTATCGCAAAGCCTTCTTGCGTTGCTCGCGGGGCAGGTCGCCCACCATTGTAGCTAGAACCGCCGCATTATCCACGGAAAGCAGGCTTTCAATGATGACCAAGTTGCCAATGATAGCCAGCGAGGCGGCTGGATTATCGAGAATATGTTGAATGTATTGATTCATGGATGGACAGAAAGGGAAGCCCATAGTGGAGTAGGTGTGGCCTAGGGCGCGCCAAATAGTAAGCTGCAAACAGCTACCGTGTAGGCACTACCACGGCACAATACCCAGCAGCAGACACGTGAGCAGCATCACGAGTACGGTGCCACAGGCCCACTTCAGGGTGAAGCGCTGATGGGCGGCAAACTCTACGCCGGCCAGACCTACCAACAGATAGGTAGAAGGCACCAGCGGGCTAAGCAGATGCACAGGCTGGCCTAGCAGCGAGGCCTTGCCCATCGTGGCGGCCGTGATGCCAAATTGCGCTGCTGCCTTCGTGAAGAAGGGCAAGATGCCGAAGTAAAAGGCATCATTTGACATAAAGAAGGTAAGCGGCGCACTCACTAGGCCAGTTAGGACGGGGAAGCGCGGCCCTAGCTCCGTGGGCACCAGCTGCACGAAGGTGTGCGCCATAGCATCAACCATGTGGGTGCCGCTCAGAATGCCGGTGAAGATGCCCGCCGCAAATACCATGGCCGCCACCGATAGGGCGTTGCTGGCGTGGGCCGCAAACCGCTGCCGCTGCTGTGCCAGATTGGGGTAATTGAGCAACGCCGCCAGCGCGAAAGCAACCATGAAAAGCACCGGCAGCGGCAGCAGTTCCCGCACCAGCGCCACCATCAGGCCAATGGTAAGCAACGCATTGATCCACAGCAGGCGGGGGCGGCGCAAGGCCTGGTCTTCAGGTGAAAGCGCTATGTGGGTAGTTTCGTCATCGGGGGGAAGCGGAGCCGGAAAGCCAGCCGTAATGCCAAACACCATCGGCTTTTTGGCTTGGTTGGGTTCTTGATGCAGGCCTAGGCGTTTGCGTTCCTGTTTGCCAAAGCGCCACGCCACAAAAAACACCCACGCCAGCCCCACCAGCATGGCCGGAATAAGCGGGTTGAAGAGTTGGGTGCTATCGAGGTGGAGCACGCTCATGGCGCGGGCAGTGGGGCCGCCCCAGGGCAAAATGTTCATTACGCCGCCTACCAGCATGTTCATGCAAGTGAGAATCAGGGTGTTGATGCCCAGGCGGCGGTAAAGCGGTAGCATGGCCGTCACGACAATGATGTAGGTAGTAGCCCCATCACCATCCAATGACACCAGCAGGGCCAACAGTGCCGTGCCGATGATAATCTTCATGGGGTCGCCGTGCGCCACGCGCTGAATTCGGCTGATAACGGGATCAAACAGCCCGGCGTCCGTCATCAACCCGAAGTACAGGATGGCAAACACCAGCATAATACCCGTGGGGGCAATGTTGCGGATGCCGTCCAGCATCATGGTGCCCATTTGGGCGCTGAAGCCCGTGAGCACCGCAAACGCCACGGGCACCAGCAGCAGCGCCGTAATGGCCGAGAGTCGGTTCGTCATAATTAGCACCATGAAGGTGATAATCATGGCAAAGCCAGCAAGTGCGAGCATGAGGCAGGAGTGAAAAGTGGGTGGTACGTGCGCAGAGTGCTAAACAAGGCAGCAGCGGCGCCCTAGGCTGGGTAGTTTAAGTCGGCTTCCGCGCAGCATGGAAACCAACTTTCTGCAACTGAGCCAGGGTAATTGCCCTCGCCTACACTCCACGTCCGCACAGCTTGGAGCGCGAAGTATAATAAAAGGTCAGGGCCTGCTTGGCCACTCCCGGTGCCAAGGCGAGAGGTTGCAGCCTCCGCTCATGACGCAGGGAGTGGCCTAGCGGACCATGTGGGCGCCGCTTGCTGCGTTGATTAGAAGCTATACCGCACCGTAGTGAAGTAGTAAGCGCCCATGAAGCCGAACTGCGAAGTGAAACGCGTGTAAGGCGTCTGGCCCGAGGCCGTCAGGGACGGGAAGGCAATCTTATCAGGGTACACGTCGAAGATGTTGTTGGCGCCTACCGTCAGGTTGATGCGGGGGTTGAAGCTGTACGACAAGGAAGCATCGGCGACAGTTTTGGCCCGGAAGGTCTGGTCGAGCTCTGGGGTGGTCTGGATGGCAGTAACCTCGCCGAAGCGGGTGGCCCGCAGCATGCCTTCTAGCTTCTTGTAGCGGTAGCTAGCCGATACAATGGCCTTCGAGCGAGGCTGAGCCACCTCAATCAGCCCAATCATAACCCTATCAATGAGGCCGGTGCTGAGGCTGGAGAGCTGCGCAGGGGTGCGCACACCGCCTTGTACTTTCGTCGCATTTAGCATCATGGAGGCGCTGAGGTTTACCTCCTGGTCTTTGCTGATGTTCTGGCGGTAGGCGGCTACCACATCGAGGCCGCGGGTGCGGGTATCCAGGGCGTTGGAAAAGAACTGCACCTGTGCAATGCCCGAGCCTTGGAACACGGGAGCCAAGGGGTCTTTGGTGGCATCAAGCTGGCCGGAAATCACAATCCGGTCTTTGATATCAATCTGGTACATATCGGCCGTCACCTGCAGGTTGGGGCCAATTTGTGCCGTAAAGCCCAGGTTATAGTCGAGAGTCGTTTCCGCTTTCAGCTTCTCGACTCCTAGTGCCCGCACATAGGCATTGTCGTTGCGCAGGTGGGCAATAGGGTAGGAGTCGAATACGCCATTGATGGTCAGCCACTGGGCATCAGCATTATTGGAGTAGTAGAGCTGGTGCATGGAGGGCGCCCGGAAGCCCCGGTTGAGGGAGCCGCGCACCGAGAACAGGTTCGAGAACTTGTAGCGCGTCGAGATTTTGCCGGATACGTTGGTGCCAAAGTCGCTGTAGCGCTCTACGCGGGCGGCTACATCTACCAACAGAGCTTCGGTAATATCGCTGAGCACGTCGGCATATAGGCCTACGTTGTTGCGGGTGCGCTTCACGGCGTTCTGAGCCCCAATGCCCTCGCGGCCGCTAGAGCCCACGTCGGGCGAGTTGGTCGTAACCGGGCCTTTCATCCAGGAGGCATCATCACCAGCCTCCAACTGGTAGCGCTCCACGCGCAGCTCGCTGCCATAGGCCACACTCAGGGACTTCAGGCTGCCGATGTTTTTCAGAGATTTCGAGACGTTTGCGTTAATTAGGCCCTGCCCAAACTTGTTGGTTCCCGTGTAAAAACTGGTGGGCGAGTTGCTGCCGTAGGAAGGGTTAACGGTATGATTCGCGAAGGTTTCGATGGTATTGCCACCAAAGCCAGCGCTAAAATCGAGGTTCCAGCCGCTGCCGGTAGTGCGGCGCACCCCCACGGTAGAGGCCAGATCCTGGACTTTGGCCGGGAAAACCGGGTTGTAGCCATTCGGGAACAGAGAAAGCACTGCCCGCTTTTTGTTGCTGGGCTGACGGTAGAAGCCGTAGGCCGTCATGTCCTTGCGGGAGTAGCCCCCGAAGGAATACAGCGTCCAGGCCTCGCCCAGCTTGGTTTCGGCGTTGTAAAACAGCTGGCCCATGGTGTTTTTGGCCGTGCCGTAGGTAGTTACGTGGCGGTTGAAGCCGTTCTGGGCAACCAGAGCTGCGTCTTCCTCGGGTTTGGTGCTGTACACGGCGCCCGTGTAGTCGCCGGAGCGGTCGGTGGGCTCGTTGTGGTGGAGCTGCACGGTGGTGTTAAAGAAACCGTCGCGCTTGCCCACGGGTAGCCCGAAGTTAACGCCCGCATCATACGTGTCACCATCGCCGAGCTTGCTGATGCCGTAGTTACCCGTGACAGTACCGCCGCGAGGAGCTTTTTTCAGCACCAGGTTCACAATACCGGCAATGGCATCGGAGCCGTATTGGGCCGCTGCACCATCGCGCAGGATTTCTACTCGCTCAATGGCTGCCGTTGGAATAGCGTTCAGGTCGGTACCCACCGAGCCACGACCTACCACATTGTTCACGTTCAGAGCCGAGGACTGATGGCGGCGTTTGCCATTCACAAGCACCAGCGTCTGGTCGGGGCCTAGGCCACGTAGCGTGGCAGGGTCTACGTACGAGGTTACGTTGCTGATAGCGTGCTTGGTAGAGTTGAAGGAGGGTGCCAGGAAGTGAATCATCTGGCCTAGCTCCGTCTGGCCAGTTTTCGTGATTTCCTTAGCGCTGAGCACGTCTACCGGTACGGGCAGCTCCACATTGGTGCGAGCTTCCGAAGCGCGGTTGCCCACCACCACCACATCGGCCATGGTGTGCGTGGTAGACTTTAGGCTGATGGAAATAGTTGATTCGCCGGCCGGCACCGGAATCTCCCGCGGCTCGTAGCCTACGTAGGAAATCACCAGAATGTCACCGTCTTCCACATCCAGCTTAAAGGCGCCGTTGGCGTCGGTGGTGGTCCCGCGGTTAGAGCCTTTGATGCCCACCGAGCAGAAGCTCAGCGGGGCCTGGTCGGCTCCATCGAGCACGCGGCCCGTGAGCGGACGACGGTCGGCGAGGTGTGCTAGGGCGTTAGGAGCGGAGAGGGTTGGGGCGGCGACAGCTGTGCCGGCCGTTACTTGCGCGGCCAGAACCAGCCCAGCGCAACCAGCTCGATACAGGGAAGGTAGCAGTACAGTCATTGGGGGAATTTTTAAGTAGGTTGGAGGGAAGTGCAGCGTATTGTGTCAGCCAAGTAGCACAACGATTTAGAAGACATTTAGAAGAATGGGCCTCTACCAGAAAAATTTGGGTGATTGGTCACTTTCCCGATTGAATGCCGCTATCTTTCTGCTTCTCCCACCCTTCTATTGCCCCCATTCCCACATGAAGTTGCTTCTCGTGGAAGACGAGCCGGAGCTGCTTGCCAGCCTGGTCAGCTACCTACAAGCCCAGCACTACGTGTGCGAGGTGGCTACTACCTATGCCCAGGCGCAGGAAAAAATGCTGCTCTACAATTATGAGTGCATTGTGCTCGACCTCACCCTGCCCGGGGGCGATGGCTTAGAGCTACTGCGCGAGCTGCAGCGCCACCAAAAAGCGGCCGGCGTTATTATCACCAGCGCCCGTGCCGCCGTAGATGACCGCATAACTGGCCTAGAGCTGGGCGCCGACGATTATCTGCCCAAACCGTTCTATCTGCCGGAGCTCAGCGCCCGCATTTCGGCGCTGGTCCG
Source organism: Hymenobacter gelipurpurascens (assembly GCF_900187375.1). Classification (NCBI taxonomy): domain Bacteria; kingdom Pseudomonadati; phylum Bacteroidota; class Cytophagia; order Cytophagales; family Hymenobacteraceae; genus Hymenobacter; species Hymenobacter gelipurpurascens. The sequence continues at coordinate 1,649,401 of NZ_FYEW01000001.1, read as the reverse complement.
CCGCCGCCACTACCAGGGTACCAATCTTCTGCAAGCCGGCAAGCTTACTGTAGATGTTCCTGCCCGCCGTGCCACCGTGGAAAGCCAGCCCGTAACGCTCACGCGCACCGAGTTTGATTTGCTGCTGCTTCTATTGGCCAACCAGGGACGTGTCATCACGAAAGGCGCCATTGCCGAACACCTTTCCGGCGACGCGGCAGAGCAGTTTGATACCTTCGAGAGCGTGTATGCCCACGTCAAGAACCTCAAGCGCAAGCTCGCGGATGCCGGCGCCCCCAACTACATCCGCATGGTATATGGCCTAGGCTATCGGTTCGACCCAAGTTCCGACACGTAGCCGTTTTCCTCTCCGCCGTTTGCCATGAAGCTGCTGGCCCGCACCACTGTTTTCTTCCTGATTTATGCCAGCGTTGTAGCTGTGGGCGGCACGTTTGTGTACTACGGCTTCATCAGCAAAATCTACTACGCCTACGTCGACCGCACCTTGAGTCGGCGGAAGATGCGAGTGGAAAAAGCCCTGCGTCTGCATCTGCGCACCCCCGCCGACCTTACTTTCTGGCATCAGCTTGATCATAACGTGGAGTTTAAGCCCCTGTCGGTGCCGGGGCCGCCCGTTGCCTTCAGCCAGCGCATGATGTATAATGAGCTGACCAACCAGATTGTGCCCTACCGGCAACTGGCGGCGCCGGTGCAATTTCAGGGGCGGCCCTACCGGCTGGAGCTGCGCACTACCATGCTCGATAGCCAGGAACTGCTGGCGCGTATTGTCTTGGCAGGGGCCTTGTTGTTTGGGGCGCTACTGGTAGGCCTGTTGCTACTGCAGCATTTTCTGGCTCGCCGGATGTGGGCGCCATTCTACAGCACGCTGAGTGAGCTGCAGAAGTACAAGCTTGATCAGCACCAGTCCGTGCATCTTTCCGACACGCGCATCCCGGAGTTCAAGGAGCTAAACTCGGCGTTGAAGCGGGTGCTTAACCGTAATCAGCGGATCTATCACCGCCAACGGGAATTTACCGAAAACGCCGCCCACGAGCTGCAAACACCGCTGGCCATCCTCCGCACCAAGCTCGACTTATTGGTGCAGGCCCCTGGTCTAACGGAACAACAAGCCGGCCACATTGAAGCGCTATTGGAGGTGACGCAGCGCCTGACCCACCTAAGCCGCAGCCTGCTGCTATTGGCCCACCTCGATCAGCAGCTGTTCTTCCCCACCGAAACTGTGGACTTGGCTGCCGCCATCCGTACTCAGCTAGGCCAGTTGCGGGAGCAGCTCAGCGCCAGCAACCTCACGTTGACTACTGATGTGGTAGCGTCCTTGCCGCTGGCAGCAAACCGGTCCCTGCTAGAGATTCTGGTGAGCAATCTGCTTAGCAATGCTATTCGCCATAATGTGCCCGGTGGGGAGTTAGTCGTAACGCTCACTACCGAGGAATTTTCTGTGCAGAACACTGGTCGCTCTCACGCCTTGCCCGCTGACCAGTTGTTCGTCCGCTTTCGGCCTGGCCCCGAGCGGCCGCCTGGAAGCGTAGGCCTAGGCCTAGCCATTGCCCGCCAGATCTGCGAAACCTACGGCTTCCTACTCAGCTACCACTTCCAAGCCCCCGACCGACACATCATGCGCGTGCGGCTGCAATAAGCCTGGTTGTGTTGCGACATGATAGGAAATAACTTTAATCATATAAAAAGGCCAGCCTGTTACAGGCTGGCCTTTTTATATGCACTAGCTTCTATTTGAATTTCAGACTTCTGCTCTTGCATATACTAGGTAAGGCAAGTGCTTGTCTTTATCGAAAATAGGTATTGATTGAATAAAAGCTACCTCGCTATCGTGTATTTCCCCAAAGTCACCACATACCTCTGCTGCGGCTGCAAAGCATAAATCTTTCTCGTTCTCATTAGGCTCACCATCTAGCTGTACTCTCATGAGAAAAGCATTGGAGTCTGATAAGTCGACTGAAATAGCTATGAATGAGGATCGAATATTAAATAGAAGAGCGCGTTGAGTTGAACGCAGAACATAGGGTATAAGTGGATTCTGACTCATTTCTAAATTTCCTACTTACTCTCCCACACATTATCCTTGGGGTAGCTATCAGGCACTAGCGTAGCACCGAGTTTCACTTGTTTCAAGGCTTTGGTTGTAGCTAGGGGCACCATGACGGTGCGGGCTCCCTGCTCCCAGACGGTAATGGTGCGGTGTAGCTTCTCGGTGGAGTTGTCGGCGTAGGTGATGGTGAGGTCAACGGGCACGGGCTTGGTACCTTTTGATTCTACTATAACGTCGTAGCCGGCGCCGGTTTTTGTGACCTGCTGAATTGCGAGGTCAGGGTAGCCTGAGTCGAAGAACCAGCGCTGCCAGAACCAGTTGAGGTTGCGGCCGGCCCCGGCGTTCATCGAGTTGAAGAAGTCGTAGGGCATGGGGTGCTTGCCGTTCCAGTTACGGATATAGGTGTGCAGCGCTTTCGTGAACAACTCATCACCGAGCATATCCTTCACGTAGAGGTAGCCTAGGCCAGGTTTGGGGTAGGAGTTGAGGAAGAAAGCAGTACCGGTTTGTTGGGTGCTGAGCGTTACAATCGGCACATCATCCTCGGTAGCGGCGCCACGGGCATAGGGCGCAATGCCGTAGTCGTCGTCCAGCTTTGGGTCGATGATGCCGGAGATAATCCACTCGCCAATGGTGGCCCAGCCTTCATCCATCCAGCCGTACTTGGTTTCGTTGATGCCCATGTAGAATGGGTACATCGTGTGGAAAATCTCGTGGTCGGTGAGCGTAATGGCGTCCTGGCGGGTTTCCGTCGGGTTGTCGTTCACCATCATGGGGTACTCCATCTGGTCCAGGCCATCGAAAATGGTTTCGTGGGAGTAGGGGAAGGGCCACTTCGGGAAGGTGTACGACATGGCCTCCACCGTCTTGCGCGCAAACTGAATTACCTCGGCGTAATCCTTGTGCTTGGTGTTGTACACGGCATCGACGCGGGTACGACGTTTGGTGGCTGGGTCTACTACCAAGCTGCTGGCTTGCCACACGTAATGGTCGGTGGTAGCAAACACGAAGTCGGTTACATTCTTCGCCTCGAAGTGCCAGGTGTTCTGCGCGTTCGTGGCCGTAATGTCGCGGCGCTTCAGGTCTTCCTCTGTGATGATGCTCGTGATACCGTCCTTCTTTTCCGCATCTTGGAGGCGCTTGGCGTACTTCTTCGTGAGCACCTTGTCGGCATTCGTCAGGTCGCCGGTAGCCCACACCACGAAGTCTTTGGGCACGGTGATATCGGCTGAGAAGTTGGCGAAGTCGTTGTAGAACTCCTGGGAGCCGAGGTAGGGGTTGCGGTTCCAGCCATCAATGTCATCGTACACCGCAATGCGCGGGAAGAAGTAGGCTACGAAATCCGCATTGGGCTCCACTTCGCCAGTGCGCGTGTGCGAGCCTTTGTTCAGGATATAGGAATACGTGACGGAAACCTGAGCCGTCTGCTTGGGGCCGATAGCACGCTGCACAGACACCGGCAGGTTGGTAGCGTCGCCTCTCAGTTTGGCTACATCAATGGTTTGGCCGTTGATGGTTAGCTTTTCGATCTGCATCCCTTCGCCTACATCTTCCGGCTCGATGGAAGAAGCCCGGGCCGCCCCTTTTTGGTATAGGTTGGGGTAGAGCTTAAACCAGATCTGCCGTAGCGAGTCAGGGCTTTGGTTGTGATAAGCTATATCCGCAGTGCCCGCCACGCGCCGCGTGCCAGGGTCGAAGGAAACGTTAAGCTTGTAGTCGGCGTAGTTCTGCCAGTAGTTGGGGCCCGGTAGGCCACTCTCGGCGCGGGTGCCTTTGGCGTACGTAGCCTGCAGATTGCGCGGAACCGGCAGTTGCTGGCCTAGAGCGGTTAGGGAAAGTAGAGAAGCGGCGAGTAGCGCGTGGATTTTCATGCGGCGGAAAAGGTTTCAGCCGCAAAGTAACCAGATGCCGCCGCACGGTTGCGTAGCTACATGTCGAGATAACCTGTAGCAAGTGTGGCCTAACGCAAAAACACGTCATCCTGAGCAGGGCGAAGGATCTTGTCACATTAGCACGGGGCGCTAGGGCTCTCGTTTATAAGTGATAAGATCCTTCGCTCTGCTCAGGATGACGTACTTGGGTATTAGGCTTCTCCTATTTCAGCCGCACCAGCGTAGCACCGTAGCCAAACTTCTCCTTCTTCGAATCCTCGAAGAACTTGATGTCGCGGTTGCGGCTCAGGAGCTTGTGCAGCTCTTTGCGCAGGGTGCCGTTGCCGGAGCCGTGGATAAACACGATTTCGTGCATGTTGGTGGCCAGGGCGCGGCTCAGCGTGTCCTCGAAAGCTTCGAGCTGGAGCTTCAGAATGGCGGTATTACTGAGGCCTTCGGCGCCTTCCGGCATGAGAGCTTCCAGGTGTAGGTCTACCTCATGCGGAGGCGCCACAATGGCTTTGGCTGGCTCAGGTGCGGGCGCTACGGCGGCAGGTTTGGCGGGGGCGTTGCCGGTGAGCTGGGCTTTCAGTGTTTCGGCTAATTTCTCAGGCGCAATAGCAACCGGGGCAGCAGGCTTTTCATCGAGTTGGAAGAGGTAGGCCTCTCGCTGCAGCACCGGCACGTTGGGCTGGCGGCTGGTGTAGAAGCTGGCGGCCTTGAACTGAATCCGTTTAGTAATCAGCTCAAACGCCGTAGTGCCGTTCGTCTGGAAGGGCAGTAGCTGCACAACCGGCGCCGCCCACTGGTCAAAATCCTTGAGGTGCCAGTGGCCTAGCGGCTTGCTCACCGACTTGGCCGCGAGCTTGTCGGAACCCAGCCCACGGTACTGGCCTACACGCTCTTCCCCAAAGGTGTAGAGCACGTCGCGGTCGGTGTGGTTGACGAGCTGCAACGCCAGCAGCTCCGGCGACTGGTGCGTGAGAGCCAGGTACACGCCTTTCTGTACGGGCGGCGGTACATCCTTGGCAGCGGGCAGCCCGGCGGGGCCTTCCGATTTCTTGGGCGCGGCCGCAGCGGCGGCTGGGGTAGCGCCGGCCGCACGGGCTGCCTGGGCGGCTCCGATAGACGCGGCTTTTTTCTCAGAAGCAATGGCTGCCGCACTCTGCCCGAAGGCCTTGGTTTCTTCGGCGGCTACTACCACCACCTCGCGGCGCAACACCGGAATGGTGAAGTCGTTATCAATGGCTACCTCTACTAGGTCGTTGTCGAGCAGGCGCGTAACGATGCCTTCTTCGCGGCCTGTCAGCAGGCGCACTCTATCTCCTATGTTCATGTATTGCAGATTAACGCTGAATGTTCTCTCTAGGCCAGTTGCTGGCTAGAAACCGGGATTCTCTTAACAAACAAAAGTCGCGAAGAGTAACCAAAGGTCAGGCCTTTGGCTTGAATTGATTGCTATACGCACTCAGATAAGCCTAGGCCACTTCGGCGGCTCAATAATATAGCCCGTGTGCCACTAGGCCGCGCCGGGCATTCCACTCCAGCGCGGGCGCGGGCAGATGGAAAATGCTGGCCACATAAAATACGCGCTTCAGGAGCTTACTGCGCGTCGGGATTTTGCGCAGGTCTACGTCGAGGCTGAGGTAATACTGGCGGTAAGGGCGTAGGCCCAGGGCTGCGTTGGCGTCTTGGTCATTATATACCATTTGCTGAGCGCCATAGCCTACGGCCGGCTGAAGCCAGCGCGGCCAGTGGCTGGAGGCGGGCAGCCAGGCACCCACATCGGCGCATAGCCAGTAGGTCTGGCCGTTGTAGTCTTTCAGGTATTGCTCGCCGAGGCTCTTGCCCAGCACGTTGGGCCGTAGCGGCGCGTAGCGCGTGGTATGAAAAGAGTATTTGGGCATGATGCGCACCTCATTCCAGGCCAGCTGCTGCCCGATGAGGCCTACGGAGCCCAGGAAGTTGGCGGCCAGATCGGTAGCGGAAGCACCGTACTGCGGGTCGCGGCCATCGAGCAGCTCAATGGGGCTTTGCAGCAGAAATCCCACGAAACCGCCGTACCAGATGGCTTTTCGGTCGGGCACGCCGGCCCAGCGCAGCATATCTACCGCGCCCCGGCTTTCGTGGAAGGCCCCCCAGAAATGGCCAGCCTTGTCCATTTGCTTCCACTCGGGCAAATCATTGAACCAGTGGAACTTCGACTGCTCGCCGGTGTACCAGCCCTGGCCAAGCAAGTACATGGTGCCCGAGTAGGAGAGTACCAGCCCCCCCGCCAACACCGGCAGGCGCCGGTTGAGCAGGCTAGAGGTAGGAGCGGTAGCAGTTACGGTATCGGCCACGACTCCTGATGCCACTGCCGCCGCCCGAGTTGGGACTTGCGCGGTTGCGCTTCCCGCCAGGCCCACCAGAAGTGCCAGCAGCCATTGCCGGCTCACACGTTTGGTAGACGGGAAAAATGCAGGAAAAAACGACATGAGCAGTGGCAGCAGGCTTGGGGTAAAGTAACTGCGTCAAAGCTACGATAAAAGGCCTAGTAGGCTTGGTTAGAGAGGCCTAGTCGCTGTATCTTTAATGCCCTCTTGCACTATGTGACTCCTCACTCATCTACTTGGAAGTTAATAGAGCATCACTTATTCCCTCGTATTCAAAATTCCCAACCCAACTCTTTTTCATGAAAACACTTCGACTATTACTAGGTCTGGTGGCTTTCCTGGCCGGAATGCCCCTTCTGCAGGCCCAGGTAGTAACCACTCAGCCCGCCATCTTTAAAGACACTGATGAGGTTACACTAACGTATGATGCCAATCAGGGCAACAAGGCATTAGTGGGGTATACCGGCAATGTGTACATCTGGACGGGTGTTATCACTAACCAGAGCACTTCCGACAGCGACTGGAAGCACGTGAAAGGCACCAGCTTTTCATCTCCCTCGGCTGCCGAGAAAATGACGTCGCTGGGCAACAATAAGTACAGCATCACTTTCGTCCCACGCACGTACTACCCCGGCCTCACGAGTGCGGAAGTTATCCGTAAGCTGGCCATGGTGTTCCGGGGTGATGGCGGCAAACCGGAAGGAAAAGGCGACGGTAACTCCGATATCCTGGTATCGGTAGCCCAAAACACGTTCGATCTGCGCTTCACCAATCCGGCTGGCATAGGCCCGTTCCTGTTTGCCCTGAATACCCCCACGCCCGTAAGTGGCTCCTCGGCTGTAGCCTCCGACTTAGCCCTATTTCTGAACGGAACGAAAGTAGCGGAGCAAGCCAACGCCACCAGCATTACGGCCAACGTAACTCTGACGCAGGCTGGCAATAACACGCTGCGCCTCACGGCCACCAAAGGCACTGCTACGGAAGCTACGGAAGTAGTAGTGCAGTCCCGCTCGGCGATAACGCTGGCTGCCTTGCCTGCCGGCGCCAAGAAAGATGGCGTTACATATCTCAACGGAGGTACGTCGGCCATCATCAGCCTGACGGCCCCCAACAAGCAGTTCGTGCACGTTATCGGGGAATTCAACAACTGGACGGCCAATGAAGCTTCCTATATGAAGCGCACGCCAAACGCAGCTGGTGATGCAGCCGACAACACAGTAGATGGGCGTTGGTGGGTGCAGATTGACGGCCTAACGGCTGGTCAGGAATATGCTTATCAGTTTCTGGTGGATGGTGGCCTACGCGTGGCGGATCCGTATTCGGAAAAGGTTCTCGACCCCAACAACGACCAGTACATTCCGGCCGTTACGTACCCAAATCTGAAGGCTTACCCCACCGGCAAAACCAATGGTATTGTTTCGGTGCTGCAAAGCAACGCCTCCGACTATGCCTGGCAGGTAACCAACTTTGCCCGTCCGAAGCGCACGGATATGATTATCTACGAGTTGCTGGTGCGCGACTTCGTAGCTCGCCACGATTACAAGACCGTAACGGACTCGCTCGACTACATCAAGCGCCTGGGCGTGAACGTGCTGGAGCTGATGCCCGTGAATGAGTTTGAAGGCAATGAAAGCTGGGGCTACAACCCCTCGTTCTTCTTCGCTCCCGATAAATACTACGGCACCAAGAACGACCTGAAAAAGCTGGTAGATGAAGCCCACAAGCGCGGTATTGCGGTAGTATTGGATATGGTGCTCAACCACTCTTTCGGCCAGAGCCCCATGGTGCAGATGTACTTCGAAAATGGCAATCCGTCTTCGACAAGCCCTTGGTTCAATACCACTGCCAAGCACCCCTACAACGTAGGCTACGACTTCAACCACGAAAGTGCTTTCACCAAGTATTTCACCAAGCAGGTAATCAAGCATTGGCTGACGGAGTACCACATTGATGGCTACCGCTATGACTTGGCCGGAGGATTCAGCCAGGTGCAGAAAACGGAAGCTACCTATGATGCCGTGTATGACCAGTCGCGGGTAGAAATCTGGAAGGATTATTACGACTACCAGATCAGCGTAGACGCGACGTCTTACCCGATTCTGGAGTCCTTTGCCGCCAACGCGGAAGGCAAGACACTGGCTGACTATGGCCTGATGCTATGGGGCAAGGCGACTGACAACTACAACGAAGCGACAATGGGCTACCATGAAAATGGCAAGTCCAACTTCAGCTATGGTTATTATGGCAACACGGCACAAGGCGGCCGTGGCTGGAACGCGCCTAACTTGGTAACCTACATGGAAAGCCATGATGAGCAGCGCCTGATGTACAAGAACCTGCGTTTCGGCAACAGCTCCGGTACTTATTCAGTGAAAGAGCTGAACACGGCCTTGGCCCGTCAGGAGGCAGCTGGTGCCTTCTTCTTCACGGTGCCCGGCCCCCGCATGATCTGGCAGTTTGGCGAAGTAGGCTACGATAAATCCATCTTCATGTGCACGGATGGATCCATACCTAATGACGACGGCACGCCGGAGCAGTATGGCAAAGACCAAAGCTGCAAACTCAGCAACAAGCCAGCGCTGTGGGATTACTACAAGGATGCCAACCGTCGCCACCTGTACGATGTATACCGCAGCCTGATTGCCCTGAAGGTGCAGGAGCCAGCGTTTGAGAATCCCGCCAGCTTTACGCAAGACCTCAACGGGGCCGTAAAAACCATGCACCTCTCGGAGCGTGATGCTAGCTCTTCGGACCCTGGCCTACAGGTAACTATCGTCGGAAACTTTGATGTGAAGACAGCTACTGTGGTACCGAACTTCCAGTCAGCCGGTACGTGGTACAACTACCTCAACGGCGAAACACTTACGGTAACCGATAAGGCGGCGCCACTCACGTTGGCTCCCGGCCAGTACACGGTGTACACCTCACGCAAGATTGCGGTGCCCGCTGGTACCGTTCTGGCTACCAAGCGCCAAAAGGATGCGGCTGCTCTGCAACTGGTGGCCCTGCCGAACCCTGCCAGCTCTACCGCTACACTGCGCTACGAGCTAGGCCAGTCGGCGCCGGTAAGCGTAACCGTCACGAACCTGTTGGGTGCCACGGTGCATACCGTTACCACTTCTACTCGCCAGCCGGCCGGCACCCGGGAGCTGCAACTCCCTGTGCAAAACCTGGCCAACGGCGTGTATCTGGTGCGCCTGAACGCAGGCGCTCAGCAGCAAACCGTTCGGTTGGTAGTGCACCACTAGGCCTGTCTGGCAAAAGCCGGCCACGCCGGCTACTAGCCTATGCCACTAAAAAAGCCCGCTCTCCTAAGAGAGCGGGCTTTTTCGTTGGAGGTGCTATCGTTATTTCGATTTAGCTAGCTCTTCCTCGTGGAAGGCCACCAGATCATCGATAGGGGAGCGGATGATTTTGCCGACTTCCATGCCGTGGTCTTTGGCCACCTGCGACAAGGCATCGCGGAAGTTGTAGCCTACCGAGCCGATGCAGTTGAACGTGTAATCCTGGTAGTTAGGGTAGTGCCGCACAATGTTCGCGAAGAACGTCTCGAACCCCTGCAGCACAATCTCGCGGCAGTAGCTGATGTTGTTGTGGTCGTAAGTGAACTTGGCGAAGCTAGCCAGGAAGCGGTTTGGGAGAGGCTGGTTGTAGAGCTTGTCCAGAATGTCTTCGCGGGTGAGGTTGAACTCTTCCTTGAAAATTTCCTGTAGGCCATCAGGCAGCAATCCGCGCAGATAATCGCGCAGCAGGCGCTTGCCGATGAAAGAGCCACTGCCCTCATCACCGAGGAAGTAGCCCAGCGAATCCACGTTATACGTGATTTTATTGCCGTCGTATAGGCAGGAGTTGGTGCCGGTACCAAGGATAGCTGCAAAACCTGGCTTGCGTCCCAGCAAGGCCCGCGCCGAGGCCAGCAGGTCGTGGTCTACAACGACTTCGGCCTGCGGAAAAATCTGGCGCATGGCTTTGGCAATTACCTCGGCTTTCTTCGGCGACGATACGCCAGCCCCGTAGTAATACACTTCCGTCACTTTCTGCCGCGGAAGGGTATCAGGCAGGTTCTTCTCCAGGGACTGGGCAATGCCTTCCGTGGTAATGAAGTCAGGGTTGTACCCCTCAGTGTTGAAATACACACGGTTACCAGCTTCATCGAGCTGACACCAGCTGCTCTTGGTCGAGCCACCGTCGGCAATAAGGATCATATTAAGTCGGAAAGGTAGAAGAAATGGGAAGTCGATATTGAGGCTAGGCCACGTAACATGGCCTACAAGCAAAGTTCGTAGTTAACCTCAACGAAACACAGAAAATTTCGGCAGAAAATCAGGTAATAGATTCTTAAAAGTAGCTGCTCACTTTTTTGAGCGTTGTAGAAGACTAGTAAGCACATTCAGCAAACGAGTGTTCAGAAGGGTACCATACAAAAAGGGCCGTCATATGACGGCCCTTTTTGTATGGTAAGCAATCGAGAAAGATTATTTCTCGATGGAGTAGCTGTAGTTACCAGCGCCTTTGCTCAAGTCGAGTGTGACGGTATATGTACCAGCAGCACCTACTTTGATATTCTTTCCACCATAATCAGGAGCGCCATCAGGCTCGTTGTCGCCCATATCGATGTCCCAAGCATTATTGGCACGGAACTTCAGTTCATCGGCCTTTAGTGGCAGCGTTACGGTCCATACCTGCTTCACGGAGTTGAAAACCATCGGGGTTTCTACATCCCAGCCGCCTGGAGTTGCAGCTCCAATTACGGCCCAAGAAGTTTTGGTAAGCGTATACTTCAGCGTGTTCAGATCGACGTTCAGGCGGTAGTAACCAGGGTTAGCAGCCTTAATGTTCTGGCTGTTGCTAGAAACTAGCGACCCGGGAGCACCATTTGGATCCATTCCGTAATCACCCTTATCCCATGAAGGAGCATTGGTGATTTTGAACTCTGTATCTGCTGTAGGAAAGTTTACATATCCTTCATACACCTTGTTGTTGTTCACCGAGGCAATGAAAGGAGCCTTATCTGGTGCCCAGCCCTGGTAGCTACCAGGTACATACAAAGAAGGATACTGAATGAATACTAAATAAGGCGTACCGGTCAGTGTCGAAACGGAAGATATAACGGGTGCAGCAACCCCACCTGGGCTGGCTTTCACTCGTACATCAACGTTTCCGGTTGAGCCCGGTGCTACTTTCAAACGAATTAATACGCTGTTTAGCTCAGATACGGTGAGGGTACGCGAAGTAGCATTCCCAGCTTCAAACTCGATAGGCGTAGTGAAAGGACCACCCTTCTTATCGAACTGAAGCGTGTATTTCACTGCCGCCTGAAAACCGAAATCAACGGGGCTCCAGGTATAGGTAACGGCGTTGGTAGATGCTTTGTCCTGGGTAAGAACAGCGGTGTTGGTAGAGGCAGTTACAGCAAGTGCGCTGCCTGGCTGCATCACTGCACGATCTTCGTCTTTTTCGCACGAAGCAAGAAACAGAGTGGCAACTAAGCCCAGCCCTGCTAGTTTGGTAAAATGATTCATGAGTCGCTGATGAAAGTGGGAATTGATGGAAGAATTTCCCGATCAAACCGGGAACCAGCTCGAAGTGGTTCCCGGATTGGTCGAGTTCTTCTTAGTAACCAGTATTCTGCTTTAAGTTCTGGTTTACACTCAAGTCAGAAGCGGGCAACGGGTAAAGCGCACGGAATGCCTCAACTCCACGACCATCCTTAACGCCACCCTTCCAAGGCCACAGATAAGTGCCCTCTACGAAGCGGCCGAAACGGATAAGGTCCGTACGACGGAAGGCTTCCCAAAACAGCTCACGACCACGCTCATCAAGCAAAGCGTTAGTTGAAAGAGCGGCTAAGTCAACCGTTGTGTTAGGCGTAGTAGTAGGGACACTGTAAGCCCGGCGACGAATCTGGTTTACATACGACAGCGCCAGGTTAGCATCACCAGCACCGCCACGAGATACCGCTTCGGCGTAGTTCAGCATTACTTCTGCCAGACGAATCATAGGGTAATCTACGCTTGATTGACTCTGCGAACCACCTTGGGCAGCACCTGTCGAGGTCACGTTACGGAATTTGATTACACCGTAGCCTTCATTGAAATTACCGATATCGGCAATTTCGAGGGTCTGGCCATCCGTCCAGAAGCGGCCACGAGTGTCGCGCACCGTGTCAGCTCCGAACAGGTTAACCAAGTTCTTGGTAGCCCGCATGCCGCCCCAGCCGCCCTGAGGCATGCCGTTTTTGGCTTTCCAGTTGCCATTGCTTGAGCTAGTGGAACCGTTGACCAGGAACGTAGTACCACCGAAGCTACGGGTATTGTTCGCATCGAACGTAACCGGCCAGATGATTTCGTTACGAGCTGGCGCGGTTTGGTTGTCGGCCAGAAACAAACGACCGTAGGCCGAGGTAACCTTACCAGCTGCTGTAGTAGACAGCGCATAGCCAGGCACGTCAATCACGCGCTTTGCATACGTGGCAGCGTCGTTGTTGCGTTGGGTGCCGGTATACACCTGAGCATTCAGGTACAAACGGGAAAGCATACCCCAGGCAGCAGCCTTATCAACACGGCCGTACTCATTAGTCTTGGGCTCCGCGAAATCAGCATCATTGCTCAACGCAAGCAGCTCGCTTTCTACATAGCTGAACAGCTCCTGACGGTTGCGATAAGGAGGCGTGTAAGCACCAGTAGGGTCAGTTTCTACCACAAAAGGGCCGCCACCGTACAGGTCCAGAACGTGCATATAGGCTACAGCACGCAGGAACCGAGCTTCAGCGCGGAAACGCTTGGCGCTAGCAACGTCACTGCCACTCAAACGCGCGCTCAGCTTATCGTCGCTCGATTCGCGGATAAACTCGTTGGCAATAGCAATTTCGTAGTAAATGCGGTAGTAAAGACCACGAATGAGCGGGTTGGAAGCCGTCCAGTTCATATTGTGCCAGTCACGCACTCCAACGTCGCCCCAAGCTAGGATGGCTTCGTCAGTAGAGAGCTCCTGTGCGCACCACAGCTGACGGATGTAATCCGAAGTACCTTCATCGATACCTCCTACGTCGCCGCCGCCGGAAGCACCATTGTCATCTGAGCCTAGGCCAGTTACGGCGAAACCACCGTACACTTTAGCGAGTACCGAACGGTAACCGTTCAGGTCTACATACACTTTATCCGGCGTCGTCTCATACTTAGGTTTCAAGTCGAGGTCGCCGCAGGAAGTTAGGCTGGTACCTAGAGCAAAGCCCGTTGTGGCTACTACCAGGCCGCGGATTAGAAATTTATTCATTAGTCGGGTGGGTTAGAAGCTGGCGTTCAGGCCGAAGGTGAAGGTGCGGGAGCGAGGATAGAAGTTGTTGTCTACCCCGTTGAAGATTTCCGGATCCAAGCCTTTGTACTTGGTGATCAGGAACACGTTCTGAACAGCTGCAGTTAGACGAAGATTCGACCCTTCGCGGAAAATCTTACCTACGTTGTAGCCCAGCGTGATATTCTCGCCGCGGATAAATGAGCCATTCTCTACGTAATAATCAGAGAGTACCTGCTGCGTGCGGAAACCGGTATCTCGGATGCCTACAGGCAGGTTGCCTACAAAGTTGGTAGAGGTATTAGCGTTAGCGAAGTTGGCCAGATTGCCATTTCCCGCATTGTACACGTAATTGCCAGCGTTAGCGCGCAGCACGGCGTTCAGCGAGAACTTCTTATAGGCAAAGTTGGTCGACAAGCCGAACGTAGCCAATGGAGCACGCTGCTTGTAGCGGTACAGGTCCTGCTCGTTCACAGTGCCGTCGCCGTTGCGATCAACATATAGCCCTTCCACCGGACGGCCATCCTGCCCGTATACCTGCTGGTATACATAATAGGCATTGTTGGGGAAGCCAACCGAGTTGATCTGGACGGTGGTGCCTGTGCCGCCAGGAATGCCTTCCACTAGATAACCAGGGAAGTTCTCCTGCTGTGGGCCTAGGTCCGTAATCTTGGTTTTGTTGTAGGCCACGTTGAAGTTAAGATCCCAGCTGAAATCTTCGGTGCGTACCGGCGAGGCATTTATAGCAACTTCTACGCCTCGGTTACGCAGCGAACCAATGTTACGGTTCAGCTGGTTGCTCAGGCCACCAGCCGGAACAAATACGTTGGCAAGTAGGTCATTGGATTCACGCTCATACACATCAACAGCACCAGACAAGCGGTTGTCGAACAGTCCCCAGTCTAAACCTAAGTTGTAGGTAGTAGTGGTTTCCCACTTCAGAGCGCCATTGGAGGCGGAGGGACGCAACCCGGTAACGAATATTGGATTGCCATTAGCATCTACGCCAAACTGGTATTGTACTGTAGAGCGACCTGTTACATAGCGCGGCAGAGCATCGAAGGGCCCACCAATCTCCTGTTGACCCGTGATACCGTAGCCAGCGCGTAGCTTTAATTCCGTGATTGCCGTATTGTTGGCAAGGAATTCCTCACCCTTAATGCGCCAGCCCAGGCCCAGAGCTGGGAAGTAACCATGGCGCTGATCTTCCAGGAAGCGCGAGGTATTGTCGTTCCGCAGGGTAGCCGTTAATAAGTAACGGTCCTTAACCGTGAAGTTGGCACGGCCGAAGTAAGATTTATAGCGGAAGGGGTCATAATACCCTGTTACCGTCTGAGTCGCGTTTTCGTTGGCTAGAGTGGTACGGTCGAAGCGGTAAGGCAGGTATAAGGGTCCTTGCGTTACGAAGTCCTGATAGGAATAACCTGCCTGCACATCGAACTTGGAATTCTCACCCAACTGCTTAGCGTAGGCCAGGTAGAACTCCAGCAGTTTCATATCCTTGTCCTGCTTGTACTGCGAGTAGCGGCCGTTCTGGTTTATGTTGGTCGCTTTGCTGTTGTAGTTACCGAAATCGGTCACCGAGTTGATGGTCGAGCCAGTACCCCGCGAAAGGTCAGTTGCCAGGTTCAGGTTAGCACGCAACTCGGGCAGGAAGTGGAATTTGTAGTCCAGCTGCACATTGCCGATGAAGCGCTTTACATCGCTTGTGTTGTTCGTGTTCCGCAAGGCAGCTACCGGGTTGCCGGGTGCTAGCGTCAAAGGGACACCAGCTGCAGTCAGATACTGATAGTAACCACCGAAAGGCGCAAACTGCGCTTCAGAGGAACGAACTGGCTGCGTAGGGTCGTAGAACAATGCACCGCCAATGGCTCCATTGTCGATAAAGCGGTTCTCCAGTTGTGTGCCCTTTGCATTAACATCAATGCGCAAATGGCCATCGAGGATAACCGGAGAGAGGCTTACAGAGCCGGTATTACGCTTCAGGTTGTTCGTGATAACAATACCATCCTGGTACAGATTGCCGTAAGAAACACGGAAAGGCACTTTGCCTAAGTTACCGGTCAGGCTGATATTGTTGTCAAAAGAGGTAGCAGTGCGGAAAATTTCGTCCTGCCAGTTAGTATTAGATGAACCTAGCGTTGCTTTCTGAGAAGCCAAGCCATTAGCCTCAATCAGCGTGCGAAATTCATCAGCACCCAGTACGTCGTACGTTTTGAAAGGACGCGAAACAGACGTCTGGGAGGAGAAGTTAACCGTTAACTTCTCACCCTGTACCCCACGCTTCGTCGTAATAAGTACAACGCCGTTCGAAGCCCGGTTGCCATAAATAGCCAGAGCCGAAGCATCCTTCAATACAGTTACCGACTCAATGTCGTTGGGGTTAATCATGGTCAGCGGGTTGCTGGCGCCGCTGATTCCACCCTTGTCTACTGGTACACCATCAATTACAAACAGTGGATCATTGCTCGCAGTCAGCGAGGAACCACCACGAATACGGATTGTGCTGGCCGCGCCGGGAGCACCACCGCCCGTAGTGATGTTTACGCCGGCAATTTTGCCCTGCACCAATTGCTCGGGGTTAGTCACCTGGCCTGGCACAAAGTCTTTGGCTTGCACTGTGGCAATAGAACCCGTTACGTCTTGGCGGCGCTGTACACCATAGCCTACTACTACTGCTTCATTCAGCAGCGTAGTGTTTTCCGCTAACGTTTGCGGAGCCACTGCCGTGTTCTGGCCTGCGGTTACTGTAATCGGCTGGCGGCGTGTGGTATAACCCACAAAAGAGACAACCAGCGTGTGAGGGCCGGAAGGAACGCCTTGGATGGAGAAGGTACCATCAGAGTTCGTTGAGCCGCCCATGGTAGTACCTTCCACCAGGACGGTTACACCGGGAATGCCTTCGCCTTTCTCGTCCAGGATCCGGCCGCTTACAGTGCCGACCCCCTGTGCGTAGGCGCTGCTGACGCTTACGCCAGCGCACAATAGCGGAAACACTAGTTTCGCTAGATAAGGGTGTTTCATTTAAATGATGTTAGGGGTTAAATGGATTTTTCCGGACTTACCGGAGTGGGAATTTTCAATGACTTTGGGCGCTGGAGCAGAGGCTAGAGTGCATCCAACGGTGCAATTCACGATTCACTTTAAGGAGAATGCGAAGTCATCAATTTGTGAGAAACACCGCAAGTTAAAGCGGTAGACAGCACAAAAACAATGAGAAAATACTCACTCTGGGAATAGCAATAATTGGATTTAGCGGCTAGCTATTCTGTAGGTGACTAAAGACTCACTTACTGCTATTGCCAATATGGGCACTAAGACACCGTCAAAAGCTGACCATAACCCTCTTTAATCTACCCTGTTATTTTAAA
This sequence comes from Hymenobacter gelipurpurascens, assembly GCF_900187375.1. Taxonomy (NCBI): domain Bacteria; kingdom Pseudomonadati; phylum Bacteroidota; class Cytophagia; order Cytophagales; family Hymenobacteraceae; genus Hymenobacter; species Hymenobacter gelipurpurascens. The sequence goes on along the minus strand of NZ_FYEW01000001.1, from coordinate 1,632,444 downwards.
TAGCCCTACTGAGGGTGCAAATGCAGGAATAGTAATGGAAGTCAGCCACAAAAAATGGCTAATGCTATATTAACAAAATATGGTGCTGTGTTGAACCCTCGTGAGAGCGGGTATAAACTGAGCTAAATGAAGGGTGTAGGGGGTAAAATGGAGGGGGTGCCAGATAGATTACGTACGTAAACTATGAATACGAGCTATAGAGGCAAATATTGCTTTCGGAAAAAATAGCTAAAATGGTGGTTAAGGGTATCGATTGAGAAATGCTATTATGTCAATCAAGGATAACTAATCGGAATGTGTACTATAAAAATCAGTAGGCCAATTTTTGCATATAACCTAGTCAAACATAAAGAGCGCTATTGCTCTATTGCTTTCCGATAAAGCATCAAACATACGGGCGGCCAGTGGAACTGTTTTTTACGTTTTTTGGCGTCAAAAAAAAGGGGGCGGTTGTTGATGACTTAGATTTTTTCTCGGAAAAATACAGGTTGGATTTAAGCAGTAGTTTCCAAATTTCCGGTCCCTTACTGAATTAGAGAAGATGCCCCACGCTGTAGCAGATGGGGTGGCGGGTGCCTGCTGCTTAGGCAGTACATTTGAGCTAGAAACCTCTGCTCTTTTCTACCAGTGAAGTCAATCCTCCTTTTACTGCTTACCGTGCTGCTAGCGGCCAGAAGCAATGCCCAGACTACAATCCGCCTTACGCAGGTACCGGCTCAAACCCCCAAAGCGGCTACCTTGTACCTGGCAGGCTCCTGCAATAACTGGAACCCCGGCAGCGAGGCATATGCTTTCACCAAGACATCGTCTGGGACTTACCAGCTGACGTTACCGGCTACGCTTATCGGCACCCTGGATTTTAAAATTACACGTGGCACCTGGCCTACAGCAGAGGCCGATGCACAACACCAGGACATTGCAAATCGGCAATACGTCATCGATAAAAAAGCTGCTACCCTGGAGCTGCAAGTGGCAAGTTGGAAGGATTCTGGTGGTGCGAGTGGCCAAGTAGCCTGTACAAGCACTGCATTGAAACCCCAGGTGCAGGTATTGGATTCTGCTTTTGAAATGCCTCAGCTTCAGCGCAAGCGGCGGATCTGGCTGTACCTACCGCTGGATTATGCGGCCTCTTCTAACAAGCGTTACCCGGTGCTGTACCTGCACGACGGACAAAACGTGTTTGATGCCTGCACTGGCTTTTCGGGGGAGTGGGGCGTTGATGAAGCCCTGAGCCAACTGCAGCAGAAAGCTCTAGATACGGGCAGCATAGTAGTAGCCGTAGATAACGGTGGCGACCAGCGGCTGAACGAACTCTCGCCGTGGCGCAATGCGGAGTATGGCGGCGGGCAAGGCGACCAGTACGTAGATTTCATGGTGGAGACGCTCAAGCCGTATATCGATGCGCATTACCGGACTCTTACGGGCCGGGAGTTTACGGGCATTGCGGGCAGCAGCATGGGCGGGCTGATTTCTACATATGCGGCTCTCAAATACCCGCAGGTCTACAGTAAAGTAGGTGTGTTTTCGCCAGCGTTCTGGTTCGCGAAGCAGCCTCTTTTTGAGTATGTGCGTCAGCATCCGGCTAACCCCGGTACGCGATTTTACTTCGTGAGTGGCACCACCGAAAGCGAAACCATGGCGCCGCTGATGCAGGCCATGCGCGACTCCCTTCAGCGCAACGGCGTGCCCGCTGCCAACCTCGCCTACAGCACGCCTCCCGATGGCAAACACGCGGAATGGTTCTGGAAACGAGAGTTTCCGGCGGCCTACTCGTGGCTCTATCAGTTGGGGGCGGCCAGCAACTCGGATAAAGGCCCTAGGCCACTGCCTTATAGTGCTGCTTTAAATCAGGCGCAAAACCAGCTGGCCCTTCAGTTGCCGGAAGGTACACGGAAGGCGAGGTTAGAAATCTTCGATCAGGCGGGGCGTGTGGTGTTGAAAAAGAAAGCAAGAACGCGCACTGGTGTTGCCGTAGGCCACCTGCCGAAAGGGAATTATCTGCTGCGCGTGTCGGCGGGTAAGCAGACCGGCAGCCAGACATTGGTAAAACGGTAGAGTGGCCTAGGGTATCAAATCCTAAATCAACAGGCAGCTTGGTTGCGATTTTTCAAATAGAAAACGAAAAAAACCTTGCGCCGTAAAAAGCCCGCTGTACATTTGCAGCATTCAACGCCCAAAAAATCGGCAATGACTTCTCACATGACTCTGCAAGCTTGGTGGTGGCCCCTCGGAAATTCCGGACGGGACAGCCTGTGCGTGCATTAGAGCCTACGTGAAACTCTCTTCGCATTCGACTACAGAAAGCCCGGCCGCAACGCCGGGCTTTTTTTATTGCCCGGCGCGGAAAACACCACAACCAGTACTTCGCCCCGATATGAAATCCTTCCGCCTCACTACCCGCCATCTCCGTGTTTTGGCAGATACCGTGACTCCTGTAGGCCTCTACCTGCGCCTCCGCGACCGGTACCCGAACTGCCTGCTGCTGGAAAGCTCCGACTACCACGGTCAGCAAAACGCCTTCAGCTACCTCGTCTGTGACCCGTTGGCGCGCTTCGAGGTGCAGCGCGGCGTAGTGAAGCAAAGCTTCCCCGATGATTCCGTAACTTCGGAAACCCTCGCGGAGCCCCGGCAGGCGCTGGATAGATTGCGCGAGTTTGCGGGCCGATTCGAGACAGAGGATCAGGGGTTTGACTTTATCACGGGCGGGTTGTTTGGCTACTTGGGCTATGAGGCCGTACAGTATTTCGAGGACCTGACGCTGAGCGAGGAAAAGGAAGCCGCTGGTCAGATTCCGGATATTATCTATGGTACGTACCGCTACGTTATTGCGCTCAACCACTTCCGCAACGAGCTGTATGTGTTTGAGCACACGCTGGAAGGCGAAGCGGTAGATCAGGATGGCCTGGAACGGTTGGTGAACCTGATTCGCAATCCCTCACTTCCAGAATTCGGCTTTCAAACCACCGGGGAGGAGCAGACCAACCAGACCGACGAGGAGTTCCTGAAGGTGCTGGCGCAGGGGCAGCAACACTGCCGCCGCGGTGATGTATTTCAGATTGTGCTTTCGCGGCGGTTTCAGCAGGGTTTTGTGGGCGACGAGTTCAATGTGTACCGCGCGCTCCGCTCCATCAATCCTTCGCCCTACCTGTTTTACTTCGACTACGGCAACTTTAAAATCTTCGGCTCCTCGCCCGAAACGCAGCTGCTGATTAAAGGGCGCAAAGCCAGCCTGTTCCCGATTGCCGGCACCTTCCGCCGCACCGGCCACGATGCTGAAGACGCCGCCCTGGCTCAGAAGCTTGCCGACGACCCCAAGGAAAACGCCGAGCACACCATGCTGGTAGACCTGGCTCGCAACGACTTAGCCCGCCACGGCGACGAGGTGAAGGTGAAAACCTTCCGCGAAATTCAGTTCTACTCGCATGTGATTCATTTGGTGAGCGAGGTGAATGCTACACTGGCCCCCGAAGCCAACTCCCTGCAGGTAGTGGCCGATACCTTCCCGGCGGGTACGCTCTCGGGCGCACCCAAGCACCGCGCCATACAACTTATTGATGGTCTGGAACCTACTGGTCGCGGGTACTACGGCGGTGCCATCGGCTACCTCGGCTTCAACGGCGAATTCAACCACGCCATCATGATTCGCTCCTTCCTGAGCACCGGCGGGCAGCTTTACTACCAGGCGGGTGCCGGCGTAGTGGCCGCTTCCGACATCAACTCGGAACTCAACGAAGTGCACCACAAACTGGCGGCTTTGCGCAAGGCCCTGAAGGAGGCCGAGCAAATAGGGGAGAAGATAGCCCCCGCCAAGCTCCGCTAACGAACGTTGCGAATTCTTAATCAGTTAATTACATCGCCCTAATTGGCGCCGTGCTACCGGCCCCACGCTGCCTATTGCCATGAAGATTCTTGTCATTGATAATTACGACTCCTTTACCTACAACCTTGTGCAGGTGCTGCGCGAGTTGGGCCACGGAGCCGATACCACCGTCATCCGCAACGACAAGCTCACGCTGGATGATGTAGAGGCCTACGACGCGGTACTCCTGTCGCCGGGCCCTGGCCTGCCTGCTGAAGCAGGTCTGATGCCGGAGGTTATCCGGCGCTACGCGCCCACTAAACGGATGCTGGGCGTGTGTCTAGGCCACCAGGGCATTGCGGAGAGCTTCGGCGGTGAGCTGTATAACCTGCCCGATGTGCTGCACGGCATTGCCACCGACGCCGCGCTGACCACCGACGATGAAAAGCTGTTCCAGGGCTTGCCCCGGCAGTTTCGGGTGGGACGCTACCACTCCTGGAGCGTGCAGCCGGAGAGCATGCCCGCCGAGCTGGAAGTAACTGCCCTAGACGAAAACGGCCAGGTGCTGGCCTTCCGCCACCGCCAGTATGATGTGCGCGGCGTTCAGTTCCACCCCGAGTCTATCCTGACCGAGCACGGACATCAGATGCTGAAAAACTGGCTGGCGTAACCGCCCAACAGGCGCTAGGCCTGTTTATCGTGCCCGGTTTGTATCAGCTTCTTCGCTTCTCTCATTAACTCTCTGCTATCCACCGCAGGGGCTCCCATCGTGAAACAACTCCTAAATCAACTATTTGATCAGCAAACCCTAAGCTACGCCGAAGCCCAGCATGCCATGTACAGCATCGGGCAGGGTGAGGCCAACCCCTCGGAAATGGCTGCCTTTATGACGGTGTACCGCATGCGGCCCATCACGGTGCCGGAGCTGTCGGGCTTCCGGGATGCGCTGCTGGACCTCTCCCGCAACCCCGAGCTAGGCACTAATGAAGTGGTGGACATTGTAGGGACCGGCGGCGACGGTAAAGACACGCTGAACATCAGCACGTTGGCTTGCTTTGTGGTGGCCGGGGCAGGTTATAAGGTGGCTAAACATGGCAACATCGGGGTGTCATCGGTGTGCGGCTCCTCGGATGTGCTGGCTAAGCTGGGCGTTAATTTTGCGGTGCCCAATGATGAGCTAAAACGGCAGCTGGAGCGCGCCAACATCTGCTTTCTGCACGCGCCATCCTTTCATCCGGCCATGCGCCACGCGGGGCCGGTGCGGCGGGAGCTGGGCGTGCGTACGTTCTTCAATATCCTGGGGCCCCTCGTGAATCCCGTGCGGCCACGCTACCAGCTCTCCGGCACGTTTAGCCTGGAGCTGCTGCGCCTGTATCATTATCTGCTGCAGCAAACCAGCACGCAATACGCCGTAGTGCACGCGCTGGATGGCTACGATGAGCTTTCCCTGACTGGCGCTGCTAAGCTGGCCTCCGCAGCCGGCGAGCAAATAGTAACGGCTGCCGACCTGGGCCTGACCGCCACTACACCCGCGGAGCTGGCCGGTGGCCAGACTGTGGAAGACTCCGCCAAGCTGTTTCTGAATGTACTGGAAGGCCGGGCTACCGCTCCGCAGCGCGCCGTCGTGACGGCCAATGCGGCACTGGCTATTCAGTGCGTGAAGCCGGAACTCAGCTTTGCGGAGGCCCTGGCCGAAGCGCAGGAGTCTCTGGACTCTGGCCGGGCCCGTGAGGCATTGCGCAACCTACTGGCCTAGGCCAGTCAGGTGCTTCCCTAAACTGTAAAAAAGCATTGTAGGCCAGTTGACGGTTGCTAATCGGTACTGCGCTACGTCATTCTTCATTCAAGCCTTAGCCTTGTGCGGGCTGCACCCAAGAACTCATGCATACGCCCACCATTCTCGATAAAATCATTGCCCACAAGCGCCAGGAAGTAGCTGCCCGCCGCGACCTGGTGCCCGCGAAAAAGCTGGAGCAAAGCATCTACATGGATTCGCAGCCACTGAGCCTGCGCCGGTATCTGCTGCGCGAAGACCTGAGCGGAATCATTGCCGAGTTCAAGCGGAAGTCGCCGAGCAAAGGCTTTATTAATCCCCATGCTCCGGTTGAGCGCACCACGCTGGGCTACATGCAGGCGGGCGCCTCGGCACTTTCGGTGCTGACGGACACGGAGTTTTTTGGCGGCAAGAACGATGATTTGACCACGGCTCGCCGGTACAATTTCTGCCCCATTCTGCGCAAGGATTTCACCGTAGATGAGTACCAGATTCTGGAAGCCAAAAGCATTGGGGCCGATGCCATCCTGTTGATTGCGGCCGTACTCACGGGTGAGGAAGTGCTCCGGCTGGGTCGTTTTGCCAAAAGCCTGGGATTGGAAGTGCTGCTCGAAATTCATAATGCCGAAGAGCTCGACAAGACGCTGCACCCCGATGCCGTGACGCTGGTGGGCGTGAACAACCGCAACCTCCACGATTTCTCCGTGAGCCTCGATACTTCCGGCGAGCTAGCCCAGCGCATCCCCGACGAGTTTGTGAAAGTGACGGAAAGTGGCCTACAGACCGCCGCCGACATTGAGGCGCTGCGGGCCGTGGGCTACCGGGGCTTCCTGATGGGCGAAACCTTTATGCGCCACAGCCGCCCCGAAAAAGCCTGCGCCGCGCTGGTCCAGCAGTTGCGCGCCACCGAAGCCATTACGTTGTTATAGGCCTACGATTGATGCAAGCCACCGCCTCCACATCCTTATTGCCTGTTGCCACTCCTTATATAAAGGTGTGCGGTATGCGCGAGCCCACGAGCCTGGCGGCCGTGGCAGCGCTACAGCCTGATTTCCTGGGGTTCATCTTTTACCCAAAATCCAGCCGCTACGTAGGTCAGGGGCTAAGCGGCAGCATGCTGGCCGCGTTGCCCGTCGGTATTCAGAAAGTAGGGGTGTTTGTAGATGAAGCCACCGAGGTCATCCGGGCGCGGGTGCGGGAGTTTGGGCTGGATCTGGTGCAGCTGCACGGCCACGAAACGCCCGCCCAATGCCAACAGCTACGCGAAGGTGGCCTGGAGGTGGTAAAAGCCTTCTCGGTAGGGGCCGACTTTGACTTCAACCAGCTCACGCCTTACCTAGGCCACGTCGACTACTTCCTGTTCGACACCAAAGGAGCGCAGCCGGGCGGCAACGGCACCACTTTCGATTGGCGCTTGTTGGAGCGCTACCCGTTTCAGGTGCCGTATTTTCTGGCGGGTGGCCTGGAACTGGCTCACGCCGAAACGTTGCGAAACCTACGTTTACCCGGCCTGTTTGCACTGGACCTGAACAGTAAGTTTGAAACGGCCCCCGGCGCGAAGGATGCCGCGCTGCTCCAGCAGATGTTCACTGAACTCCGACTCACCCACCAAGCTTCCTAGGCCAGTCTGTACCAGCATAAGAATCAGTTACGAAGGCCCGGGCATCAGCCTTGAAGCCATCAGAACGAAACCGACACCATGAACACTACCTATCAAAAACCCACGGAGCGCGGCTATTACGGCCAGTTTGGCGGTGCCTTTATTCCCGAAATGCTCTACCCAAACGTAGAGGAGCTGCGCCAGAACTACCTGGACATTATGGCCGAGCCGGCTTTTCAGGAGGAGTACCAGATGCTGCTGCGCGACTACGTGGGGCGCCCTACGCCGCTATTTGAAGCTAAACGGCTGTCGGAGAAATACAACACGCGCATCTTCCTGAAGCGCGAAGACCTCTGTCACACTGGCGCCCACAAAATCAATAACACCGTAGGCCAGATTCTGCTGGCCAAGCGCCTGGGCAAAACCCGCATCATTGCCGAAACCGGCGCGGGCCAGCACGGAGTAGCTACGGCCACGGTCTGCGCCCTCATGGGCATGGAGTGCATCGTGTACATGGGCGAAATTGACATGGAGCGCCAGAAGCCGAACGTGTACCGCATGCGCCTGCTGGGAGCCGAAGTACGCGCCGCCATGAGTGGCAGCCGCACCCTCAAGGATGCCACCAACGAGGCCATCCGCGACTGGATCAGCAACCCCGTAGATACACACTACATCATTGGCTCAGTAGTAGGCCCGCATCCGTACCCCGATTTGGTAGCGCGTCTGCAGGCCATTATCAGCGAGGAAATGCGCAAGCAGCTGCTGGAGAAAACTGGTTCTGAGTTGCCCAACTATGTGGTGGCCTGCGTGGGTGGCGGCTCCAACGCAGCCGGGGCGTTCTACCACTTCCTCGAAGAGCCTTCGGTGCAACTGGTGGCCGTAGAGGCGGCCGGGCACGGTGTGCATTCGGGACACTCGGCGGCAACGTCGGTGTTGGGCAAGCCGGGCATCATTCACGGCTCGCGCACCCTGCTGATGCAGGATGAGGACGGCCAGATTACGGAGCCCTACTCACTGTCGGCTGGCCTCGATTATCCGGGTATTGGGCCGTTACACGCCTTCCTGGCCGATTCAGGGCGGGCGCGGTTTATCAGCATCGAAGACGAGCCTGCGCTGAAAGCGGTGGCCGAGTGCAGCCGCTTGGAAGGCATCATTCCGGCGCTTGAAACGGCGCACGCGCTGGCGGCCCTAGGCCAGTTGGGCGCCGGCCCCGATGATGTGGTCGTGATAAATCTCTCCGGCCGCGGCGACAAAGACCTGGAAACCTATATCAAATACGCCGACGAGATAATGTAATTAGCTCACCGTGGCCGTGGAGGGCGTTCTTCTGCGTCCTCTGCGGAAACCACTGCGCCCTCAGCGGGAACCAACTTATGAACAACCGAATCAAAGACACCTTTGACCGCAAGCAAAAAGGTCTGCTCAATATCTACTTCACCGCCGGCTACCCTACGCTCCAGGCCACAGTGCCGCTTATTCAGGCCATTTCGGCTGCTGGCGCCGACCTGATCGAAATCGGGATGCCGTTCTCTGACCCCCTGGCCGATGGTCCCGTGATTCAGCAGAGCAGCACCGTGGCCTTGCAGAATGGCATGAACATGCGTGTGCTGTTCACTCAGCTCAAAGATGTGCGGCAGTCGGTACCCGAAACGCCGATTCTGCTGATGGGCTACCTGAACCCGGTAATGCAGTTCGGGGTGGAGAATTTCTGCCGCGAAGCTGCTGCCGTAGGGGTAGATGGCATCATTCTGCCCGACTTGCCTCTCGACGACTACGTAGCGGAATACCAGGAGATTTTCAAGCGCCATAACCTGCGCCCCGTGTTCCTTATCACGCCCCAGACGGCGCCGGAGCGCATCCGCCGCATTGATGAGCTGACGGATTCCTTCCTGTATCTGGTATCGGGCCCGGGCACTACGGGTGGACAGAACACGCAGGCCGAAGGTGTGCAGGACGCTTATTTCGAGCGGATTGAGGCCATGGACCTGCGCAATCCGCGCCTCATCGGGTTCGGTATTGGTGATAAAGCATCCTTCCAGAATGCCTGCAAGCATGCCGAAGGCGCCATCATCGGCTCGGCCCTGATTCGGGCCCTGGACGGTGCCGAAGATGCTCCGGCCGCCGCCACTCGGTTTGTTCAGTCAGTACTGGCCTAGCAACGCATTGCCGCTTCAGCTAGCCCAGTCTGCTTCTAGATTTCTCCTCTCCTCATGATTATTCAACTCGAACCTTCCATTTCAGAAGCCGCGAAAGCGGATATTCTGGCGCGCATCCAAGACCTGAAGTATAAAGCCACGGAGGTGAAAACCCAGCGGGCGCACTACCTCGTGGCCATCGGCAAAGCCGACATTGACCTGCGCGCCATAGGCCAGTTGCCCGGCATTCTCGACATTCACCGCGTATCCGACGACTACAAGCTAGTGTCACGGAAATGGCGCGTGCGGCCTACCGTGCTGGACCTCGGCGACGGGGTGCGAATAGGGGAGGGCAACCTCACGCTGGCTGCCGGCCCCTGCAGCATCGAGAGCGAGCAGCAGATGGAGATGATGATGCAGCACCTCGTGGACAATGACGTGCGCATCATGCGTGGCGGCGTGTTTAAGCCCCGGTCTTCGCCGTACTCATTCCGTGGCCTGGGCATGGAAGGCCTGAAGATGTTTCATCAGATGGCCCAAAAGCACGGCATCAAAATCATTACGGAAGTGATGCAGGTGTCGCAGGTAGAGGAAATGCACGACTACGTGGACGTGTTTCAGGTAGGTGCCCGCAACACCCAGAATTTTAATCTGCTGGACGCGCTGGGCGGCGTAGATAAGCCCGTGATGATCAAGCGCGGCATTTCCGGTACGCTGGAAGAGCTGCTGTCATCAGCAGAGTACGTGTTTTCGGGGGGCAATGAGAAGCTGATTCTCTGCGAGCGGGGCATCCGGACCTTTGAAACTGCTTCGCGCAATACGCTGGACCTGAACGCGGTGCCCATTCTGAAGGAGAAAACGCACCTGCCCGTCATCGTTGATCCTTCGCACGGCATCGGCATACGGGAATACGTGCCCACCATGGCGCTGGCCGGCGTGATGGCCGGAGCCGACGGCATCATCTACGAGGCCCATGAGAAGCCCGAGGAAGCTGCCTCCGACGGCGCCCAAACCCTGAATTTCCAGGAGTCGGAGCGCCTGATCCGGAACCTGCGCAAGGTGTATGCCCTGCGCCAAGAGCTGGAATAGGGTCCCGTTAGGCCACTTGATAGAAGCCCGTTTCTGTTCCTGCAAGGGAAGAGAAACGGGCTTTGATGCTAGTATATAGATAAGACTTAATTTAAGGGCCGATGTGCACCTCCCTCTAGGCCTATGTTCTTCACCTTTAGTCTGTATAGCTCGCTGCTGTTGCCATTCTTCGTGCAGGGAATGGTGGTTAGCGGCGTGTTGTGGCGGCGTAGTTATCGGGAAGAATTGCCTGCTGATGGCTGGCTGGCGCTGCTACTGCTGCTGTTTGTAGGGCGGCTGGCGCAATGGATGCTGGGTTTTGGTGGCTGGTACGATTCGCACGATGCGCGCACCACGTTCATGTTCTACTGGCCCTTTGAGAATTGGCTGGCGGTAGGCCCGACACTGTATTTCTATTTCCGGAGCCTTACCAACCAGGAGTTTCGGATGCAGCGGCCGCACTGGTGGCATTTTGTGCCGGCCTTGGCCTACCTGGGCTGGCGGCTGGTGGTATATGCCTATGATATAGGCTGGTGGCATGGCCTACAGGGGCAGCCGCTGCCAGCGCATTTCGGCACCAAAGGCCCACTGGCTGCGTGGGCTGAGCAGCAGCCCATCAAGTTTTGGGTCAATACAATTGGGTACCTGCTGGTACTGGCCTACACCGTGCGGACCCTGCGCGAGTACCGCACATACGCTCAGTATCTCAACGACAACTTTTCTGATACTGATCAAATCCGGTTTCGGTGGCTGCGTAACGTGCTGATTGCGGTAGGGGTAGGTACCGGGGTTACGTTGGCGTTTGGCTTCATCAACACCTTCGTGCACCCCCTGGATTATTATCAGGCCTGGTACGATTACCTGTTTACGGGCCTTCTGATCTACTACCTGAGCATTGCGGGGTTGCTTACGGGGCACCGCCTGGCGGGCCTGCGCTTTCAACCCGCTCCGGAGCCGCTGGCCTCGTTACCAACCTTATCTTCTGCTGAAGTGCCGGGTGTTGCGCCGAGTAGTGCAGCAAAACAAGTGGCCTATGCTGAACTACTGGAAGCTGAACAAGATGAAACCAGTGAGGAGGCGCCGCCAAGTGGCCTACAACAGGAACCCGGCAATATGACTCCGTCGCCAGTAGATGCAGCGCCGGTTGTAACAGCAGAACCCGCTGAGGCTGATGCGGAACTCACCCGCTGGACAACCCGCTTGCTGCGACACATGGAAACCGAGCGGCCCTACCTAGCGCCCGAGCTTACATTGGGCGAGCTGGCGAGTCAGTTGCGTACCAACACCTCGTGGCTCTCGAAAGTCATCAACACGGGGTGCCGACAAAACTTCAACGACTTTATCAACGAGTACCGAGTACGCGAAGCAGAGCAGTGCCTGCGCAACCCACGCTTTCAGCACTACACCTTGTTGGCCGTGGCGCTGGAGGCCGGCTTCAACTCAAAATCTACCTTCAATAGGGTGTTCAAAAAGCTGCGTGGCAGCACGCCAAGCGAGGTAGCAAGGCGCAACCTATAAATTGGGACGTCCCAGGCTATGATTCGGGGCGCTTGCGGAAGGGGCAGAGGAGACCTTTGGCTGACTCATCAACCTAAACTCCTGCTACCATGAAGAAGCTCCTCTTTTTCGCTCCCGCCTTGCCCTCTCGCCTCATGGAGGCCGCGTGGCTGCTCTTTCGGCTCCATCTAGGGCTCTCTATTGCCATTGGTGCCGGCTGGTCTAAGCTCGTTAACCTGACCACTACGCAGGAACTAGCCAAACTCACGACGCAAGGCAGCGCCCTTGGCCCTCCTGACTGGTTTGTGCAGCAAGTGGCTCAGCTAGGTTTCACGCAGCCTTCGCCGTACTTCTGGGCAGCACTGGCAGCCTGGGGCGAGTTTGCGGGTGGCCTACTGATTGCGCTAGGCTTACTCACACGCTGGAGCGGGGTGCAGCTGGCTATCCAGTTTCTGGTAATTGCCTTCCTGTGGTACGATGCGCCAGAGCCACTCCTAGGTATGTATTACCAACAGCTGCTGTTCTGGGCCTTTGTGCTTGTGGCGGCGGTAGGTGGCGGGCGCTACTCCCTAGATTATGCCCTAGGCCACTCCGCCGCGGTGCGCCCTCTACTCCAGCGCCTGCTACCCAGCCGCCGGCTTACGGCAGCGGCGGCGGTCTGCCTCACACTGGTTTCCGCCATAGCGTGCTGGGGCGGCAATCTGCACTCCAACCTGTTTATTGAGCCCGGCAAGCAGTTTGTGCTGGGCGGTGGCCAGCGCGGAGCGTTCAGGGTGGCGGCTCATAACATTGGTAAAGTGCCGGTTGAATTCAAGGAACGGCCCGCGGGTGGTGGCATCTTTGGTAAGGCAACGTTGGCCCCAGGACAGAAAGCGACGCTCAAATTTATGGCGGGCTCTACGGCAGTGCTGCTGAACCCCTCCGGCCAACAAGCCAACCTCGACCTAACCGTCACGGGAGATACCAACCTCCGGATGGACTATGAGAGCACAGGAAAGCCTTAGCTTCTTGTTTCTACCAATCAGCAACTAACCCCTTCCTGCTTTTGAGTAGTGGTATTGAGCGCAGGTGGCCTGTGTATTCTAAAGGGGTAAGCGCAATATTTGATACGATTATGCAATAATACCCATGAAATGAAAAGGGGTGCGAAATACTTGACTATGATTATGCTTAAAGTAGGTGCGAAAAAAAGCATACTCTTTGCATACAATCTATTTCAGTATTTCTCTATATTTGTATCATCATGTTCAACTATTCCGCAAAGCAAGTCTGCCTAACCAATATTCGTCCTATGCAGGACGAAGTCGGGCTGCATTGCCGGTACGGAAGCTAAGAGCAACATGCTACTTCACCTCTGAAAACCAGTAAAGGCCCGACTCCGAAAGGAAATCGGGCCTTTTTTTATGTCTACAACTATGCTTCAGCAACACTACGACCGATACATGGCGCAGGACCAGTTGGTTTGGAAAGTATTGTTCGACCGCCAGACCGCCCTTCTACATAAGCGGGCCTGCTCGGCTTTTGCCCAAGGTCTGGCCGCGGTGGGCTTCCACCGCAATGCTATTCCGAACTTTGCAGAGGTAAGCCAGCGCCTGTATAAAGCCACTGGCTGGCAGCTGGAGCCCGTAGAAGGCATGCTCAATGATGCCGATTTCTTTGGGTTGCTGGCCCAGCGCAAGTTTCCGGCTACTGTCTGGATCCGATCCATGGCCCAGTTCGACTTCATCGAGGAGCCCGACCTGTTTCACGGCGTATTTGGGCACGTGCCCTTGCTGATGGACAAGGCCTTTGCTGATTTCCTGCATTTCCTAGGCTACGTAGCCGCTCAGCACTTGGACGATGACGTGGCCCTTACGCGTCTGGAGCGGCTATATGGCTTCACGGTGCAGTTTGGCTTGGTGCAGGAGCGCGGCGAAACCCGCATGTACGGCGCTGGTCTGCTGTCCTCTTCCGGCGAAATTCACCATTGCATCGGCGACGTAACCCGCCGCTTCCCCTTCGATCTGGCCACCGTGCTCCAGACGCCTTACAGCGAAGCGCACCTGCAGGACCAATACTTCCTGCTCAACAGCTGGGACCAGCTCACAGAAAGCGTGGCCGAACTAGCCGCCTTGCTGGCCTCCAACTGGCAGCTGAAGCCTGTAGAATAACTTTTTGATTTCCAGTTTATAAGCTACGGGCCAACTTGCTACATGCAGGTTGGCCCGTTTTATTTTCCATGAAACGGCAAATGAAGCCTGTAAAAATCTGGTTCAGCTTAATACTGCCAGCCCAAACGGCGATACACGAAGTGCAGCAGCCAGAGCGGGCCGATGAGCAGAAACTGCAGGTCTTTGAGGAATGAGGGCTTTTTGCCTTCTACCTTATGCCCCCAAAACTGCCCAACCCAGGCCAACACAAACACAATCAGGCAAATTGCCCACAGCGGTAGCGTCGCCCCCGCATCTACGAGCCGTAGGCCACCCGCCATAGCCACCCAGACGAGCAACATCCCGATGGCCAGCCGCACTGAAAGCCGTAGGTAGTACGCCAGCGCCAGTGCCATTACCAAGGTGCCCCAGTTCAGCCACGGGCTGATCTGTCGCAATGCATCTGGCACCGGAATCGACCAGAGCAGGCCCAGAATCGAGAACATAATCAGCGGCACACATACCCAGTGAACCAGCTTATTGGTCGGGTTCTGGTGACTTTCGCCATACTCAGAAAGCAAGGAGGGGAGAGCAGACATGAGGGAATGAGTTGGTGGGTTTATTAGGAGCCAGGGCGAGGATAAAAGGTACGGGTTTGAGCCTACAAAAGAAAAGGAGCTGACCAGTAGGCCAACTCCTTTCTGGGAAGCAGAAAATGCTGCAGTCTTATCCTTTCAGCTTGAAGTTCTTCTTCAAATAAGCCACGGCGGCGGTGTGTGCATCGGCAGCGTAGGCTTTGCTGTATTTGGGGTTAGAAGGGTTAGCGAAGGCGTGGTCGGCATCGTAGCTCTTGATGGTCACCTTCTTCTTGGCGGCGGCCATGTCCTTCTGGAACTGCGCAACCACCTCAGGGTTGATCCACTTATCCTGGCTGGCGAAGATGCCCAGCACGTCCGTATTCAGGGTTTTGAGCTTGGCTACATCTTTCTCGGGCATGCCATAGTACATCACGCAACCAACGGCCTTTGGGCCAGCCAGCAGCGCGGTTTGCAGACTCCAGCCGCCGCCAAAGCACCAGCCTACGCTGGCAATCTGGGCTTTGGGGCCAGCATACAGCAGGGCCCCTTTGATGATGGCCTGAGCACGGTCGGTTTTTACGCCCTGCATGAGCTTGCCGGCTTGGTCGGGGTCGGTGGCTACCTGGCCATCGTAGAGGTCGAGGGCAATGATGTTGACGCCGGGCAGGTCTTTGGCGTACTGGGCGGCTTCTTTCTTGATATAGTCGTTGAGGCCCCACCACTCGTGAATCACAAACAGGTACTTATCGGAGCGGATGTTGCTCTTGATTTCGAAGGCCTTGCTGGTCTGGCCATCGGTGGTCTTGAACTCAATGGTTTCGCCCTCACCGGCATAAGTATACGGTAGAGGTGCATCGTGACCACCCGAGAAATCCTCGTTAGAAGCCAGCATGGCAAAGGTCTCAGTGGCCGTTGCAGGCTTGGTGCAGCAGCTCATGGCGCTTTGCGCCGAAGCCATAGTAGCGGTGCTCAGTAGCGCCGCAAAAAGGGTCCAGATTTTTTTCATGGAGGGGAAGAAATGAATGAAGAAATGCCAGCCTGACTTCCCAATTGAGGAATCAGGCTGGCATCATAAACTGGCAGCTGCCTATTAGGTTTTCAACCCGAACGGTTGAGCTTGCAACAACGCTAGGCCACCTCTGCGGTCCGGATAGAAGCGCGCAGTTCCGTTAGCAAGGCATACAGGCCTACGTAGGTTCGGTTGAGGTAAATGAAGTGCTCGGAGCCGCGCGGCTCGCGCTGCTGGCGCAACTCTGGCTGCTGCATCAGGTCGTCGCCGAGGGCGTAGAGGCTTTGCATGTAAGCAGGGTCGCCGAAGTCGAACGAGGTCTGGCGAAACGGCCGGCCGACGAGCTCCAGGGAGGCCTGCATGGTACTCACGTAGAACGTGCGCTTGGCAGGGGCATCCTCGGGGCGCACCACGCCGGCTTCTTCCAGCAGGGCAGTAAGCCGGGCCGTATCAGCCAGCGTTTCGGGGAGGAGCAGGGAGGTGAAGAGTCGATGCACATCGGCCGGAATTTCCTTTACGCAGCCAAAATCCAGTACCCCCAGCGTCCCGCCCTCATCGGAGCGAAGCAGGAAGTTGCCGGGGTGCGGGTCGGCGTGCACGGTGCGCAGCGTGTTAAGCTGGAACATGTAGAAGTCCCAGAGCGCCTGGCCTAGCTGGTTCCGAACGGCTTGGGAAGGCTCCGTCAGCAGGAACTCCTTGAGGTGCTGACCGGGCAGCCAGTCCATCGTCAGGATGCGGACCGAGGACAGCTCGGGGTAGTAGTTTGGGAACTGCAGGTGGCCTAGGCCAGCGCAGGCAGCCGCAATTTCCTGGCCGCGGCGCAGCTCCAGGGCGTAGTCGGTTTCCTCAATCAGGCGAGCCTCCACTTCCTGCATGTAGGGCCGCACAGTTTCCTCGGAGAGGCCTAGGACGCGCAACGCAATGGGTTTTACCAGCCGGATATCGGAGCGGATACTGTCGGCCACGCCGGGGTACTGCACTTTCACGGCTAGCTCTAGGCCACCTTTACGGGCAAAATGTACCTGCCCGATGCTGGCCGCCTGCCGGGCCTGAATATCAAACTCCTCGAAGACCTCAAACGGCGACTTGCCAAACGCATCCCGAAACGCCTTTACCACCAGCGGCCCCGAGAGGGGAGGAGTCTGGTACTGCGCCTGGGCAAACTGGTCGGCGTAAGCAGTGGGCAGAATGTTCTTCTCCATGGCCAGCATCTGGGCCACTTTCAGCACCGAGCCTTTCATCTCGCTAAGCGCGCCGTACAGCTCGGCGGCGTTGGCCACATGCAAGTCTTCCGAAGTTGATTCGGCACCTACAGCCCGCTTGGCGTAATGCTTCACGTAGTTGGCGCCCACATTAAGGCCGGTTTTGGCAAAACGCGCCGCCCGCGCCACTTTGGTGGTGGGCAGGGAGGAAAGCGACTTTTGGGGTTCTTCCATGTAATGCAGATATGTAGTAAAACAGTCATGCTGAGCTTGGCGAAGCATCTCTACCGCTTCGCCTGCATTGATTCAACGACGAGGTAGAGATGCTTCGCCAAGCTCAGCATGACCATTCAATAAAGTCAAAAAGCTTACTTCCGGCGTACCAGAAAGCGCACGAAATCCACGGCGGAATCCAGGGTGTTGGGGCCTACCAGGTCGAAGCTCAGGCGAACGGCTTTCTCCACGGCGGCATCGGTGCGCTCGAAGTCCACGGTATCGTCTTTGGCGAAGTAGCCCAGCACAAACAGCATCTGCTGCCAGAAAGCGCGGGGGTACTGATCCTCAACCAATCGGCGGGTAGCCACTTCCTCGGTACGCCGGCCTTCCCGCAGAATCTGACCTACAAATTCTTCATATTCCTGACGGAAATCATCGAGCACACGAGGCGTGAGGCCCGGAAACTCCGGCATGGAGCGGTGCAGCGAGTTCAGGGCGTAGCTGCGGTTGCGCTTCAGGATTTCCAGCAACGTGTAGTAGAAACCCAGTAGCTTTTCGCGGGCTCCGTATTGCGCCCAAACCGGCTCACTGGCCGCCGTAGTGCGGGCTTCGCGGCCGAAATCGGCCCACAGCTCCCGGTCGATGGCGGCGAAGTTGGCGTAGAAACGGTAAAACTCCTGCTCCGGCAGGCCTAGCTTTTGGGTAAGCTTATACACCGAGGCCGGTGGCGTGCCTTTGCGCAGCACATAGTCGAGGTAGGCCTGCTTGATGCGAGCTTTCGGGGTAGCTGCCGTTTCGGGCGCGGCGGATGGTGAAGGTTGCTGTTCCATAGTTCAGGTATAACCGGGAATACCGGGGTGTGGTTCGGCCGAAGCGCCTCTAGTTCAGAAAGAAATTGGCCTAAACAGACGCTTTATAGGCTGCCCGAAGTGTGTCGATGGCGCGCTGACGGGCAAACTTGTGGTCTACAATGGGCTTTGGGTACTCACAGGTGCCAAACTCCGGTACCCACTGCCACACGTAAGCAAAGGTAGGGTCGTATTGCTCCTGCTGACTTTGCGGGCTGTACACCCGAAACCAGGGCGCGGCTACCACGCCCGTGCCGGCCATCCATTGCCAGTTGCCCACGTTCTGAGCCATATCGTAATCCAGTAGCTTATCGGCGAAATACTTATCGCCCCAGCGCCAATCAATGAGCAGATGCTTCACCAGAAAGCCAGCCGCGGCAATGCGGGCCCGGTTGGGTATGTAGCCGGTCTGGTTTAGTTCGCGCATCCCGGCATCTACGAGTGGGTAGCCGGTTCGCCCTTCGCACCAAGCCTTAAATTCCTCCTCATTGTTCCGGTATGGCACCTGGCGCAGCCGCGGGTCGAAGCTTTCGGTGGCGGTGCCGGGGTAATGCCAGAGCAGCATCATGAAGTAGTCGCGCCAGATCAGCTCGGCCAGCAGCTTCGGGTTCAGGTCGCGGGCCTGCCGCATGAGTTCCCGTACGCTGAGGGTGCCAAACCGCAGATGCACCGAGCGCCGGGTGCTGCTATCAACCCGGCCCGGCGTGTCGCGGGTTAGGTGGTAGTTGCGCACCAGGCTCTCAGCCGGCAGCTCCGCCGCGGGCACTTCCTGCCTAAATTCCTCGAAGCCCATATCGGCCAGCGTAGGCCGGGGTGGGGCATCGGGCAGGTGGCCTAGGTGCTCCGTAGTGTACAGCTCGGCCGATGGATAGGGGCGTAAGTGCTCGTCCTGGAGCTTTTCGAGCCAGGCTTTCCGATAGGCCCCAAACACGCGGGCCGGCTTCCCCGACTTGCCCAATAGCTCATTTTTAGCGAAAACCACCTGGTCTTTCAGCGCCTGGAAGGTGGCGCCGTGCTGCGCAGCCAGTGCGGCAATGGCATTGTCGCGCTCGGCCGCGTAGGGTTCGTAATCTTCGTTAGTGAAGATGGTGGCCACCTCATACTGTGAGAGAAGCTGCGCAAACACCTCCAATGGGCGACCATACAAAGCCAGAAAGGCGCCGCCTTGCTGCTCCGTCTGGCGGGCTAGGCGCTCCACTTCCTGATGGATAAAAGTCACGCGGGCATCGCGGCGCGAAGGCAGCAAATCCAGAATCTCCCGGTCGTAGATAAACACCGGCACTACCGGAAAGCCACTTTGCAAAGCCGCCGTAAGGCCTGCGTTATCGTGTTGGCGCAGGTCGCGCCGGTGCCAGAACAAGGTGATTTTCATAAGCTATAGCGCCGGCTTTTCGTAGCCAGATAGAGGAAAGAAGGCGTAAGGAAGTGGCCTAGAAGGTAGTCAGAAGACAAGCTAATGGCCTATTTCAGCCGACCCATACCGCCATCCACGGGCAGCACCTGCCCCGTAATGAACGAGCTATGGTCGGAGAGCAGGAATGAGGCCATGTAGGCCAGGTCCTGGGGCTCGCCAATGCGCTGAAGCGGGTGGCGTTTGGCGCCAGCCTCTACTTTCTCGGGGGTGCTGAGCAGGGCAGCGGCCAGGGGCGTATTCGTGAGCGAAGGTGCCACGGCATTCACCCGAATGCCGCTGGCGGCATATTCGGCGGCTAGGGCGCGGGCCAAACCTTCTACGGCTGCTTTGGCCGTAGCAATACTGGCATGAAAGGCCATACCCGTTTCGGCCGCCACGGTGCTGAATAGTACCACCGAGGCGCCGTTGGCCTTTTTTAGACGCTTCATGGTGGCCTGCAGTACCTGCACGGCGCCCATCACGTTTAGCTCAAAATCGGCGCGGAAATCATCGGCCGGAATCCGCTCAAAAGGCCTCAGTTTGATGCTGCCGGGGCAGTACACCACGCCGTGTAGTACTTCCGGTAAGCCATCCAGTGCGGTGCCCATCGGTTGGGTCACGTCGAGCTCCAGGAAGGTGGTTTCCAGCGCGGCCAGCTCCGGCGAGAGGTGGCGCGAAGCAGTGTATAAGTTGGCGCCCAACTCGTGAAGCAATTGAGCAGTAGCCAGGCCTATGCCCGAGGAAGCCCCAACGAGCAGAATGTTTTTGTCGGCAAATTTCATGAAGCAGTTCAGGTGAGAAGCGGTAACTGCTAACTGAGCCGCACCGCGAAAGTTTTGGCGCTTTGGCTTCGTAGGCCAGTGAAAAGTGGGCTTTGGTTATGTGTGCTGATTCTGCATATTGCTGAATTGCTATTCTTTTTTGCATCCTAGCCTTATCATGGAGCTTACGCAGGATATCCTCTTATACCAATCGGCTGATGGCCAGACCCAACTCGATGTGCAGCTGCAGAACGAAACCGTGTGGCTTAGCCAGGCGCAGATGGCGGAGCTTTTTGGTCGTGAACGTAGTGTGATAACCAAACACTTACGTTCTGTATTTCAGTCTGAGGAGTTGGATGAAGAAAGCAATGTGCAAAAAATGCACATTGCTTTTTCTGACAAACCCGTGACGTATTATAACCTCGACGTCATTATTTCTGTCGGGTACCGTGTCAATTCCAAAAAGGGCACGCAATTCCGGCAATGGGCGACGCAGGTGCTCCGTCAGTTCCTAGTGCAGGGCTACGCGCTCAACGAGAAGAGACTGGGCGAAGACGCCCGTCAGCTCACGGAGCTGAAACGCCTGCTCCGCCTGCAAGGAGAACTGCTGGAGAATCAGGAGCTAACGCCTGACCAAACTACGGCTCTGCTGCGCGTACTCAGCGATTACGCCCGGGCCTTGGATGTACTTGACCAGTACGACCACCAGCGGCTGCGAATTACGCGCACCTCGCCCGAAACGCCGTTTGAGCTAACCTATGAGGCCGCCATGCAGGCAATAGATGGCCTACGAAAGCAATTTGGGGGTAGTGTGCTGTTCGGGCGGGAGAAGGATGCCTCATTCGAAAGCTCTGTGCGCACGATTTACCAAAGCTTTGGCGGTGAAGAACTCTATCCGAGTGTCGAAGAAAAAGCGGCCAATCTGCTCTACTTTGTGGTGAAGAATCATTCGTTTTCTGATGGCAACAAACGCATTGCCGCATTCCTTTTCGTGTGGTTCATGGACAAGAACGGTTGCCTGTACAAACCTGATGGCTCCCGCCGGCTCGCCGATAATGCACTGGTTGCCCTCACCTTACTCATTGCCGAAAGCAAACCCATTGACAAAGAGGTGATGGTGACCCTGGTAGTAAACCTGATAAACCAAGAAAACTAAAATTACTGGTTAAATCCTAGGTATTTAATTCCTGCGAAAAATAGCATAACAGCAAATATTCGCTAAATCTTCTGGGCGTATTCCGTAGCTTGCAGCACGCTTCTCTCTACTCCAAACACCGTATCCCAAGATGAATATCCGCAAACTGCTGGTCGCCAATCGGGGCGAAATTGCCATTCGTGTCCTCAGAGCTGCAACCGAATTGGGCATTACTACTGTCGCTATCTATACCTACGAGGATCGCTACTCCTTGCACCGCTACAAGGCGGATGAGGCCTACCAGATTGGGCGCGATGATGAGCCGCTGAAGCCCTATCTCGATATCGAAGGCATTATCCGGATGGCCAAGGAAAACGGCGTCGATGCCATTCATCCCGGCTACGGTTTTCTGAGTGAAAACGCCATACTGGCCCGGCGCTGCGGAGAAGAAGGTATCATTTTCGTAGGCCCCCGGCCCGAAGTGATGGAGGCGCTTGGTGACAAGGTGGCGGCCAAACGCGTAGCGGTGCAGTGCCAGGTGCCCATCATTGAGAGCAGTGAGCAGGACCTGACCGACGTGGATATTGCCAAAACAGAGGCCCACCGCATCGGTTACCCCGTGATGCTGAAAGCCGCTTCCGGCGGGGGGGGGCGCGGTATGCGCGTAATCAGGGATGATGAAGAGCTGGAGCGTGGCTTCTTTGAGGCGCGCAACGAGGCCCTGAAAGCCTTCGGCGACGATACCGTATTCCTGGAGAAGTTTGTGGAGCGGCCCAAGCACATTGAGGTGCAATTGGTAGCCGACAACTATGGCGGCCTGATGCACCTCTACGAGCGCGACTGCTCCGTGCAGCGGCGCTACCAGAAAGTGGTGGAAGTGGCGCCCTCCCTCAACCTGCCCGACCACATGCGCCACCTGCTCTATGAGTATGCGCTACGCCTGGGCCGGGCCGTGAACTACAACAACGTGGGCACCGTGGAATTCCTGGTGAACCCCGAGCACGACCGGATTTACTTCATTGAGGTGAACCCACGCATTCAGGTGGAGCACACCGTCACGGAGATGATTACGGGCATCGACCTGATCAAAACCCAGTTGCACATTGCCGATGGCCGCCACCTCGCCGACCCCGAGATAGGCCTAGGGCCCGATGTCAAGCCCCTGAAAATTGGGGTGGCCATTCAGTGCCGCATCACCACGGAAGTGCCGGAAAACGACTTCAAGCCCGATTACGGTACCATCACGGCCTACCGCTCGGCAGGCGGCTTCGGTATTCGCCTCGATCAGGGCTCAGTATACACCGGCGTGAAGGTGTCGCCGTTCTTTGATTCCCTGCTGGTAAAGGTGTCGGCGCACGCCCCAACGCTGGCCAGCGCGGCCCAGAAGATGGCGCGCACGCTGGATGAGTTTCGGGTGCGCGGCGTAGGTACCAATATCCAGTTCCTACAAAACATCATTGCCCACCCGGTTTTCGCGGCGGGCGAGGCCAACGTCGATTTCATTAAGGACCACCCCGAGCTGTTCAAATTCAAGGCCCGCCAGGACCGCGCCACCAAGGTGCTCAGCTTCCTCGGCGATGTAATTGTGAACGGCAACCCCGACGTGAAAGGTCATGTGGATGAGAAGCGCGAGCTGCGCAAGCCGCGCCTGCCGCAGTACGACCCCGGAGTGGCCTACACGCCCGGCACCAAGGACAAGCTCACGGAGCTGGGCCCCGAGGAATTTTCCAAGTGGCTGCGGGCCGATACTGCCATCCATTATACCGATACCACGCTCCGCGATGCCCACCAAAGTCTGCTGGCCACGCGCATGCGCACCTTCGATATGCTGAAGGTGGCCGAGCGCTTTGCCAAGCAGCATCCCCAGACGTTTTCGCTGGAATGCTGGGGCGGCGCTACGTTTGATGTGGCTTTGCGTTTCCTGCACGAAGATCCCTGGGACCGGCTGGCCAAACTGCGCAAAGCCGTACCCAATATCCTGCTCCAAATGCTGATCCGGGGTGCCAATGGTGTCGGCTACAAGGCGTATCCGGATAACCTGACGGAGCGCTTTGTGCAGCAGGCCGCTGAAACCGGCATCGACGTGTTCCGCATTTTCGATTCTCTGAACTGGATGCCCGGCATGGAAGCCTGCATTGGCTTCGTGCGCAACAAAACCGATCGGCTCGCGGAAGCCAGCATCTGCTATACCGGTGACATTCTAGACCCCAAGCGGAACCGTAAATACTCCCTCGACTATTACCTCCGCCTGGCCAAGCAGATTGAGGATGCCGGCGCCCACATCCTGTGCATCAAGGATATGGCCGGCCTCTTGAAGCCTTACGCCGCCCAGGAGCTGATTACTGGCCTACGCGACACCGTAAGCCTGCCCATTCATCTGCACACCCACGACACCAGCAGTCTGCAGGCCGCTACGTATCTGAAGGCGGTGGAAGCGGGCGTGAACGTGATTGATGTGGCGCTGGGTAGCCTTTCGGGCCTCACATCACAGCCCAACTTCAACAGCGTTGTAGAGATGCTGCGGGGCCAGCCGCGCCACCGCGAGTTCAACCAGTATTCGCTCAATGAATTCTCGAACTATTGGGAAACTGTGCGCGAGTATTATTACCCGTTTGAGTCGGATCTGAAGGCCGGCACCTCTGAGGTGTTCCAGCACGAGATTCCGGGCGGACAGTACTCCAACCTGCGGCCCCAGGCGGCAGCCCTAGGCCTATTGGATAAGTTCGAAACCATCAAGAGCACCTTTGCTGATGTAAACCTGCTGTTCGGGGACATCGTGAAAGTCACGCCTTCTTCGAAAGTGGTGGGGGATATGGCGCTGTTCTTGGTTTCCAACAACCTCACCACCGCCGATGTGCTGGAGAAAGGTCCGAGCCTGAACTTCCCCGAATCGGTGCGGGAGCTGTTCCGCGGCGACATCGGGCAGCCGGAAGGAGGGTGGCCTACGGACGTGCAGAAGGCTATTCTGAAAGACGAAAAGCCCTTCACCGACCGACCCAACGAGCATCTGGCCCCCATCGACTT
Source organism: Hymenobacter gelipurpurascens (assembly GCF_900187375.1). Lineage (NCBI taxonomy): Bacteria > Pseudomonadati > Bacteroidota > Cytophagia > Cytophagales > Hymenobacteraceae > Hymenobacter > Hymenobacter gelipurpurascens. The sequence continues at coordinate 1,608,276 of NZ_FYEW01000001.1, read as the reverse complement.
TGACGCAGAGTGGAAGAAGTTCGAGGAGAAATTCGGCGCGCGCGGCAAGTTTACGGATCTGCTTTCCTGGCTGCTCTACCCCAAGGTGTTCGAGCAGTATTGGGCGCACCTGCAGCAATACGGCGAGGTCAGCATCATACCGACGCCCGTGTTCTACTATGGTCTGGAGCCCGGCGAAGAAACCATCATCGATATTGCGAAGGGCAAGAGCATCATCGTAGGCCTGCAATCCATCGGGCCCGTGAACGATGACGGCAACCGCACGATCTTCTTCAACCTCAACGGCCAGACCCGCAACTTGGAAGTGCGCGACACCAGCGTGGAAGTGAAGCGTGTGCACAATGCCAAAGTAGACAAAGCCAACCCCCACCAGATTGGAGCGCCGCTGCAGGGCATGCTTTCCCGTGTGCTGGTAAAGGATGGCGAGGAAGTAAAGCGCAATGCCCCGCTCTTCATCATCGAAGCCATGAAGATGGAAACCACCGTCACGGCCAATGAGGATACCGTCATCAAAGGCCTGCACCTGGGCGAAGGGACATTGGTAAACGCCGATGATCTAATCCTTACACTGGGCTGATAACCGTTTCAATGTCCGCTAGGCCACTCTGCTTATGTGCAAATAAGGCCTCTGCTTCCCGGGAAGCAGAGGCCTTATTTATTTCATATCTGTACTTATATTTAATGCACTTCAAGGGTGCCAACCCGTGGCATCTGGGAAGCCTCGCAATAGTGAGTACAGACCATCAACCTTACTACAATATTCCTTTACCTACTCGCAAACCAAGAATGAAAAAGCCTCTGATAGGAATATCCTTACTGCTATTCACCAGCCTGTATATAAACGGTACAAACTGCCAGGCTCAAACCAAAACGACAACTCCTGCTAACAAGGAACAACAGGCAGTGGATCAGCTACGCTCTGCAAACAGTGCTGCGGATGACACCTACTTCATCTTCAACCATCGTTACCAGGGGATAAAAGGAACTCCTTTTTTGTCGCAATACTGGCAAAAAGCTGATTTGCGCCTGCAAAGTGATAAGGTGATGAAAGATGTGCCCATCAAGTATGATCTGATGGAAAACAAGCTGATTGCCCTACGAAAGGAGGGCGATTCAATAATCCTGGCTTCGGGGTTGGTAAAAGAGTTCGTACTACACGATATGGCCCTGAAACCCTTGATGGAGCCAGTGGATAAACTGTACAGGCGCTACAGTTTCCTGCAGGATTCTAAACTAGTCGACGCCTATTTTGAGGTGTTATCGGAAGGGAAAGAAGTGGTGCTGCTAAAGCGCGTGAGAAAGAATATGATGCGTGCCAGCCAGGAGGCCAGCTACAACACGGGCAATAACGCCGACCAAATCCTATCTAGAACGGAATACTATGTATTTGCTGCTAATGGCAAAGCAAAACCCGTGAAACTAAGCCGAAAAGGCCTGGACAAGGCCCTCGAAGAAGTAGGGGTTGCCAGCCGTGCAGGCCTAACAAACAGCGTAGTAGTCAGCTCAGAAAAGGAATTGGTCTCGGCATTCCAGTTAGTAGCAGTCCGGTAACCTTATTTCATTTTGAATGATAAAAAGGCCTTCTCTTATTCAGAGAAGGCCTTTTTTATGGCCGGCTTGCCAGCAGTTCTGCCAAAGAAGCCGCAGTTTTATTGTCGTAGAGGCGCAGCGTGTCGCCGCTGATGCGGTAGGCGCGCGTGCTGCGCAGGGCCTGCATGAAGCGGCTTTCAATCAGCAGATCCGGGCAGTTCATTTTGGTAAGCAATAGCTGCCCAAATCGGAGCTGGCCTTCTACGGGCAGCTCAAACGAACCTCTGAATCGGTTACAGCCAATCTGACCCTCCACGTAGGTTTCAGTAGCGCTCAGCTGGAAGTAGATATCATTGCCGGGACTAACGGCTAGTGGCTGCATATCAAGTGAATAAAGCGCCCAACGAGTAGTGTGCAACTCGGCGGTAGGAGGGCTAAGTGCAGATGCCGACTTGGGAGCGCGGCTTGGCTGGCAAGAGACCAATAAACAACTGATAGCGAAGCAGCTGGCTAAAAGTAGGCTGTGGCTATGCATAAGGCAGGTGAGTGAGTGCTAACCAAAAGGGAATAATGTCCTGAAAAAAGAAGCTGAATGTGCAAGCTCTTCCACTTCGGGATAAGACAAAATGGCTACATTCGGGAATGAAAACCGCTCTTTTTATCTCTCTCTTACTCTATTGCACGCAAGCAGCTTTCGGCCAGAAAAAAACCGTTGTTACTAAATCAGCGGGCGTGGCGTCTGCTACAGTGGAACGGGTTATACGTACCCTGGCAGCCGATGATATGCAGGGCCGTGCCTCTGGCACGCCCGGCAGCCAGAAAGCTGCCGAATTTTTAGCCGCTGAATTTCAACGTATTGGTCTGCAGCCACTACCTGGCCTACAAGGCTTTGCGCAAACTTTCCCCACGTATGAAGTGCGTACCGCCGCCGCATTTGTTTCCATCAACGGCGCCAAAGTAAGCCCCGATAAAGTTCTGCTGATTTCGGGGCAGGCGCACCTGAACTGGACAAATGCCGACGAACCCGCGCCGCGCATTATAACCGTAGCGGCCGATGGCAATCTGATGCGCGAAGTCCGCCCGTTGCTGGACCCCAAAGAGAATACCATCGTCTTTGTAGATCCTGCCCAGGCCGCCGCTTTTACTCGCCTGGCGGGCTACATGAAGCGCGGTGGCCTACGCCCCGATAAGCCAGCGGAATTTACTACGCTGGTGGTATTGGGCACACCGCCGCCCACCCCGCTTAAGTTTATGGTAGCGGCAACTACTACCATCCGGACGGTAGAACTGCGCAACGTGGTGGGCATGCTGCCCGGCAAAGAAGAAGGCCGCGCTGCCGAGAAGGTGGTGTTCAGTGGCCACTACGACCACCTCGGATATTTGGCGGCTCTGAAGGGCGACTCCATTGCCAACGGAGCCGACGACGACGCCAGCGGCACGACCGGCGTGGTGGCCCTGGCCGAGTATTTCAAGAAAAAGGACGACAATGCCCGTTCCCTAGTCTTTGTAGCATTCGCGGCGGAAGAAATAGGGGGCTTTGGCGCTAAGCACTTTTCGCAGCAGATAGATCCTAAGCAGGTGGTGGCCATGTTCAACATCGAAATGATTGGCAAACAGGCCAAATTTGGCCCCAACACCGCCTTCATTACGGGCTTCGATAAGTCGGACTTCGGAAAGATGCTGCAGGAAAACGCGAAAGGCTCTGTATTCCGCTTCGAGCCCGACCCGTATCCCGAGCAGAACCTGTTTTACCGCTCCGATAATGCCACGCTGGCCCGCCTGGGCGTGCCCGCCCACACCATCAGCACCGACCAGATTCCGACCGATAAACTCTACCACAGCGTTGATGACGAGGTTGAGTCGTTGGATTTGCCCAACATGACGGCCGTTATCACGGCTATCGGACGCAGCGCGGCCGGTATTATATCAGGCAAGCAGACGCCCGCCCGCATTGCTCCTGAGCAGGTAAGCAAGTAAGTCGCCCTAGGCCACCAAACACAAGGACCTGATCCTTCCCTGAACGTGTCATCTATCTGACAATCGTTCGGGAAGAATCAGGTCCTTTGAGTGAAGCAATGGGCGAGAAGGCCGCTAAGCCACGGGCTACTTGCCCAGACGCATGCTCAGGCCGCCCCCTACATTGAAGCCACCCGCTGCGCCAGTCAAACCGTGTCCGGCATTCACATCGAAGCGTAGGCCAGGGAGTGGGCGCCAATAAACCCCGGAGGTGAGGCCCGGCAGCCAGCCCTGCTGACGCTGCCAGGTAGCATACGTTTCCGTAAAGAACCCGAAATGATTAGCGGCATCAAGCGGGCCATTGAGCGCCAGAGTAGTCAGGTATTGGCCTTGTTTGGTGCCCTCAGCTTTGAAGCCGCGCTGCCGGAAGCCAAAGTTGCCTTCCAGCCCAAAGCGCTGGCCTAGCTGCTGCGAAACCAGCAGGCGGGCGCCGGGCTCGTATTGTTTCTCACCGAAGCTGGCATTACCGTTGCGCAGGTTCATATCCAGAAGAAGCACTACTTGGGAAGGAGCGTTCTGCACCGTGGAAGCCAGAAATTTGGCTCCTACATTGAGTGGTGCAAAGCCGGCCGGGCCTGCGTAAGGAGCAGGTGTGCCTTCCGGGGTGAGTGGCCGAACATCGGGCGTGCGCAGGTAGTTCTGGGTGGCGCGCAGCTCAATGTGGTTGAAGAAGCCCACCCGCAGCGTATTGCCCCAGGCAGTGCGGCCGGCGTAGCCTACGCTACTACTCCGGTCGTAGCTGTTCAGGCCGGTTTCAATCTGAAACTGCCCCGGATAGAGCATGTTGGTGGTGATGGTTTGGCCCGGCCGGTCGGGGCGAATAAGGCGCACAAACGGCGAGTCGCCGTTTTCCAACTGGGGGTCAGTGGTCTGGGCCAGGGTGCGGGCCGCGCCGGCGAGCAAAAGCCCGGCGGCGGTCAGCAGGATGGTCTTTCTCATGACCTCTCCGACAACCCCCTTCTGGTAAAAGTTCGATTTTACCAGGAAGATGAAACCCTAGCAGTCCAATCTCGTTGCGCTTGCCTAGCCAGCGAAAACCACCTAATTCGCTTGTTATAGGCCGTATAGCCAGAAAAAAAGAGGCCTAGCATTGCTAGGCCTCTTTTGAAAAAAGCAAGAAAATATACTGGCCTAGGGAGCCTGCTTGATGGCCTGCATGGCCTGCTGCACCGTGGCCTGCTGGTCGGCGGGCTTGGCTTTCGCAATCTTATCCAGCATACCGAGAATAGGCTCATCGACGCCGTATTTCTTGTAGTCGACGGCCAGTTTCTGCATGCGCTCTACACCTTCCTTGAGCACGGTGGCATCGTTGAGGCGGGTGATAAAGCTGACCATGCTTTCCAGCATATTGAACTTGCCCTGCACCCCGGCTGCATCGAACCGGTCGCGCACAAACGTCCAGGAGCTAGCATCGCCGTACTCTGCATACACGCTGGATACCGCGTTGGTCAGGCTGGCGTGGGTGTCGTTCTGCAAGGTTTTGGCGCGGGCCAGTGCCTTGGCGGGCTGCACAGCAGCTAGGCCTTTAAGGGCAGCACCTTGCACGGCGTACGACTGGCTGTTAAGCGACTGCGTGAAGGTTTTCTCGTCCTTCTTGTCCTTCAACTGGCCTAGGGCCGTCAGGAGCGCGGCTTGGTTGTTGGTGTTTTTCTCCTTTGCCAGCTGTTTGCGTAGTACCGGCGCGGCAGCTTTCCGCACAGCTTTGTCGTCGAGCTTCAAGCCCGACAAGGCGGAGAGACGTAGGCCAGCGTACTTATCATTGAGAGCCGAAATCAGCAGCGTACGGGCTGCGGCATCGGTGGCGGGCTTTGCAGCAGCGGCGGCTACGGCCTCGCGGCGGTCTACGAAGCGAGGGGCATTTTTATACTGATATGCGAAGTCCTCAAAGGGCTTGTTATCGGTTTTCTGCCACAATAGTACCTTGTCAGCATCCACGTTCACTAAGTTGGGCTTGCTGGCCGCCGGGAAGCGGAAGGTTTCGGTAGCCTGGCGCATAACCACTTGGTGGCGCTGGGGCTTGCCGTTCACGTACACATCCACGGCCATCGGGAGCTGGAACACCTGGCCCGGCTGCGTTTGCTTGATGGTCACGGCTTGCTCCTTACGGGCCGCATCGTAGGCGTACTCAATATTTACCACGGGATGCCCCGAGTTGAAATACCACTGGTTGAAGAACCAGTTCAGGTCCTGGCCCGAAGTAGCTTCCAGGGCGAGGCGTAGCTGATGTGCTTCGCCGTTGGCGAGGCGGTTGTCGGTGAGGTATTTCTTGAGGCCCGCGAAGAACACGTCGTCGCCGAGGTAGCTGCGCAGCATGTTCAGAATCTGGCCGCCTTTCTGGTAGCTCACCAGATCAAACATGTCTTCCTTATCGGCATAATGGAAGCGCACGAGGTTCTTTTTGGCATCGGCGGGGCTGCGCAGATAGTTGCGCATGTACTGGTAGGCGTGAGCATCGGCGGCGTCCTGCCCGTATTTATGCTCGGCCCAGAGAGCTTCGCTGAAGTCGGCAAACGACTCGTTCACGGTCAGGTTGCTCCAGCTTTCGGCCGTTACCAAATCGCCAAACCACTGGTGGAATAACTCGTGGGCAATAACCGATTCGCCGTTGGCGTACTCGGCGTCCAGCGCCTCGCGGGCATCTTTCTGCAGAAACTCGCCGTGCAGCGTGGCCGAGGTGTTTTCCATGGCGCCGCTCACGTAGTCGCGCACCACAATCTGGGCATACTTATTCCAGGCATATTCTACGCCCAGGCGCTCGGAGAAGAACTCCAGCATTTCGGGCGTATTACCGAAAATCTGCTTGGCGAAAGGCGCGTATTTGGGCTCCAGGTAGTAGCTAACTTCCTTGCCGCGCCAGGTGTCTTTGGCAATTTTGAAGTCGCCCACCGCCATCATGAACAAGTAGGGCGAGTGGGGCAGCTCCTGCTTCCAGGTATCGGTGCGGGTGCCGTCGGAGTTGGTTTTTTGCCCGTCGAGGCGGCCGTTGCTGAGCGTCACGTAGCGCGCAGGCACCGTCATGCTGATTTCGGCGGTAGTCTTCTGGTTGGGCTTGTCGATGGTCGGAAACCAGGCCGACGATGATTCGGTCTCGCCCTGAGTCCAGATCTGGCGGGGCTTGCCGGCCTCCGTGCTGTCGGGGTTGATGAAGTATAGGCCTTTGGCATCAGATATAGCCGCGCTGCCTTTCACTTTTAGCTCATCGGGCTTGGCCGTATACTCAATATATACCGTGTACTGCTGGCCGGGCGCGTAGAGCTTGCCGAGGTGCACCAGCAGCTGCTCCTGGTTGTAGTCGTACTTCAGCGTGCTGGTGGCAGCGCCGTTCACCATCGTCACCGACTTGATATCCATGCCTTTGGCATCTAGCCGCAAGGAGTCGGTGGCGTAGGCCACTGGCTGCAGGGTCACCCATTCTTTGCCATAGAGGTAGCGCTTGGCGTAGTCGAAGCGCACATCCAGCTTGGTGTGGACGAGCGCGTTGACTTTGCGGGCCGATTCGCGGTAGGGGAGAAGCGCGGCGGAGTCGGGGCGGGCGGCCGGCGACTGAGCGAAGGCCGGAGCCGCGCCCAGTAGGCCCAGGCTCAGCAGGAAAGCTTTTGTCATGGAAAATAGAGCAAGGATTCAGGCTGCTAGTTGCAAACTTTTCGGCACAGATGCTGCGGCACGGCGCACACTTTTTATAGCCTTTTCCAGCATCAGAAGTGCCGCTAGGCCATTAGCCCGCGAAAAGCAAGTGGCCTACGCAGGCTGCCGCTCCAGCGCTGTGCGCTCCCAGTGGCCTAATGTAGCTCCCGCTTCGTAGGTGCTCTGCAGAAATTGCCGGAGGGCTGCAGCCGGATCCGGGGAAGTGCGCACGGCTTCATAGGGCAGCAGAAACTCGCCTAGCTCGGTGCTGTAAAATGCCTCTTTCGGCTGTACAGGTACGTCAGCAAACCCGGCAGGAGCAGGGGCGGTGTAGGCGTAGAAGGCCGCTTCCTGCCCATTGCCACCGGGCCAGAACCCGTGGCTGATAACCTCGTGCGAATAGGCTTCGCGGGTGATGCTGTCGGCACCTTCGCGGGGTGGGGCGGTCCGGCCCGAAAAGCGGGTAACGGCCAGATCAAACGAGCCCCAAAAGAAATGTACCGGGCTACACTTGCCGATAAACTCCGACCGAAACGACTCCAGCACCGGCGCCATCAGGGTGAGGCTGCGCCAGAAGCGGTGGGCCGCGGCAGCATCGTAGCTGGCATGCTGCTCGTCCTGCTCGAAGGGAATAGGATGCTCAAGCTCCACTGGCACGGGCCAGATTTTTACCTGAATACCTAGCTCATCAAGTAGGCGCATCACTTCGCGGTAGAAAGCCGCCACAGAGCGGGGCTCCAATGCCAGTTTGCGCTCCGCTCCATCACTGCACCGAATAATGAGTTGGTGGTCAAGGAAGTCGAAATCAATTTGAAAGGAGCGCTCCTCGTAGGGCATGGCCGTGGTGGTGAGGCCCCGCGCCGTTAGGTAAAGCGGCACGTTCCACCAGTGGTTCACGAGCGGTGTTTGGGCCAGCCGGATTTTGCCCACAATCTGCGTCCACATGTGCAGGGTGGCAAGCGTATCGGCCCAGTCGGCGAGCGGAAGAGGAGGCCAGGAGGTGGATGGCGTAGACATAACGTAAGTAGGATAGGCCACCGGCACTGGCCTAGGCCAGTACTGGTGAGGTGACTTCGGGAAAGAAGATCGTTATTTTCTGCTTAACTAAGTGGCCTAGGCCTCGCTTGCTCCGGAATCTGGCGAAACCAGCGGGGCCGGGCAAGCTGAGGCCCGCAACGGCTGCACCACAACTTGCGTCTGTAGCTCTTTAAACCCACCTAAACTCTATGAAATCTTTACGCCTGTTCTTGTTGCTGCTGCTATTGGGCATTGCTTCCCGGTCTTTCGCAGCCAAAGTCGATACGCTGGATATTCCCAGCGCGGCCATGCAGAAAACCTACCGGGCGGCAGTGGTGCTGCCAACTTCCTACGCCAAGAATAAAAAGGTGGCCTACCCCGTGCTCTACCTGCTGCACGGGGCCTACGGCCACTTCAACGACTGGATTTCCAAGACGCCCGACAAAACGCTGTTGCATCGTCTCGCTGATCAGTATAACCTCATCATTGTGACGCCAGAGGGCGAAACCTTCAGCTTCTATCTAGATAGCCCCGTGAATAAGGCCAGCCAGTTTGAAACCTATATCACCCAGGATGTTATCGGGAAAATTGACAATACGTACCGCACCGTGCGCAGCAGCAAAGGCCGCGTGATTACGGGCCTATCCATGGGCGGACACGGCGCGCTGTATCTCTCGGCTCGGCACCCGGAGCTGTTTGCGGCCGCCGGCAGCATGAGCGGCGCGCTGGATCTGTCCATCACAAACCGCAAGCTGAACCCCGATGAAGCCAAGCAACGCCAGTCGCTCTTTAACCCCATTCTGGGGCCCGAGACGCCGGCGCCCAGTGTGTACAGTGCCAACTCCGTCGTGAATATGGCCGACAAGCTGTACAGCAACGGCCTGCCGCTCATCATCGACTGCGGCGTGGATGATTTTCTGATCGAGATAAACCGCGAGCTGCACCGCCGCCTGGTCTACAACCACACGCCACACGACTATACCGAACGGCCCGGCGCGCATACCTGGCAATACTGGGAAAACGCGCTGCCCTATCATGTTCTGTTCTTTCAGAAGGTGCTGAAAGCAAATGCCGTAGCGGTGCAGTAAAGCAAGTGGCCTAGGCCAGTAGCCCACAGTACAATATGCACTGTCTAGGCCAGGTATTCACCCAACCAGCCAGACGCAAGAACGCCCGACCATATGGTCGGGCGTTCTTGCGTCTGGCTGGCAGCTTGGCTAATGGGCCAGCATGGGTTGCTGGTGCAGCTCGGGATGCAGCTCAGGGTCGTCACCGTAGTGAGTGTGCTGGGCACGGTAGGCGGCGTTGAAGATCAGGGGGAATATGAGCAGCGTGAGGATGGTGGCCGATACCAGGCCCCCAATTACCACAATGGCCAACGGCTTCTGTGTCTCGGAGCCAATGCCGGTGCTTAGTGCGGCCGGGAACAAGCCAATCATGGCCATCAGGGCCGTCATGACCACGGGCCGCACGCGGGAAGCCACGCCGGTGCGCAGGGCTTCGGGCAGGCTCATCTTCTTGCGCATATTCTGTTTGAACACCGTAATCAGAATCACCCCGTTTTGAATACAGATGCCAAACAGGGCAATGAAACCAATACCCGCCGAAATGCTGAAGTTGGTGTGCGTGAGATGCAGGGCCACAATGCCACCGATGAGGGCAAAAGGTACGTTTACGAGCACTAGGCCAGCATCTTTGGCATTGCCGAACGTGATGAACAGCAGAATAAAGATGATGACCAGGGCCACGGGCACCATCTGGCTCAGGCGTTGCTGGGCGCGCACCTGGTTCTCAAACTCCCCGGCCCAGGCAATGCTGTAACCTTTAGGCAGGTGAATCTGAGCGTTTACTTTCTTCTGCGCCTCGGCAATAGTGGAGCCCATATCCCGGTCGCGGACGGAGAACTTCACGGCAATAAAGCGCTGCCCATTGTCGTGATACACCGAGGCGGGGCCGTTTACCGTCCGGATGGAGGAGATTTCCTTGAGCGCCACTTGGCCGCCTTTCAGGGTAGGCACACGCAGCGCCCCGATTTCTTCTTCGGTGCTGCGGTATTGCTGGGGGTACCGGATGCGGATATCGAACTTCCGCTCGCCCTCAAACAGCTGCGTAGCCGCCTTACCGCCAATGGCCATTTCCACCACGGCTTGGGCATCAGCAGCTGCCACACCATACGTGGCCATACGGTTCTGATCGAGCAGAATACTCATTTCGGGCTGGCCTAGGTTGCGCAGAATGCCCAGGTCTTTCACGCCCCGCACGCCCCGCAAAATCGTGGCTACGGAGTCGGCTTTGGCATTGATCTGCTTGAGGTCGTTGCCGAAAATCTTGACGGCCAAGGAGGCGTTGATGCCTGCCACGGCTTCGGCTACGTTGTCAATGATAGGTTGTGAGTAGTTGTAGATGACGCCCGGATACACGCGCAGCTTCTTATCCATCTCCTCGATGAGCTGCTCCTTGGTAATCTTGCGCTTCCATTCTTCCTGCGGTTTCAGGTTCACTTGGCACTGCACGTAATACATGCCCGAGGGGTCAGTGCCGTCGTTGGAGCGGCCCGTCTGGCTGAGCACACCGTTCACCTCGGGAAAGGAGCCTAGGATCTTGCGGAACTCCGCCACCTGCTTGGTAGTGGCCGTCAGCGATGAGGACATCGGTAACTTAGCTTCTACCCACAGCGCGCCTTCGTTCAGCTCGGGCAGGAATTCAGAGCCCAGAAACGTATAAGAATATAGCACGCCCGCCATCAGGGCAAAGGAGGCAACCAGGCTCAGGCGCTTGTTGGCCATCGTGAAGCCAAAGGCCCGTACCACATTCCGGTCGAAGAAGTTAACGATGGGGTTGTTCTTCTCCCGCACGTTCTTATTCAGCAGGATAGAAGCCAGCACCGGCACCAGCGTGAGCGTCAGTAGCAGGGCGCCAATGAGGGCAAAGCCAAGCGTGTAGGCCAGGGGGGAGAACATTTTGCCTTCTACTTTCTCAAAAGCGAAAATGGGGAGCAGGCAGGTCAGGATGATGAGCTTGGAAAAGAACACAGCTTTGCCCAATTCGCCGCCGGTTTTCTTGATCAGGCTCATCTTCACCAGCTTGTTATACACTGGCATGCCCACCTTATGCGCTTTGTGGTCGAGCACTACAAAAATGCCTTCCACCATCACCACGGCCCCATCGATGATGATGCCGAAGTCGATGGCGCCCATGCTTAGCAGGTTGGCGCTCATGCCTTTCAGGCGTAGGCAGATAAACGCAAACAGCAAGGCCAGTGGCACTACCACACCCACAATTAGGGTAGAGCGCCAGTCGGCCATAAACAGGAACACCACCAGCGTCACGAGCACAATGCCCTCAATCAGGTTGTGAATCACGGTTTCGGTGCACTTGTCCATCAGCACGTCCCGGTCGTAGAACGTCACCAGCTTCACGCCGGAGGGCAGCACTTTGGTGTTCAGTTCCTCAATCTTGTCTTTCACGCGGCCTAGCACCTCGGCGGGGTTTTCGCCCTTACGCATAATCACGATGCCCTCCACCACGTCGTCGTTCCCATCCAGGCCGGCCTGGCCTACGCGGGGCAGGTGACTTTCCGTTACGCGGGCCACGTTGCGCACCAGAATAGGCGTACCGTTCACATGGTCGACGATGATGTTGCCGATTTCCTCCGGGTTTTCCAGTAGGCCTATCCCGCGCACCACGTAGGCCTGTCCGTTCTTCTCAATCACGTCGCCACCCACGTTGATGTTGCTCTTCTGCACGGCCTGGAATACTTCCAGGGGCGTAAGGTTATACATCTGGAGCTGAGCCGGATCGGCCGTGATTTCATACACCTTTTTGGTGCCCCCAAACGCGGCAATATCGGCCACGCCGGGCACGCTCTTTAGGGCGCGCTCCACCACCCAGTCCTGGATGGCCAGTAAATCGTTGGTGGAGCGGCCTTTGCCCTGCACGGTGTAGCGGAAAATCTCACCGGTAGGCCCGTACGGCGGCTGCACATGGTTTTCGCAATCGGAAGGCAGGCTCACGCCCGCCAACAGGTTGTTCACCTGCTGCCGGGCGTAGAAATCATCTACGTCGTCGTCGAAGTTGATTTTGAGCACCGACAGACCGAACATGCTGATGGAGCGCATATTGCTCTTCTTCTGCACCGAGTTCATGGCCACCTCAATCGGCACCGATACGAACCGCTCCACCTCTTCCGCCGAGCGGCCGGGCCACTGGCTTACAATGATGATCTGGGTGTTGGTAACGTCCGGAAACGCCTCAATGGGCGTGTGCACGTAGCTATAGACGCCGCCCGCAATGAGCAGGGCCGTCATGAAGAAGACGAAGAAGCGGTTCTTGAGCGAAAACGCGACTACTTGTTGAATGAACTTACCCATAGGATTAAGTAGCTAGAAGGCAGAAGCTAGGAGCTAGAATTGGTTCAGCGTAAACTGGGCGGCAGAAGCAGGCAGCAGAATGACTGCTGAGGCCCTTGCCGCAGCTGCTAGTGCTTAGCTTCCAGCTTCTTGATAATTAGTCGTTCAGCTCGTCGTACACGAGGAGCTGGTTCTGGCCGATAACCCGCTCACCATCCCGTAGGCCAGTCTGGACGTAGCTCACGTCGCCGACGGTTTTGGCAATCTTCACTTCGCGGGTTTCCACATGATTACGGTCCTTAAAGACCATCACGAAGTTGCGGTCCTTATCGAACACCACGCTTTTGGAAGGCACGGCCAGCATTTGTTGCTTTTCGGTGTTGAGCACCTTTACCTGCGCGTACATTTCGGGCTTGAGCAGGTAGCCGGGGTTACTAAGGCGCACGCGCACCTTCATCACTTTGCTCTCGGGGTCGAGCACGTTGAACACCTTGTCGATGCGGCCTGTGAAGTGCTTGTCGGGGTAGGAAAGGGTCGTGACGTCGGCGGCGTATCCTTCCTTCACCTTCGAGATGTCTGACTCAAACACGTTGGCCATAATCCAGATGTCATCCAGATTGCTGACCGTGAATAGGTTGCCAACATTGTCAGCATTGAACTGCATATGATCCGTCACGTTCTTCTCCGTGATAAAGCCCGAGATGGGCGCCCGCAGCGTGTAGGTGCCATCAGCCGATACGCCGTACACGCTTAGCTGCTTGCGGCTCTTGCCCACATTGCCTTGCGCCTTGCGCAGCTCCTGGCGGGCCAGGCTCACGTCGCGCTCCGAGGCCAGGCCGGCGGCATACTGGTCTTCCAGCACCTGCAGGTTTTTGCGGGCAATGTCGAGGTCGGTGCCGGCGCTGCTGCTCTGGTTTTGCAGGTCCGCAATTTCACCGCTCTTAATCACGGCCAGCACCTGCCCCTTGGTCACGTGGTCGCCAAGCTCCACTGAGAGCTGCTCCACCACGCCGCCTACCAGCGGGTACACTTTCACTGTTTTGTCGCCGTTGGAAGCAATCTGGCCCGAAAGTGTCAGCTCATCACGCACCGGCTGGGCGCGTACCGTATCAATTTTTATTTCCCGCATCATTTGGTCAGAGAGCGAGAAGCCAGCTTCAGCCTTGGAGGTAGCGTCTGCTTCATCAGCTTTGGAGCAGCCCCCCAATCCGAGGGCAAGCGGGAGGGCCAGTGAGGTGGCCAGGGTGGCATAGCGGTTCATGGAATGGCGACTTGAGAAGCGGCAGGAGAGGACGGAAAACATGATTATTCAGCTTTGAACACCGGGCGGCCCACGGCATAGTTAAGTTGCTCAAAGGCCCGCACACGGCTGGCGCGCAAGTTGTTGAGCTGCACGAGGTTGTTTTTGTAGCTCTCGTAGAAGTCCAGGAATTCCACGAGCGTGAGGTTGCGCTTGGCATAGCTCTCATCAATGCCCTTCATCAGGCGGTCGAAATCCGACGTTTCCCGGTCGGTGCCCTGATAGAGCTGATCCGTTTGGCGGGCCTGGCGCCAAGCTTCCTGCACATCGTTCTTCACTACCAGCTGCTGCTGGCCTAGCTGGGCCTTGCTAACCTCTACCTGGTTTTGCGCCGTGCGGATGTTGCCTTGGTTGCGGTTGAAAATGGGCACTGCAATGCCCAGCGTCACGGCATTGTAGTTCTGGATGTAGTTGCCGGCGCGGTCGTACACGTAGCCCAGGGCCAGATCGGGGGCGGCCAGGGCGCGCTGGTAGCGCAGGTTCTGGGCCTGCTGCTGCACACTGGCCTGGCGGGCCTTCAGGTCGGCGCGGTACACCTGCGCCGAGTCAACGAGCTGCTCTTCGCTGCGGTCGGCCAGCGAGAGGCTTCTGAGGCGGTTTGAGTCGGCGTTGGGCAGATAGTAGGCGCCGCTGGTGTCGCCCATCAGAACGCGCAGATCAGCGTGCTCCGAGGCAATATCGTTGAGCAGGGCCTGGTGCTCATTGCGCAACTGAAAGAGAAAGGCTTTCAGGCGGATAACTTCTTTGAGCGCAATGTTGCCCTTGCTGTACTGGCTCTGGTAGAGGCCTACTGTGCGCTCAAAACTGGCTACTTCCTTGTCATACACGCCCACGCTTTGCTGCTTGTAGTACAGGTCGTAGAAAGTGCTGCGGAGCTGAAAGCGCAGGGTCCGAACCAAGTCCTCGAAATTGAATTGCTCCACGAGGGCGTTTTGCTGCGCAACGCTGGTAGCGGCTTTGCGGCGGCCGGCAATGGCAAACAGCTGCTGCACCTGCACGGCGGTATTGCCGGTGCGGGTTACGTCAAGGGCTTTGCGGGTCTGGGGGTTGTAGGCGTTCTGCTCCAGCGAAATGGTGGGGTTGTCCCAGAGCTTCGCTTGCAGAACCTGGGCTTCCGCCGCCGAAACGTTGTAGCGTTGGGCCAGCAAATTCAGATTGCTTTCCACGAAGCGCTTTTCGGCTTCTGGTAGCGTAAGCCGGACCGTGTCGGCGCGTAAAGGAGCCGCCTGCGTGCGGATAGAGAGGCCAAGCAGCAGAGAGGCTGTCAGCAAATAAAAGAAGCGTTGCATATCCGGTTTTCGCGTTTGGATATGCAAGGGTACGCCCACCGTATTAAGGGCGTATTAGAGGTGAATTAGAAAAGGATTAGAAGAGATAATTATTTCTATTAGGTATTTCTACAAGGTCTAGAACCGGGTTTCTGCCTCAGACTGAACGGAAGCTTTCAGAGTGCTTAACGCGGTAGCTATGATGTTGCTAAAAGCTGATTTGTGCCGTGGTGCCCTGGCCTAGCTGAGAAGTAATAGTCAGCTGGCCGCCGTGTACTTCAATAATGCGGCGCGACAATGCCAGGCCAATACCATGTCCTGTTACCCCACGGGCATTATCGGCTCGAAAGAAAGGCTGAAAGATCTGCGGCAGCGCTTTTGCACTGATACCAATGCCGTGATCTTCAATCCGGATATGGCTGCGGCCCTGGTGGTGCGAGAACTGAACCGAAACCAGGGTGCTAGGCGCTGAGTATTTCAGCGCATTATCCAGCAGATTTTTTAGGGCACGGCTTAACAACTGCCGGTTACCCATTACTTCCATATGGTCGGCATTGTCAGGCAAGTCGAGCAGCGTAATCTGCACGCGGCGGCGCTGTTCGGGCTCTACCGATGCGCGCGCTTCCCATAGCAACTCATCCAGCCGGATAGTATCACCGATGGCACTGCTGGTGTCGGCCTGCGTGAGTTCCAGTAGACTGTTGAAGAGAGATTTAAGCTGCTGAAGCTCGTGAAGTACCGAGTCCAGCCCTTGCTGGTATTCCTCCGGGTTGCGGGCCCGGGTCAGGAGCACCTGAATTTCCCCGATGGTGGCCGTGAGAGGCGTACGCAGCTCATGCGAAGCATTGCTCACAAAGGTGCGTTGCGTTTCAAAGCCATCCTCCAGGCGCTCAAGCATGCGGTTGAAGGTGCGCGCCAGGCGGGTCAGCTCATCCTGCTCGTGGCCTAGCTCCTCGTTTACGCGCAAATGCAGATCCTGCGTGGTAATGCGGTCTACCTGGTCGTTGACGGCTGCAATGGGGGCCAGGGCCCGGCCGGCAAACACTCGCCCGGCTACGTAAATAACCACCAGACTCACGACAAAAATGGCCGCCAAAATAGAAGCCAGATACTCCAGACGCGCCGCGCCCGAGTGGTTTTCGGCCGCCGCCACAATGATGTATTCACCCTGGTTGTCGCTGTAGAATAGGCCTACCGCCTGGCGCCGGCCCAAATCGAAGTACACTTCCTTTTCCGTGAGAATGCGCGCCAGAATGCGTTCGGGAATCTTGATGCGTACATCCTGCTCAATAAACCGCGGCTGAAGCTTGGAGTCGTAAATCTGCAGCACCTCGCCCGTAAGCGTACGCAGGTAGCGCCGTTGGAAGTTGCGGAACGCTTCGGCCCGCAGCTCATCCTGCTCCAGAAAAACATAGCCCGTTACCTCGGCCCGGTCGCGCAGGCGCTGGTGGAATTCCTCGTGCGTATAATCAGCCTGCAGAATATACACCACCGACATGGCCGCCAGCAAAATAACGGCTACCAGGCCCAGGAAGAGCCACGTCAGACGGTTGCGGATGGTCATGTGATGGGGTGATGAGGTGACGAGATTAAGAGGTGATGGAGTAAAGAGGGGGAGAAGTGGGAGTGGCCTAGGCCACTCTATGCCTGTAAATGGGCGGAGGAAAAGGCAGAATCACCTTCATCACGTCATTCATTATCTCCTCATCTCACCTTTTACTATTGGTGGCGCAGCACATAGCCCATGCCCACCACTGTATGAATGAGCTTCTGCGCGAAGCCTTTATCAACCTTGTTGCGCAGGTAATTCACATACACATCTACCACGTTGGAGCCCGCATCGAAGGAATCCTCCCAAACGTCGCCGGCTATTTCGGCCCGGCTCAGCACCCGGCCTGGGTGGCGCAGAAACAGCTCCAGCAAGCCAAACTCGCGGGCCGTAAGCTTGATGGTCTGGCCTGCTCGCGCCACTGTTTTGGCCGCCGTGTCCAGCGTGAGGTCATCGAACGTGAGCACGGCACTCTTAACCTGCTGGCCCCGGCGGCGTGTGAGGGCATGCACCCGGGCTACCAGCTCCGGAAAATCGAAGGGTTTCACCAGATAATCATCGGCGCCGCCTCCGAAACCGTGGAGCTTGTCCTGGGTGGTACCGAGGGCCGTTAGCATGAGCACCGGCGTCTGCTGGTTTTGGGTACGTATCGCCCGCAGCACCTCTAGGCCACTAAAGTGAGGCAGGATCACATCCAGAATAATCAGGTCGTAGGCGCGGGAGAGGGCCAGTTGCTGCCCAAAACGCCCATCGTAGGCCACTTCTACCTCCATGCCTTCTTCCTCTAGGCCTCTCTTGATAAAGGCAGAGACTTTCGGTTCGTCTTCAACGAGCAGAATTTTCATGGAGGAAGTTAGAGGCGTGAGTAAGGCAACGGTACAGCGTCAACCGTCTGCCTGACTACTAAGTAGGGGAGGTGAAGCAAATTTTTGCAAATAAGATGAAGGCCGGGTGAGTGTGTACTTATCGGCCTGCGTGCTGGCTTGTGCGGAGCTTAATCATCCTCATAATCGAGGCCCAAACACTGGTTCAGGGCCTGCTGCAATTCGCTGGCGGCGTGCATTTGGCCGGCCCGGCGCGCTACCGATAGGCCTAGCCGGTAAACTTTTTCGGCCTCATCGGGCTTTTTTAATTGCTCCAGCATCTTGCCTGCGTGGTAATACGTACCCACGTAATCCGGATGCTCGGCAAGCAGCGTATTATAGTACTCCATGGCCCTTTCTGGCTCCGTTTCGCGGTATTCCGTGGCAATGGCGTAGATGGTAAAAGGGTCCTTGGGGTCGTCTTCGAGGAAGGCGAGTAGTTGTTGTAAGCGGCTTGGCTTGGTTTCCATCAGGTAGTATTTTCAGTATCTTCGCCCCAAATTTGGGGCTTTCCCGTAGTTTCTCCTTCACCACAAGCAGCCGTAGATGAAGTTTCTCGTTTGCATCAGCAACGTGCCCGACACGACCACTAAAATTGCCTTCACGCCCGATAACAAGGAGTTTAATAAGGCCGGCGTGCAATTCGTTATTAATCCGTGGGATGAGTATGCCCTCACTCGCGCAATTGAGCTAAAAGAAGCCCAGGGTAGCGGTACTGTTACGGTACTGAACGTGGGCGAGGCCGATACTGAACCAAATATTCGCAAAGCGCTGGCTATCGGCGCCGACGATGCTATCCGCGTGAATGCCTTCCCGAAGGATGCGTTCTTCGTGGCCCAGCAGATTGCCAGCATCGCCAAAGATGGCGGTTATGATGTGATTCTGATGGGTAAGGAAAGCATTGATTACAATGGTTTCCAGGTGCACGGCATGGTAGGCGAGCTGCTCGGTATCCCGACGGTGGCCCCGGCCATGAAGCTCGATATGAGCGGCAACACTGCTACACTGGAACGCGAAATTGAAGGCGGCAAGGAAATCGTGGAGGTGAATGCTCCGTTCGTGGCTTCCTGCCAGCAGCCCATGTGTGAGCCTCGCATCCCGAACATGCGCGGTATCATGACGGCCCGTACCAAGCCCCTGAAGGTGGTGGAGCCCGTGGGCGATGCGCCGCGCACGGAGGTAGCCGAGTACGCGCTGCCCCCCAAGAAGCAGGGTGTAAAGCTCATCCCCGCTGAAAGCGCCGGTGACCTGATCAAGCTGCTCCGCAACGAAGCCAAAGTTATCTAGAAACGGTTGGGGCTGACGTAGAGCGGAATGAGGCCAGCTAGGCCACTATTCATGCTCCGTTCGGCTCACAACCTCCAACATTTAAGATTTCCTACAATGTCTGTACTAGTTGTTGTTGAATGTGACGGCGGTGAGGTAAAGAAATCCTCGCTGGAAGTAGCCTCCTATGGCAGCCAGGTGGCCCAGATGCTCGGCACTACTGCCACGGCTGTTGCCGTAGGCGAGGCTACCGAGGCCAATCTGGCCGCGCTCGGTGAGCAGGGTATCACGAAAGTGCTCTACGATGCAGAGCCCCGTCTGAAGGACTTCGTGAACGGCGCCTACACTAAGCTGATTGCTGCTGCCGCTCAGAAAGAAGATTCTAAAGTAATTGTACTGGCTAACTCCAACATCGGCGCGGCCGTTGGCTCGCGCCTGTCGGTACGTTTGCAGGCTAGCCTAGCTACCAACGTAGTGGAGCTGCCTAAGAACGACGGTGGCCAGTTCACGGTGAAGCGCGGCGCCTTCTCGGGCAAAGCCTTTGCTGATGTAGTACTGAGCGGCGACCGGAAGATTCTGGCCGTAAAGAAAAACTCCATCGAGGCCCTGCACGAAGCCGGCAAAACTGCCCAGGTAGAGTCTTTCTCAGCTCAACTTACTGATGCTGACTTTACGGATGCCCCGAAGCAGGTAATCATGCAGGAGCAGACGGGTGGAGTATTGCTACCTGAGGCTGATAAAGTGGTTTCGGGTGGCCGTGGCATGAAAGGCCCCGAGAACTGGGGTCTGATTGAGGATCTGGCGAAGGCACTAGGCGCAGCTACGGCTTGCTCCAAACCAGTGTCCGACGTCGATTGGCGCCCTCACCACGAGCACGTGGGCCAGACCGGCATCACGGTATCGCCGAACCTGTACATTGCGTGCGGTATTTCGGGTGCTATTCAGCACTTGGCGGGCGTAAACTCGTCGAAGGTTATCGTGGTCATCAACAAAGATCCGGAGGCTCCTTTCTTCAAAGCTGCTGATTATGGCATCGTAGGCGACGTATTTGACGTATTGCCCAAACTAACCCAGGCCGTAAAGGAACTGGGCTAGGCCACTGCCGCCGCGTTGGCGCCGATTAATTGCTGGGAGCCGCGGTTTTATGGCAATTGATTAGCACATTCGTATATAGCAGCAGGGCAGTGTCTAATACTTCAGTAAATCAGTACGTTACCTGGTGAAAAAAATTCAGCTCGAAATTCTGGGCCTCTCGTCCAGCCAGTCGCAGTCGGGTTCGTTTGCCCTTATTCTGGGTGAAAAAACCGGCAACCGGCGCTTGCCGATCATTATCGGCATGTTTGAGGCGCAGAGTATCGCCATTCAGATAGAGAAAATCAATCCGAACCGGCCCCTCACGCACGACCTTTTTAAGGCCTTTGCCGAGCAGGTGCATGTAGCCGTGTTGGAGGTCCTGATTTCCGACCTCAAAGAAGGCGTGTTCTACTCCAAAATTGTGTGCTCTGATGGGGCCACGACGTTTGAGCTGGACTCGCGCCCTTCCGATGCCATTGCCATCGGCCTACGCTTTGGCGTGCCGATTTATACGGTGGAAAGTGTGCTCAGTGAAGCCGGTATCATTCTCTCCGACCTCGACGAAAATGCGGACGAAGACACCGACGACGAAGATGAGGACGAGGATGACGTTTCGGGCGAAACGGCTGGACCCCAGCCCGAGCCCCGCGAGCCAAGCGGACAGGTTTCGTTGGATGAGCTGACCAAAATGCTGGCCCAGGCCCTCGAAAAAGAAGATTACGAGAAGGCTGCCAAAATCCGCGACGAACTCAACAAGCGTAACGGCTAAGGTATCGGCCTCAACTACTTTGCAACGGCTTCTCTGAACAAGAGAGGCCGTTGCTGTTTCTAAGCCACCTGCACGCTGAGTACTGCCCGGTGGTGTTACTTTGCGTGCCCCTTCACCCTACATTACATGGAAACTACTGCCACCCCCGATCTGCGTTTTCCCATAGGCCACCCCATTTTGCCCGATGAGCCGTTGGAGCGCGGCGCCCGCATGGCCTACGTAGCGCAGATTGCGCTGCTCTCGGACCAACTGCGTGCCGCCGTTACAGGCCTTACGCCGGCCCAACTGGATACGCCCTACCGGCCCGGCGGCTGGTCGGTGCGTCAGGTAGTGCATCATTTGCCCGACTCGCACCTCAACAGCTTCGTCCGCTTCAAGCTGGCCCTAACGGAAGATAACCCCACCATCTGCCCCTACGAAGAGCAGCTATGGGCTGAGTTACCTGATACTGCCGCAACACCACCGGCGGTGTCGTTGGCCTTGCTGGAGTCACTGCATATCCGCTGGACATTCCTGCTGCGGAACCTCACGGAGCAGCAGTGGCAGCGCACGTTCTATCACCCGGGCACCAAGCGCAAGTTCACCCTGGAGCAGGCGCTGGTGCTCTACGCGTGGCACGGCCGGCACCACGTAGCGCACATCACAGAGCTTCGGCGTCGCGAAGGCTTCTAGGCCACCAAGCCTGTCATTGCGAGCAGAGCGACGCAATCCTTCCTTCCAGTTGCGCCAACGGCGGCCTACTGAAAAGCCCTTACTTCCACAGTGGAGGTAAGGGCTTTTTTGGTCGTCAACGGCTCGTGCATTGAGAAAGATTGCGTCGCTTTGCTCGCAATGACGACGACTACAATCAGATTAAATATTGATTGCCTCGTCGGTGGTGGCGGCAGCTAGGCCACCTTGGGTTTCGTCGTCTACTTTTTTGGCGGCGCGTACTAAGCTGCTGCTGAAGATAAACTCCTTTAGCTCGGGCACCTGGGCGTTCAGGATTTCATCCTTGTTGCCGTCCCAGAGCTTCTGGCCTTTGTAGAGGAAGATGATATGGTCACCGATTTCGATGACTGAGTTCATATCGTGCGTTACTACGACGGTCGTGATGCCGTATTCGTGCGTGATTTCGTGAATCAGCTCGTCAATCTTGATGCTGGTGAGCGGGTCGAGGCCGGAGTTGGGTTCGTCGCAGAATAGGTACGTACAGTTAGGCGCAATGGCCCGCGCAATACCTACCCGCTTCTTCATGCCGCCCGATATCTCGGAGGGCATTTTGGTGCCGGCGTTTTCTAGTCCTACGCGCTTGAGGCAGAATTCCACCCGATCTTTTCGCTCTTCGCGGCTCATTTCCGTCATGAGCATTTTCAGCGGAAACTCCACGTTTTCGGCTACCGTCATGGAGTCGAACAGGGCTGAGCCCTGGAACAGCATTCCGATTTTGCGACGAATTTCCTGCTTGATGTCCACTTTGTTGTTGGTGAACACGGTGCCATCGAAAGTGATGCTGCCAATATCGGGCTTCATCAGGCCTACAATGCACTGCAACAGCACCGATTTACCAGTGCCGGAACCGCCCAGTAGCAGGTTACACTTACCCGTTTCGAAGGTGCAGTTGATGCCTTTCAGCACCTGATTGCCATCGAAGGATTTCTGGATATTATGTACTTCAATCATGAGAGAAGCTAGGAGATAGAAGCCAGAAGACAGAATAAAGAGAATATTCTCAAGTATTTATTCGAGGCTTCCGGATTACAACAGAATGGCTGCCAAGGCGAAGTCGGCTACCAGAATCGCAATAATGGAATTGTTCACGGCGTCGGTGCTGGCCGCGCCAACTTCTAGGGCACCGCCCTGCGTGTAGTAGCCTTTGAACGCCGAAATAGCGGATACCAGGAAGGCAAACACCACCGATTTAATCAAGGCAAACACAATGTTGTAGGGAATGAAATCGGTCCGAATTCCTTCCACGTACTCCTGAGCTGAAACCGCGCCCGTGAGCGTACCGGCCAGATACCCCCCGATGATGGACAACGCCATAGCCAGAATCACGAGGAGCGGAAACATCAGCATGGCCGCAATAATTCGGGGCAATACCAGGTAAGAGGCTGAGTTGATACCCATTACTTCAAGCGCGGCAACCTGCTCCGTGATGCGCATGGTGCCTAGGCCACCCGCAATGCTGGAACCAACCTTACCCGCCAGCACAATGCTGGTGATGGTGGGGGCCAGCTCCAAAATCGTCATTTCGCGCACCATGTACCCGATGGTGCTCTTCGGGATGAGCGGATTGGTAAGGTTGTAGGCAATCTGCACGCACGTAACGGCCCCAATGAAGGCCGACACGATGGCAACAATAAAGATGGAGTTTACGCCAATGACGATACATTCGTCAATTGTGCGGGTCCAGAGTACACTAAAACGCTCTTTTCGGGAGAGCATACTCTGGATAAAGAGCAGAAATTCGCCAAATGACTTGACCATAAAAGCGGAACAGAAGAAGGAAAAGCGGGTTCTTGTGGTCGGGGAGGCCTGCCATAGAATATGGAGGAGCTAACCCGCCTCACTTACGTAAAAACAGTTTCAGCAATCAAAGGAATGCAAAAAAATATCGTGGTGATTACCGGGGGTACAAAGGGAATCGGCCGGGCGCTGGTACTCAGGTTTCTGCGCGCTGGCTATCCGGTAGCCACCTGCGCCCGTTCTACCACCGACCTCGACGCGCTGCAAGCTGCCGTACAGGCCGAACTTCCCGCCGCCCAGCTGCACACGCACCCCGCCGACCTGAGCCAGCAAACCGACGCGCACCGCTTCACCGACTTCGTGCGTGGCCTGGGCCAGGTGGAGGTGCTGGTAAACAATGCGGGAGCCTTCATTCCGGGCCGCCTGCAGGATGAACCCCAGGATGGCTCGCAGCTGCGCCAGATGCTGGCCGCCAACCTGCTCAGCGCCTACGACGTGACGCTGGCCCTGCTACCCGGCCTAATTGCGCATCGCAAGGGGCATATTTTTACTATTTGCTCCACGGCCAGTCTCACGGCCTATCCTAATGGCGGCTCTTATGGCATTGCCAAATTTGCGCTGCTGGGTTTTACAAAAAACCTGCGGGAAGAGCTGAAAGAGCACAACATCCGTGTGACGGCCGTGCTGCCGGGCGCTACGCTCACGGCCAGTTGGGAAGGCACCAACCTGCCCGCGGAGCGGTTTATTCGGGCGGAGGATGTAGCCGAGGCCATCTTCAGCACGTTCAGCCTCTCGCCGCAAGCAGTGGTAGAAGAACTCCTGATTCGGCCCCAGCTCGGCGATTTGTAGGCCACTCTGTTGACCAGCAGAACCTACGAAGTGGCAGTTATTCCTTCACCAGCCTGCCCTTGCCCGTAACCCGCAGATCAGTAGCTGGCATGCCGTGGTAGTAAACCGTCCCGATGCCTGCATGAACGCCCGTGAGTAGCTCGGAAGGTCGGAAGTAGGCACTGCCTTCGCTGTCGAAATTAGAGCGCAGATACACTTGACGAGTTGGTAGGCCAGTAGCATACGTGCTGCCGCCGCCGCCAATGGTGAGGTGAAGTTCGTCGGTTTGGCCTTCCAGATAGATGTCGCCTAGCTCGTACTGGTCTGCGTTCAGGTATTTGCTCTGGAGGTTCAAATGATAGTCGCCGGAACCTACAAGGTGCACGAAGAGCGTATCGGCCCGGAAGGGGCCGGCGGTCCGGATATCGGCCTGCCCACGCAGGAATACATCGGTGAGGCGGGGCGTGTGCAGCGTAACTTCGCGGGGCGTGTTGTAGCGGCGTACCCAGTTGCAGCGGCTGGTATTCCGGATGGTGAGTTGGTTGCCTTCTACTTCCAGCCGAATATCATCCTGCAGGTTTTTGCCGGCCCGTACTTCGGCGTACGTTTCCGTGTCCTGCACAAGCGTCACCTGCACATTATCGTAGGTGGTGAGCACCCGGAAAGGAGATAATGCCCGCCGCTCCGTAATGATGTTGCCGGTACTCGTGAAGCAACCCGCCTCATTTTCCTTCTGGCAACCTGCCAACGACAGCAAAGCCACGACTCCAATGGCCGATGCACGTAAAAGCCGACGTGGGGCGCTAACTTGCATCCCTATTTCAAACCAAGTCATCTGGTACTGCTATGGACTTAAGCGGCAAGGTAGCCATTATCACAGGCGTCAGCAAAGGAATTGGGCGGGCTACCGCCGAGGCATTGCTGGCAAAAGGTGCCCTAGTGGCTGGTTGGGGCCGTACGGCGCCCGAAGGGTTGGAGCACGAGCGTTTCCAGTTTTTCGAGTGCGATGTGCGCGATGAAGTGGCCGTGAAAGAGGCCTATACCAACACCCAGCGCGAGCTAGGTCAGGAAATACATGTGCTGGTGAACAATGCCGGCCTAGGCCACTTCGGCCCAGTGGACGGCTTCTCTTCCGATGACTGGCACGAGATGTTTGATACCAACGTGCATGGGCTATTCTATTGCACCAAGGCGGCGCTGCCCCAGATGAAAAAGCAGCAGCTAGGCCACATCATCAATGTGGCTTCTCTGGCCGCCACTGCAGGCTCTGCTAACCTAGCGGGCTACTGTGCTACTAAGTACGCTGTGCGCGGCTTCTCCGATGCGCTATTTAAGGAAGTGCGCCCCGCCGGCGTGCGCGTGACATGCGTGATGCCTGGCTCCGTGGAAACGAACTTCAATGGCGCCACGCCCGGCCAAGAGCCTGATCCGCACCAGATGCAGCCCGAGGATATTGCTGCTACTATTGTGCACGCTCTGGAAGCTCCGCAAACGACGATGATTTCAGAAATACAGATGCGGCCCACGCAGCCTAAGTAGATGGGTGAAAAGTGGAAGCTTGTTCTACCTGTACCATTAGATGATGGAATAGATCATTTAGTATTAGAGGAAGATTCTATGCAAACAGGAGGCTTCTTTGTGTATTACTTAAATAGTGTCGATTTAAGTACTGGTGGTGACGAGTGGTACGAAAACTTTGGCAATGCTCTTAGTGTAGCCACTGAATTTGGGTTGTCTGCTTCTGATTGGCAGCCAATTGAATTAGACTAAGCAAATGGTAGAAGTTCAACAGCTGACGAAAACCTTCGGCACGCAAGTGGCCGTCAACAACATCAGCTTTACGGCCGGTAAAGGCGAAATCCTGGGGTTTCTGGGGCCCAATGGGGCAGGCAAGTCCACGACTATGAAGATTGCCACCGGCTACCTGCCGCCCACCGCCGGGACCGTGGTAGTGGAAGGCTACGATGTGCTGGCGGCTCCCCTAGAAGTGCGCCGGCGCGTGGGCTATCTGCCGGAGCACAACCCGCTCTACCTGGATATGTACGTGCATGAGTATCTGGAATTCATTGGCTCCGTGCACGGACTGAAAGGCAACCATTTACAGCAACGCGTGCGCCAAATGGTTGACCGCGTAGGCCTGGGCCGGGAGCAGAACAAGCAAATCGGGGCGTTATCGAAAGGCTACCGTCAGCGCGTAGGCCTGGCTCAGGCGCTTATCCACGACCCTGGCGTGCTCATCCTCGATGAGCCCACAACTGGCCTAGACCCCAACCAGATTGGCGAAATCCGGACCCTGATTCGGGAGCTGGGCCAGGATAAGACGGTCATCTTCTCCACGCACATTCTGCCCGAAGTAGCTGCTCTCTGCAGCCGCGCCGTTATCATCAACCGTGGCCAGCTCGTAGCCGATTCACCAGTTTCGGAACTGGGTGCCAAAGCGGCTGGCGAAACCATTATCCGCGCCGAGTTTGAGCAGCCGGTTGACACCACACCGTTGCTCGCTTTGCCCGGCATCAATCAGGTAGAACAAGAGGCTGGTAACACCTACCGCATTCGTGCTGCCGCTGGTTCTGATCAGCGCGGCGCTATTTCGCGCTTAGCCGCGCAGCAGGGTTGGGTGCTGCTAGGCCTACGGCAGGAAGAACAGTCGCTGGAGCAGGTGTTCCAGGCTCTGACGAAATAAGTGGACTCTCCGGATTTACCTATCAACTATCAGCACATCACTCCTAGATGTACGCCATACTTCGCAAAGAATTCAATGCTTTCCTGAGCTCCCCAGTAGCCTACGTGGTCATTGGCGTGTTTTTGGTGGCCACCGGCCTGTTCGTGTGGGTGTTTCCCGATAGTAGCGTGCTCGATTACGGCTACGCCGATCTGCAGACGCTCTTCAACATGGCCCCCTGGATCTTCCTGTTCCTGATTCCGGCCATCACCATGCGCACCTTCGCCGAGGAGAAGAAGGCCGGTACTATTGAGCTACTGCTAACCCGCCCGCTCACCGATACTCAGATAATAGGAGGGAAGTACCTGGCGTGCCTGCTGTTGGCGCTTTTGGCGCTGGTTCCGACGTTGTTGTACTACTACTCAGTGTACCAGCTGGGCGCGCCCAAAGGCAACATCGACTCAGCTGCTACGGTGGGCTCTTACCTGGGGCTGGCACTGCTGGCGGCGGTTTTTGCCGCTATTGGCGTCTTCGCCAGTGCCATCACCCGCGACCAAATCATTGCTTTTCTAGTGGCGGTGGTTGGCTGCTTTTTGGTGTATTCGGGCTTCGATTCGCTGGCCTCGGTATTTGATGGTTCGGTGGCCTACTACATCGGCCAGCTCGGTATTGCGGCCCACTACCGCGACCTGAGCAAGGGCCTCATCGACTCCCGCGACTTGCTGTATTTCTTAAGCCTGATTGTAGGTCTGTTGCTGGGCACGCGCCTGGTGTTGCAAAGCCGCAACTGGTAATCCAAATAGCCACTACTTGTCTGGGTTGAGCTACTGCTCAAGCTGACAAAAGAATCTGATCTGAATTCGCCGCTTTATGGCTTCATCTGCTCCTGTTGCTTCTGTTTCTACCACGCGCAAACGCCGCGACCTGACGCGCTTCGGTCTGGCGCTGCTAGGCCTGTTGCTGCTCAACTTCCTGGGTGGCCTTTACTTCTTCCGGCTGGATATGACGGAGGAAAAGCGCTATACCATGTCGGGCGCCACGAAGCAGCTGCTGGAGAACCTGAAGCAGCCCGTCACCGTGACGGTGTACCTCGACGGCGACTTCCCGCCGGCCTTTCGCCGCCTGCAGCAATCCGTGCGCGAAACCCTGAACGAAATGCAGGTGTACGGCGGCTCCAACCTGCACTATGTGTTTGTGGACCCCTCGGCGGCCGGCACCGAAAAGGCCCGCAACGAGTACTACGCCACACTGCTCAAGAAGGGCCTGCAGCCAACTAACCTGGGCGCCAACGAGAACGGGAAGCGCGTCGAGAAAATCATTTTTCCGTGGGCTACGGTCGCTTCCGGCGGCAAAGAGCAACAAGTGCTTCTGCTGCGCGGCAACCAGGCCGCCCCTTCCGATGTGCGGCTCAACCAAAGCATTGAAGGCCTAGAATATGAGCTGGCTAGTGCTATCCGCAAGCTGAGCCCCGGGAATCGGAAGCGCATTGGCGTGCTCGAAGGCCACGGCGAACTAAGCAATGCCGAAGCCGGCGACCTGATCGGCTCCCTACAGCAGTTCTATGATGTTTTTCGGGTGAACCTGAATAAGGCGCGCCCCCAGGATCTGCAAACGCTCAGTGCCATCATTGTGGCTAAGCCCGCCACCGCTTATTCTGAGCCGGAGAAATTCAAACTGGATAAATTTATCACGCAGGGCGGCAACGCCCTGTTCTTCGTGGATGCCATGCGCGTGAACCTGGATAGCGCCAACCGCGGCGGCATGCTCTCCTTCCCGATGCAGCTGAACCTGGAGGACCTGCTGTTCAAGTACGGCGTGCGCATCAACCCCGACCTGATTCTGGACCTCAACTCCGGCGTAGTACCCATGGTGACTGGCCTAGAGGGCGAAAAGCCCAAGGTAGAGCCTATGCCCTGGCAGTTCTATCCGCTCATCAACAACCTCAGCCAGCACCCCATCACCCGCAACCTCGATGCGGTGTACACCAAGTTTGTGAGCAGCATGGACACCGTGAAAGCCGTGGGCATCCGTAAAACGCCGCTGCTGTTCACCTCACGCTATACCCGCGTGCTGCCCTCACCAGTGCCCATCAACCTGAACGATGCCCGCCTGGAGCCTAATCAGAAGCTCTACAAGCAGAAGTTTCAGCCGGTGGGGTATTTGCTGGAAGGCCAGTTCCGGTCGCTTTACGCTAACCGTGCCGAGCCCTGTACCAACCAGTTTCAGCCCGAAGCTTCCCCGCAGGCCAAGCCTTCCAAAGTGCTGGTGCTCTCCGATGGGGACTTCGTGCGCAGCGAGCTGGACCCCAAAACCGGGCAGCCCTTCCGCCTCGGCTTCGACCGCCTCGCTAACACCGAATTTGCTAACCGTGAGCTGGTGTTGAATGCCGTGGATTATATGCTGGACGAAAGCGGACTCATCTCGGTACGCAGCAAGCAAATCACGCTGCGCCCTCTGGATAAGCTTCGGGTTGTGGAGGAGCGCCGCCGCTGGCAACTGCTGAACTTAGTGGCACCGCTGGTGCTGCTAGGCCTGTTCGGGGCGGTACGGGCGTGGCGTCGGAAGCGGCGCTATGCGTCGTTTAGCTAAGCTTAATCTACACCGGATTGTGGAACTCAACTTACCCTCGGTTTAGCATGGAAGAACTCTTCAGCTTTATCATAGCAGGACTTGTTGAAGCCTTATTCGGTGTGCTGGTTTTCGTGCCAATAGGCTTTATCTGGTTGTATTCGCGTTATCGGAACACGCAAATAGTAGAAGATATATTGGCCAGAGAGTACGATAATAGCTATGCCAATGCTGGACAAGTTGTGGTATTAAATACCGTAGCTGCTATCGGAATACTGCTCGTGTTGGCCCTGCTGTTTTTTGCACCCCTAGCACATTGGCTGCACAATTAACACGCTGTTTCAAACTGCTTGGCCGTACCCCCCTAGAACCTGATTTCGTCTTCCGTCACGAAGGTTGACAGCATGGCGTAAAGCGACGCATCCGTGTTGGTGGAATGGTCGGCGAGGTAGGAGTCTTGAGTAGGATTAAGATAGCCTAACAGATGCTGAAAATCTTCGGGATTGACGGCCTTAAAGCCCATCGACCATTGGGCGAAATTGCGCTCCTGAATTGGGCCGTCGGATAGTTTAGTGACGCGGTAATGCCGGTTGTCCTGCTCGATGCGCTGGAATATATAACGAACTTCTTCCTCAGGGCCCTCCAGCACCTGCATAATCTCCTCATTGCTGTATAGCAAGACGCCAGTGAGTTCATGCGCATGGTTCCAGGCGCGCGATTGGGTAAGAATTGCTTCCAGATCCTTTTCGCTCAGGGAGGTGGTAGCAGAGCTCTGATAAACTAGATGGTGTAAGGCAGTAACTGGCATGAACAAAAGGTGAGGGGTCTGTTCGCTAAAATACTAAACCTCCCTAACTTCTCTTTTACCAACTGAAACACCAAGGCAAAGCGTAATCAAGTGGCCTACGATAACCGAAGCAGACCGGAAATCCAAACCGACCAAATTTATCCCAACGGAGTGGCCTAGGGATATAGAGTGAAGACTTAATAAAGGGCCTAATTCATTGCACGGGGCGGTTTCCAAACCGGCTCGCGTTTCCTATCTTTGTCGTCTTCCAAAACACGCCAAAACCCACCTCTCATATGAAGTTCATCGTTTCGTCTTCCGCTCTGCTCAAGCAGCTCCAGAGCATCAATGGCGTGGTCACGAATAACCCCGTGGTACCGATTCTGGAGAACTTTCTCTTTGAGATAGAAGAGGGCAAGCTGATGATTACGGCCTCCGATCTGGAGACCAGCATGATGACCGAGCTGCCCGTAGAAGCCCGCGAAAGCGGCCGCATTGCCGCGCCCGCCCGCATCCTGCTCGATACTCTCAAAAACCTGCCCGACCAGCCCGTGACTTTCACGCTGGATGAGGAGACGTATACCATTGAAATTGCCAGCTCCAACGGCCGCTACAAGCTGGCCGGCGAGAATGCCACCGATTTCCCCCGCGTGCCGGTAGTGAAGGGCTCGACGCCCATTGATATTCCCTCCACGTCGCTGTCGCGCGCCATCAACAAGACCATCTTCGCGGTGAGCACCGACGAGCTGCGCCCCGCCATGACGGGAATATTGGTGCAGCTAGCCGACAACCAGGTAACCTTCGTGGCCACCGATGGCCACCGCCTGCTGCGCTACCGCCGCTCCGACGTAGGCGCTGGCCAGACGGCTAACATCATCATTCCGCGCAAAGCCTTCAATCTGCTGAAAGGCGCGTTGCCCTCCGAGGCCACTACGGTGCGTGTAGAGTTTAACAACTCCAATGCTTTCTTCAGCTTCAACCAGATGCGCCTCGTGTGCCGCCTGATTGATGAGCGCTACCCCGACTACGAAAACGTAATTCCGGTTAGCAACCCCAACAAGCTCATCATCAGCCGCCAGGAACTGCTGAACTCGGTGAAGCGCATCAGCATCTACTCCAACAAGACCACCCACCAGGTGCGTCTGCGCCTCGCTGGCTCGGAGCTGACGGTTTCAGCCGAAGACCTCGACTTCTCGAACGAAGCCAACGAGAAGCTGGCCTGCCAGTACGATGGCGAGGACATGGAAATCGGCTTCAACGCCAAGTTCCTGACCGAAATGCTGTCGAACATCGACTCTGAGGAAATTACGTTGGAGCTAAGCACGCCAAACCGCGCCGGCCTGCTCATGCCCACCACTCCGGATGACAACGAAAGCATCCTGATGCTGGTGATGCCCGTGATGCTGAACAACTACGTTTAACCACGGTTTGACTGAACAATCCAAGTAGCTCGTCATGCTGAGCGCAGCTTCGGCTTCGCTCAGCATGACGTTCTTTTTTAATCTTTTGCAGCCATGAAAAAATCCGAAATCCGGTTCAGCATTGCCCTCGACGATCAGAAAGTGCCCGAGGCCATCAGCTGGTCGGCCACCGATGCAGGTCCTGATATCCACTTCGCTAAAGCCATCAATATTGCCCTCTGGGACCGGGATGAGCGCGGTACCATGAAGATTGACCTCTGGACCAAGGAAATGCCCGTCGATGAGATGAAGCGCTTCTACGTGGATACCATGGGCGCCATGGCCGAGAGCATCATCACAGCCACCAACGACTCTGTGATGGCCACCAAGATGCGCGACCTGTGCCGCGTGCTAATGGACCACATTGAGGAAGAAGAGCGCGCTCAGAAATAAGGGTTTGCCTGAAAAGACAAAAAGTCCCGCCAGAAACTCTGGCGGGACTTTTTTTATATAACCAAGTGGCCTAGGCCACTGCAATCTAACGGGTTGTTGGGGCAGCAGTAGTTGTTCTGCTTGGCCCAATAGTAGCACCTTTGCTGCTGGCTGGCATTGGGTTCTGCACCGAGTTTACGAAAATGGCATTGCTGGATTGTGCCGCGTAATCTCGGTCATACTTACGAAAAGCAGCACGCGAGTCGTAGTAATTGCTGTACTGGTCGTTCGACAGAACCGCCTGAAGCTCCTTATCACGCTCCCGGCATACGGCGTCGCACTGCTCGGTAATTACTTTCTGGTTGCCGGCATGGCGCTGCTCAATAGCGGCCATTTTTGCTACTTTCTCTTCATTGATAGCACGCAGCTTGGTGGTCTGGTAGCCATTGAGGCGCAGGTCGCGGGCCATCTGGTCGGAGAGGCGCCTGGCACGCTCCTGCACCGGATTCAGCCGAAGTGAAGGCTTGGTTTTATCCTGGGGTTGGACCAACGAGGGACCTTGCTGAGCCTGCGCGCCGAAAGCGGCGAGCAGCAGAGCGGCGGTAGCAAGTTGCTTTCTCATCTGTATCTGCACGTTTTAAGTCAACAATCTAAGTCAGCTTCCCTATTCAAGGGTGGTTGAAATCAGGTGGCTTGTCTGGTTATTAACGAAAAACTGTGCCAGGGAGTTTATTCTATATCTAAAACATATAAATCCTTTTCCCTTCAACTGCCCAGCTTACTTAACAGAAAGGATCTTACATGATAAGAAGCAACTGGCCTAGCAGCCTTGCTTTCTCATCAGATAAGATCCTTTGCTTGGAGCCTAAGTAGGCGACCAGGTGGCCTAGGCTAAAACTGGTTTTTCCACATCATGGACTCCACCGGCTTAGTGGTGCGCTCGTTGTACTTGGCGTTGGCTTTGCGGTTATAAAACGTTTCGACATCGCCTTGCACGGCGAAGTAGATGAGTTGGCCTACGGGCATCAGGTGATACACACGTACCGGCATCGAAACGCTGATTTCCAGCGTCCAGGTGTTGCAGAAGCCGATGTCGCCTTTGCCAGCGGTGGCGTGAATATCAATGCCAAGGCGGCCTACGCTGCTCTTGCCTTCCAGGAAGGGCACGTGGGCATGGCTCTCGGTGTACTCCTCCGTAACGCCTAGGTAGAGCGTGCCAGGCTGCAGCACAAAGCCTTCCTCCGGGATTTCAAAGACATCAATTTCGTTGTGCTTGCGCGCGTCCAGCACGGCATCGCGGTAGGTAGCCAAGTAGCGGCCCAGGTGCACATCGTAGGAGTTGGTGCCGAGGCAGGTCCGGTCGTAGGGCTGGATAACAATGTTGCCGCGCTCTATTTCGGCGAGAATCTGCTGGTCGGTGAGAATCATGGGTTCAATTAAAAAGTAAGAATCAAGAACTGAGAATGAAATCGAAAACAGGCTTTGCAACGGCTTAGAGAGCTATTACAAAGGCTGTTCACTTCCCAGTTCTTAGTTTTCGTCATCGTCTTCGTAGCGGTCTTCGGGCAGGGCATTGGAGCGGCGCCGGGGCGTAGCGGCCGCGCCTGATTTTCGGTCCTCTAACTCATCGTTGAGAGCGTCAAGGCGGTTGCGCAGGTCGGCCAGGGGGCCAGTAATCAGGAATAGCGTGAGCAGGAGGGAACTGCCTGCCAGCAGCAACGTGAGGTAGTCAACCCAGTCATGACGAGGCGAAACATCCAGGGGGCGCAGGGCAGGGTAGCTGGCGGGCGTTGAGGCGAGGTTGCCTTCCGGAGTAGGCTGCGCATCTTCCATAGCAGCAGGCGCGGCGTTGGCCGGTGGCGTTACTTCCGCGTCGGCTGGAGCCGGTACGGCAGCACCATCGGCGGCCAGCTCCTCGGGAGCGGGGTCCTGGGAGGCATTGAACTGTGCCGTACCCAGCTTGATAACCCGCTGCAAAGCCCGGATAAGTGAAACCCGCTCGTCGCGAGGCAGCACCCGCACAAAAAACTCGAAGTTCTTGTCGACCAATACCGTATTCAGCTGCTTCTCAAACTCGACCAGATCGGCACGGCCTGAGCCAAAACGGCTTTTAAAGCGCTCCGATACATCGTTGTAGTTGTGAAAAAGCTTCTGCAGATCGGGCCGGCCGGGGAAACTATCGAATTCCCGGCGCGCCTTCGCGGTGCGAAGCCCAGCCGGAAACTTGCCGCGGGCAAACGTCTTGTCGTAGACGGTTTCCATGGTGCGGAAGTTTAGTTCGTCAACAGTGCGGTCGAAGAGGCGCTTGTTGGCCGCCGCGGGCGTTTCCGTTTGGGCCAGAAGCACACCGGGCACGGCTAGCCACAGCAGCAGCAGAAATATCGAACGAAATCGGAGCATAGCAGCAAATGGATTTGCCGCAAAGGTAGCCGGTTGCCGGTATGGTTCGGAAAGACATATCAGAAAACCCTAGGCCAGTATCCACAAACAAAGAACCTGGCCTAGCAGGAATGAGCCGTGAGTACGACACATATTCTTGCTAAGTCAGGTTCTGAATGCTTTAAAAACAGAAGACTAGACCTATAGGCCGTGTGCTTCGCGCATGGCTTCGCGGCAGGCCGTGAGGTACACGTCGGCTAGCTCGTCGGTGATGGCAGTGCTCACAAATAGCGCTTCGTACTGAGCCGGCGCGAGGTAGATACCGCGGTGCAGCATGGCGCGGAAGTAGCGTCCAAAGGCTTCAGTATCTGATTTCTTGGCATCCTCGAGGTTATTGACGGGCTGATCAGTGAAGAATACGCTGAACATTGAACCCACCTGATTGACGGTGTAGTTCAGGCCCAACTCCTGGCAGATCTGGCGGGTGCCATCGGCGATGCGCGTGCTGATGCGGTTGAGCTCGGTGTATAGCTCAGGGTTTTCCTGCAGATAAGTAAGCTGTGCAATACCGGCCGCCGTAGCAATAGGGTTTCCGGAGAGCGTGCCAGCCTGGTAGACCTTGCCAGCCGGTGCTACCTGGTCCATAATGTCCTGGCGGCCACCGTAGGCCCCCACGGGCATGCCGCCGCCAATGATTTTGCCCAGAGTCGTCATGTCGGGCTTGATGCCGTAGAGCTCCTGCGCGCCACCGCGCGACAGGCGGAAGCCCGTCATTACCTCGTCGAAAATGAGTACGATGCCGTGCTGGGTGCACAAGTCGCGCAGGCCCTGCAGGTAGCCTTTCTGGGGGGCTACCAAACCCATATTGCCAACAACCGGCTCCAGAATCAGGGCAGCTACCTGGCCTTCGTTGGCGAGAATGATCTGCTCAGCAGCAGCGAGGTCGTTGTAAGGAACCGTGAGGGTGTCCTGGGCCACGCCCTGCGTTACGCCCGGCGAGTCGGGAGCGCCGAGGGTAAGGGCACCCGAGCCGGCAGCAATCAGGAAGGAGTCGCCGTGGCCGTGGTAGCAGCCTTCGAACTTGATGATTTTGTTGCGGCCTGTATAGCCCCGCGCCACCCGAATGGCCGACATCGTAGCTTCCGTGCCGGAGTTTACCAACCGTACTTTCTCGATGCTGGGCACCATCTGCTTGATGAGCTCAGCCATCTCCACCTCGCGGCGGGTAGGCGCCCCAAACGACAACGAGCCTTTGATGGCTTCCTGCACTGCATCCAGTACTAGTTCTGGTGCATGTCCCAAAATCATTGGGCCCCAAGAGTTTATGAAATCAAGATATTGGTTGCCATCTACATCAGTCAGCCAGGCTCCTTTGGCCGACTGCATAAATACCGGGTGCCCGCCTACTGCCCGGAAGGCACGCACAGGTGAGTTTACGCCACCGGGAATGTGCTCTTTGGCGCGGGTAAACAGGGTGTCGCTGGTGGTGAGAGTAAGTTCGGGAGCAACTACGGATTGAGACATGCGAGGAGAAACTGAAAGGTTGCGCGAAGCTCCAGCGGCGCGCCATACTACAGATACTGATGAGGCGCGAGGCTGGAGCTTCGCGCTATAGTGTAACCTACCTGATGCCCACCGGGTTCAGCACTTCAAGCTCCAGGCGCTCCATTTTGGTGATGGGCACGTACTGGTTGTCGTGAGAGCCGCCGGGGTAGCCGATGCCCTGGAACACCGTGCCGGAAACCGGGCCGCCATTGGCCAGCGCCTCCTGAAAATCGGGGCCGTTCTGGTGGAGCTGAGAGCCGAAGTAGTACAGCATCTCGAAGCCTGAAAAGGCAAATACGGAGGGGGGCAGGTTCTGCCGCTGGGTGTACAACTGGCGGAAGCGGCGCACCCCCAGATTGGTTTTGTCGAGGAATTTGGGATGCACAAAGTACACGCTGCGGGCATTCAACTGGCCTAGGCTTACGCGGTTGTTGTCGAGCCAGGACGCATAGGTGATGAGGGCCGGGCGCGTAGCCTGGGCCTGCATCACCCCGAAGGTATAGGGGCCAGCCTTCTTGCCATCAGAAGCCACCACCAAGTGGCCTACAGACTTCAGATCCAGGCCTGCAAACCCAGCGGCCATGGACTCTTCCACATCGGAATTGATGCGGCGCAGCTCCAGGACTTTGCCGCCTAGCGCCTCGTAGGCCTGTTTGTAGGCCACTCCAAAGGAAGCTTCGTCTTTGCTGTCTTCGTAGAGAACCACGGCCGTGCGCGGGCCGCCCAAGCGGTTAAACGCAAACTCAGCGGCTTGTCGGCCCTGGGTGGCGGCACTGGGCTCATAGAGGTAATACCAAGGGTTGTCCAGAACCAAGTCGCCATCCTGAGAAAGCGGATTAACGCACAGGATCTGCTTCTGCTGTGCGAAGCGGGCCAGAATCTTGCTGCCCGATTTGTACACCGGCCCGATAATCATGTCCATGGAGGCTACCTCGGGCAGCGCCAGCACTTGCTTGAGCTGCAGGGTATCGGCGCCGGTATCGTAGGCGAAGAGCTGCACGGGGCGGCCTTCGCGCTGCAAGGAGTCCTGGGCTAAGCGCATGCCGGCATACAGGTCGGTCACGAACTGATTTTTGCGTTGCTTTTCCCAGCTCGGGTCGTTGAACTCGAAGGGGAGGAGCACCCCAATATTGTAGGTGCTTTTCTTCTGGGCCCGGGGCTGCGGGGTGTAGCGGGCCCGATCAAGAGAAAACTGCGTGATGAGCTGGTCGAGCTGGCCTTTGTCGGCATCGGTGTACCAGCCGCCATTGGCTAGCTTGTTGGCGTACGCGCGTCCCAGCGCCGCTTCCTGCGGATAGGTTTTGAGCAGGCTCTGGAATGTGGCCTTGTCCTTGATGCGGGGCAGATACAGGGCCTTCATGTTCTCGCGCTCCGTCGCTAGGCGGTCGGAGGGGAGTTGGGCCAGCACTCTAAGTGCATTGTCGAAATCGTTCTGCTCAAACGACACCTGACCTTGCAGAAACAGCGCCTCGGGCAGGTTAGGCCACTGCGGGTACTGGTTACGAATCAGGTTAAGCATCTGCTCAGCTTCGGCCCACTTCTTGGCGCGGCTGGCCGCCACGGCGTAGAGATAGCCGGCTTCGGGGGCGCGCTCAAACTTGCTGCCGGGGCGCGTGAGCGGCTCCAGCTCCTGCATGGCCAGATCGTAGCGGGTTTGCTCAAGGAGCGTTTTGCCGTTTTTGTAGCGCGTGTTGGGGTCAGTGGAGCCCAGGTTGGCTGGCAGGGGAGGCCCGGTAGGTTTGGGCGGCGAAACCACAGCAGGCCTAGCGGCGGCCGGAGTAGCGGGCTTTGCTCCGGCCTGAGCAGCCTGCTTAGTGGCAGCTGGCGCAGCAGTGGCTTTAGCGCCCGAAACGGCGGTTTTGGTAGGAGCAGCTCCTGCTTTGGCTGGCGTCGTGGCCGCCGGAGCTGGCTTTGTGGCCGGCTTTGCAGGGGCTGTGGTGGCCTTCTTGGGGGCTGCGGTGGGGGCAGTAGTAGGGCGCGATGTAGGCTGCTGAGCTAAGGCCGGAGCCGACAGGCCTAGGCCAGTACAGAAAGCCGCAAGTCGCAGAGCAAGGGAATACCTCATAACAGAGGACCGGAGAGAAAGTAGGTGAGAGTACAGAGGACGACGCCAGCAACCATACCAGCGCATCGGACAGCAAAGGTACGCAGATACACCGGGCAAGGGTTAAGTAGGAATAGCAGGCTCTGGGCGTTTGCTTTTCCCGTGGCCCTTTCGTGCTCAGCTGGGCCTAGATGCCGCGAGGAAGTGGCCTAGCAAAGTGCCAACAGCTGCCGCTGTTTTAATGAAGATTTAAGACCCATTTAATCTGGCCTTAAGTTCGGCAGTAGAGCCATGCGGTACCTTTGTACCCGAGTCTGGGAGATGTAGGAGGGCGGCTTTTCAATGGGCAGCATGGCCTCCTGCAAGCTCGGCTGTAAGTAAAGCTATCAAGAGCTGAAGTAATACTTCTTTCCGTGGCGCAACTGAGAACGAACATGAGAGATATCTGCCTGAGCGACAAACTGTATCTGCGCGATCCGCAGGATACGGAGCTGGGCCGGCGGCTCATTAATGAGAGCATCCGGCTGATTGATGAGATAGGCCTAGAGCAGTTCACGTTCAAGAAGTTGGCTCACCGCATGGGCTCTACAGAAGCCTCCCTGTACCGCTACTTCGAAAGCAAGCACCGGCTGCTGGTGTACCTGGTGTCGTGGTACTGGGCGTGGCTTCGGTTTCAGATCCGTTTCCATACCCACAACATCCCCGACCCCAGCCAGCGGCTGCGGCTGGTGCTGGGCATTCTGACGCGGGCCCACCACGACAACCCCACAACCGAGCTGGACGAGGCCGCGCTACACCGCATCGTAGTAAACGAAGCCTCCAAATCTTACCTCACCCACGATGTGGATGAGAACAACCAGAGCGGGCTATTTCGGGAGCACAAGCAGCTGGTGGCCGACATCGCGAGCATGGTGAGCGAAATCCGGCCTACCTACCGCTACCCACATGCGCTGGTAAGTACGTTGCTGGAGGCCTCGCGAAAGCAGCTCTTTTTTGCCCAGCACCTGCCTTCCCTCACCGATACTTCTGGCGAACAAGCCGTCGAGGCCAACATCTATTCCTTTCTGGAAGGGCTGGCTTTCGGAACCCTGAATCAATAACGACCCCTGAATTCTGACCTCCTTCTTATGGCCGACCATACTGAATCTTCCCTGACGCCGGGCCAGCGGATGCTGCGCCTGCTGGCTTCGGAACGGCGCGACATCACGTACCTCTATGTATATGCGGCCCTGGCCGGCCTCATTAGCCTCACGTTGCCGCTGGGCGTGCAGTCCGTCATCGGGTTTGTGAGTAGCGGCGATGTCAGCACATCGTTAGTCGTGCTGATTGGCTTTATTGT
The DNA here is from genome assembly GCF_900187375.1 of Hymenobacter gelipurpurascens. Taxonomy (NCBI): domain Bacteria; kingdom Pseudomonadati; phylum Bacteroidota; class Cytophagia; order Cytophagales; family Hymenobacteraceae; genus Hymenobacter; species Hymenobacter gelipurpurascens. The sequence continues at coordinate 1,569,219 of NZ_FYEW01000001.1, read as the reverse complement.
GTTCGGGACGTTCCTGGTAGGGGCGCTGCAGGTGATGCAGCTGTACCTGGTGGAGTTCATTCAGCAGCGCCTGTTTGCCCGCGTCAGCCTCGATTTTGCGGTGCGCCTGCCGCGGGTACGCACGGAGTCGCTCGGCGACCAGTACCTGCCGGAGCTGATGAACCGGCTGCTCGATACGCCCACACTACAGAAAGGCCTTTCTACGCTGCTGGTAGAGTTTTCGGCGGCGGCGCTGCAGATTCTGTTCGGCCTGATTTTGCTCTCCTTTTATCATCCTATCTTCATTGCCTTCGGCTTGCTGCTGATAGCGTTGCTGGCCCTCATGATTCGGGTGACCGGCCCTAAAGGCCTCACAACCAGCCTCGCCGAATCGAAATACAAGTATCAGGTGGTGGCCTGGCTGGAAGATGTAGCCCGCACGGTGCACACGTTCCGGCACTCGCCCCGGCAGGAGCTGGCCCTCAGCCGCACCGATGGGCTGGTGGGCGGCTACCTTTCAGCCCGCCAAAGCCACTTCCGGGTACTCCTGACGCAGTTCTGGGGGTTCGTGGCTTTCAAAACCCTGATTACGGCTGCTCTGCTCATCATTGGGTGCTGGCTGCTGATCAGCAAGCAAATCAACATCGGGCAGTTTGTGGCCGCCGAAATCGTGATTATCCTCACCATCTCGGCTGTAGAAAAAGTGCTGCTCAAGCTGGATGTGGTGTATGATGCCCTGACTTCGCTCGATAAAATTGGCCATGTACTGGACTTGCCCGTGCTGGAGCCGCACACGACCGGCACCTTGCCTTTACCCACCCAAACCAGTGGCCTACGCATGGAAGTACGCCACCTGACCTACCAGTATCCGGGAGGGCAGAAGCAGCCGCTGCAGGATGTGACGCTGGAGCTGACCGCGGGCGAGCATCTGGGGCTGGCCGGCTACGATGGCTCCGGCAAAACCACGTTGTTGCGCGTATTGGCGGGTTTGCTGCCCGGCTACACCGGCGTAGTGGCCTACGAGGGCATGGCCCTGCAGGACATTTCCAGCGAGGCGCTAGGCCAGTATGTAGGCGCCAACATTGCCCACCAAAACCTGTTTGAGGGGACCTTGCTCCAGAACCTGACCCTGGATCAGCCCCACATCAGCGCCGAGGATGTGGCCTGGGCGCTGGAGCTAGTGGGCCTGCGCGACGACTTTTACGCGCGTCCGCAGGGCCTGAAAACGCACCTGAGCGTCGGGACGACTTTCTCCGATAGTGTGCGACAGAAGCTGCTGCTGGCCCGCGCCCTTGTGAGTAGGCCCCGGCTGCTGCTGCTCGATAATTTCCTGCCCGGAGTAGAGCCAGCCGAGCGCCTGCGCATTATGCGCCGCCTGCTGGACCCCTCGCAAACCTGGACGGTGGTGCTGGCCTCCAACGATGTGCGCCTTCTGGAGCTATGCCCCCGGCTGGCCTTGCTCCAAAAGGGCCGCCTTGTGCTCGATGGTCCTTTTGCCAGCATTTCACAGCAGTCTGCGCTACGGGAGCTTCTGTAGCCCCGGGTCAGCTCATCCGCACTTTTAATTCGCAACGAATATGCCTTTCGCCGAACATCCCCTCGAAGAAACTGACCCGCTGACGGCGCATTTCCGCTCGTTCAAACGGGTGCAGACGCCGCGCAACGGCCGCGTGCTGGCCCGCTGGTTGGGCGGAATAGGCCTAGCAGTGCTGCTGGCGGGGTTTCTGCCCTGGACGCAGAACATCCGCTCCAACGGGCAGCTCACCACCTTGCGCCCCCAAGACCGGCCCCAAACGGTGCCCAGCACTATTGCCGGCCGCATTGCGAGCTGGCGCGTGCGGGAGGGCCAGCGCGTGAAGCAGGGCGATACGCTGGTCGTCATTACCGAAATCAAGGAGAAGTACTTCGACCCCGAGTTGCTGGCCCGTACCCGTGAGCAGCTGGCGGCCAAGATTTCGGCCCTCGAAGAAAACCGGGGCAAAACGGTGGCCCTCGGCTCTCAGCAAACCGCTTTGCGGGCGGGTCTGAGCGTAAGCCTCGACAAGGCCCGCAACAAAGTCACCCAGACCCGTCTCAAGGTAAACTCCGACGAGGCCGAGCTGCGCGCCGCCAACAACGACTTCGATATTGCCCGCCAGCAGCTGGCGCGCCAGGAAGAGCTCTACAAACAGGGTCTTAAGAGCCTCACGGAGCTGGAGCAGCGGCGCCTGAAGTTTCAGGAAAGCACCGCCAAGCGCCAGGCCGTAGAAAATAAGCTGGGCGCCAGCCGCCAGGAGCTGACCAACGCGCAGCTGGAGCTGTCGTCGTTGCAGGCCGATTACCAGGACAAGCTATCCAAGTCGGAGTCGGAGCGCCGCTCGGCAGTAGCCTACCAGTTCGATTCGGAGGGACAGATATCCAAGCTCCGCAACGAGCTGGCCAACCTGAGCATCCGCTCGGGCTACTACCACATTCAGGCCCCGCAGGATGGCTACGTGGTGCGCGCCCTCAAGCAGGGTATCGGCGAAATTGTGAAGGAAGGCGAAGCCATCCTGACCGTGATGCCCATTGCCCCGGCGTTGTCTGCCGAGCTCTACGTGCGCCCCATGGATATTCCGCTGCTCAGTGTAGGCCGTAAGGTGCGGCTGCAGTTTGATGGCTGGCCCGCGCTGGTGTTTACCGGCTGGCCCGGTACCAGCTTCGGCACATTCGGGGGCCGGGTGGCCGTTATCGATAACATTGACTCTCAGGGCCAATACCGCATTCTCGTGACACCTGACCCTGATTTGGAGCCCTGGCCGGAACCCTTGCGGGTAGGCTCCGGGGTGTACGGTTGGGCCCTGCTAGATGATGTTCCGATCTGGTACGAGCTGTGGCGCCAGTTGAACGGCTTCCCGCCCGACTTCGTGGGCGCCCCTTCCGACAAGGCCAAAAGTGGCCTAGCGGGCAAGAAAGAAGCTAAAGCGGCAGATAGCGGCGAGGAGGAGGAAGCGAAATGAGGTGGCCCTTACTACTACTACTGCTGTGGCTGAATATGCTGCCGCCGGCCTTCCTGCAAGCCCAGCCCACCGCCCGGCCAAACGGCCAGCTGAGTGGCCTAGGCCAACCCGGGAGCGTGCAGGCAGCCGCGCCCGATTCGGGTCAGGTGTTCTCGCTCAACGACCTGCTTACCTACGTGACGTTGCGCCACCCGGTGGCCCGGCAGGCGCGGCTGCAGCCGGAGCGCGCCCTGCAGGAGGTGCGCTATGCCCGTGGCCTCTTCGACCCCACCGCCACCAGCAAATACTATGGCAAGACGTTCGGGGGCAAGGAATATTTCCACGATTGGGACTCGCAGCTGCGCATTCCGATATGGTACGGGCTCGATGTGAAAGCCGGCTTCGATAGGGGCGTGGGAACTTACGTCAACCCCGAGAACTACACTTCGCCGGCGGGCCTGAGCTACGTAGGCCTGTCGGTGCCGCTGGCCCAGGGCTTGCTGATAGATGAGCGGCGGGCGGCGGTGCGTCAGGCTCAGGCGTTGCAAGGCCTGGCCGAAGCCGAGCGGCGCGGTGCCCTCAACAAGCTGGTGCTGCAGGCCGCTAAAGACTACTGGGACTGGAGCCTGAACTACGAGCGTCTGCAGCTGCTGGACCGCAACGCCGGCCTGGCCGATGTGCGCTTCCGGGCCATCCGGCAGCGCGTACGGCTCGGTGATGCGGCGGCCATCGATTCTATTGAGGCACTTACGGAGCTGCAAAACCGGCAGGCCACGCTTAGCCAGGCGCGGGTGCAGTTCCGCAATGCCACGCTGCTGCTCAGCAACTACCTCTGGGATGAGCAGCAACAGCCCCGCGACCTGCCCGCCACGGCCCGGCCGCAGCCCTTGCCCGGCCCCACCGACTGGCGCACTCTCTCGCCCGATTCGGTAGCGGCCCTGGCGCAGCTGGCCCAGCAAATTCATCCGGAACTCCAAAAGAACCGGGCTAAGCTCAGCCAGCTGGGCGTAGAGCGCCGCCTGCTTTCCAATAAGCTGCTGCCCAAGCTCTCCGTTGATTATAACCTGCTGCAAGCCGGCCAGCCCTTCAGCCCCGAGAAGTCGGCCAGCTTGCGCGGCACGTATCTGCAGAACAACTACAAGCTGGGCGTGAGCTTTGCTTATCCGTTGCTGCTGCGGCAGGAGCGGGCCAAGCTGCAGCTCAACCGCCTCAAGCAGCAGGAAACCGAGCTGGATCTGCAACAGGACACGCGCGAAATCCAGACGGGCGTACAAACCGTGGCCAACGACTGGGAGGCGCTGCGCGAACAGTTGGCCCTGCAGCAACAGGTGGTACGCAACGCCGAAAGCCTGCGCCGCGGCGAGCAGATCCGCTTTGAAAACGGGGAAAGCTCTGTGTTTCTGATTAATTCCCGGGAGGCCACGCTGGTTTCGGCCCGCGTGAAGCTTTCGGAGCTACAGGCTAAGTATGCCCAAGCCCAGGCCATGCTGCGGTGGGCGGCGGGTGGAGTGGTAGAATAACGCCGCCCACCGCCGGCGGTGTAACCGTGCATTTCCGTTGGCGTTTAAAAATGCTGAACTTGTAGCTATGCCGACTCCACTAGCCGACTTATCCTTGCCCCAGATCCGCCAGCGCCTCAACCTGCTGCTTGTGTTGGGTATTTCGCTCACCCTGAGTGTAGTACTGATAACCCTCCGGGTATTTCTGGCGCACGAAATCCGGTTCGTATTCCTGATGTGGAATCTATTTCTGGCCGTCGTTCCGTTTGGGCTCAGCACCATGCTCTCCCTCACGGCAGGCCGGCTGAAGGCGCGGGTGCTGCTACCGGTAGGGCTGGTGTGGCTGCTGTTTTTCCCCAATGCGCCCTACATTCTCACCGATCTGTTTCATCTGGAGCCTAGGCCAGGCGTGCCGTACTGGTACGATCTGGCCTTGATTCTGAGCTGCGCCTGGAACGGCCTGATGCTGGCCTACGCCTCCCTCACCGATATGCAAGCCCTCGTGACGCGCCGCCTGGGGTGGTGGACGGGCTGGAGCTTTGCCACCATTGCGCTGCTGCTCAGTTCCTTTGGCGTGTATCTGGGCCGCTTCCTACGCTTCAATAGCTGGGACGTGCTGACCAACCCGCTCACGCTGTTCTACGACATCATGCACCGCCTACTGCACCCCACCGACCACCCCGCTACCTGGGGCGTTACGCTGCTGTATGGCGCTTTCCTGCTGTTAGGTTACGCCACCGTGCGGCTGCTGGGCAAAACAGGTGAGGAAGTGGCCTAGGAGCATTTTGGGCGGTCGGTTAAGCAGCTTAAAAAAGACCGTCATGCTTGATCTGGTGTCCGCGCAGCCGAAGCATTTCTACCTCTGGCTAATTACTGGCCTAGAACTACAACGAAGCGATATAGATGCTTCGACAGCCCGGACACCAGATCAACCATAACGGTTAGATGTAGTCGAAGTCAGGGCAAAAAGCCAGATTGTACATTTCTGCGCTGGCTGATTTGCGGGAGCCCATTACCTTAGCCACTGATGATGCACCTGACAAGTTCCGACGCGCCGGCCATGACCTGGGAGCGGCTCCTGAGCCGCCGCCGCTACCCCGAGCAGCCCCAACTGCATGTAGTGACGGATGCGCCGCCCGTGCGCGGAGCCTTCGTGGCCGACTACGACCGGGTGGTGTTCAGCTCGGCGTTTCGGCGCATGCAGCGCAAAACCCAGGTGATGCCCCTGCCCGAAATGGATTTCGTGCACACCCGCCTCACGCACTCCCTGGAAACGGCCAGCGTAGGCCGCTCCCTGGGCCGCTTGGGTGGGCGTCTGCTGCTGGAAGAGTCGGAGAGCCTCGCCAAAACGCTGCCGCATCTGGATAGCGACTTCGGAGACATTGTGGCCGCCGCCTGCCTGGCCCACGACATCGGGAAGCCGCCGTTTGGGCACAGCGGCGAAGATGCTATTTCGGCGTACTTCCACAGCTCGGCCGCCGAGCCGTTCGTGCGGGTGCTCAACGCAGCGCAGCGCGCCGATTTGCAGCAGTTTGAAGCCAACGCAGCCGGGTTTCGGATACTCACGCACACTTACGCGGCCCATAGCAGCGGCTCGGCTGGCTTGGGCCTCACGTATGCCACGCTGGGTGCCTTCACCAAATATCCGCGCCCTTCAGTAGTGGAGGAGGCCAGCCTGACGCGTGGCACCAGCGAGAAAAAGTATGGCTACTTCCAGACCGAAGCGGCCCGTTTTCAGGAGGTTGCCCGTGAGCTAGGCCTCTTGCCGAAACCGCCCGGCACTGAACTGGGCGGCTTCTTTCATCGGCATCCATTAGCCTTTCTTGTGGAGGCAGCCGATGATATCTGCTTTCGGATTGTTGATTTTGAAGACGGCCTCAAGCTGGGGCTGATTCCGTGCAAGGAAGGCCTGCAGCTTATGCGTGAAATCCTGGGTGATGCGCCCGACCGGCGCGGCTCCGTGGAGTGGCACGACTGGCGCGAGGAGCTGGGCTACCTGCGGGCCCGCCTCATTAACCGGCTGGTGCAGCAAACTGCCCGCCTCTTCGCCGACCGTTCCGATGACCTGCTGCGCGGCCGCTCCGATGAGCCCCTGATACGCCAGCTGGAGTGTTGGGAGCAGCTGCAGCACATGCACCAGCTCACGCTCCAGCACCTATACCAAAGCCGCCCCGTGCTGGAAACCGAAGCGGCCGGCTTCGAGGTGCTGGCCGGCCTGCTGGATGGGTTCCTGCACGCCACCTTCGACCCCTATACCGGCCCCCGCTCGCGCAAGCTGCTGCAATTGTTGCCGGAGCAATTCAGAGCCGTAGGCCACCAGGAAGGAGCCTCTGCCTACGAGCAAATCATATTGCTCACAGATTACATCGGCGGCCTCACCGACCAGAATGCCCTAAGCCTACTGCGCAACATCCGTGGAGTACACCTACCGAAGGGGCTCTAGGCCAGTTGGGCTAGTGTTTTAGAAGCGCCAGGAGCCAGGCGCGGTTTTCTGCTCCGGTGGTTTGTTCTACCAAGGCCAGGAAGGCTTCGGTGGTGGCGGTTTTCTGCGCCGCAGTGGCCGCCAGAAGCGTCAGAAACTTTTCGTTGCCCAGGCGCTGGTGCAGAGCGGCCAACACCACTGTGCCTTTGCTGTACACCACGCGGCGGTAGGTGGGGTAATCGTACTTCTCCTTCTGAAAACCGATGAGGGCGGGTGCGCCCGCGGCGGCAGCAGTATGCTTGGCCAACACGCGATTATACGTGGCTGTGTCGCCCGCTGAGCGGATATACAGCAGGCTCGAATACACGGCAAAGGCCTCATTCAGCCAGTCGTTGTAATCATTAAAAGAGCCCGACGACCACCATTTGTGAGTGATTTAGTGGGCTAAAATTAGGCGTTCATCGGGCTTTCGGATATCGAAATCAGAGTAGGTAATCACGGTAGCGTTATCGAGCAGACCAAATGCATCGCGGTCGGTGCCCGGAAGTAAAATGGAGAAGCGCGCAATAGGGTCTTGCCGACCAATGGTACCGTTGTAAAATGCTACCACCTTCTCCGTTTCCGGCAGCAGCAAAGAATCGGTGCGATTCAGCTCAGCTCCGGCTTTGTATAGGCCTACGGGCGCTGCAGAACCTGGCTTCGATGATAAACTACGGAACTGCAGCGCGGCCAAGGCCGTCAGCTCAATAGCAGGAGTGCGGCCCCGGAACGTGTAGTGGCCGCGGCGGTGCTGGGTGGGCGGGCGCGTGCTGATGACACTGTACAGAGCAGGCGCCTGCACCTCCAGCACATAATCAACCAGCTGATATTCTTTATAAGGCAAAACCGGCACCCAGAAGCTGTGCCCGCTCAGCTACATCACCTGCTCGGTGGCAAACCGTGAGGAAAGCGTGCCTTCGTAGGTGATAGTTATCTGGCGGGGCTGCCTGTTGTGCGGCGCGTAGGCCACCTCTATGCCCTGCACGGTATCCTGATATACGGAGTACATGTAGGGCGCCACCCGTTGCTGCGTAGAGCGAGGCGCATTGACGGAAAGCACCTTGAACGCTTTGTTCAGGTTTAGTCGGATGTTTTCCGGAGCTGCTTCTGCCGGAATAGTGAGGGTATAGCGGCACCAGAAATGCTTGGTAGCAGGCTCCAGCCGAAGCAAAGCCCGCACCTGATGTGGGGTGGCGGCCTGGCTTGAAGTTGCGCCACCGATAATCAGTAAAAGCAACAGTACTCGATAATACCTGAAAAGCATGGGTGAATAGGGGAATAGATGAGCTAGGTACTGGCCTAGAAATAGGGTATAGCGAAGCGGTTTAGGTAGATAGTAAAGGTCGCAAAAGCCCGTTATGCTGAGCGCAAGAAAAGGCCGGTGCATTCGGCTTTCTTGCCCACTAGGCCTGTAGGGGTCATTGCAGCAGCCGCAATGTAGTATCGAGGGGCTGACGGATGAGCAGCTGCTGAAACTCCCGACGAAGCTGCTCCTGCTGCTGGCGTTGTTCCTGCTTCTGGAATGGTCGGACTTTGTAGCGGCTGCCCGGCGTGCGGTGAAGGTTTACGTAGACCAGGCCCCGGCTGGGCTGCTCCGTGGCTTCACCGCTCTGGATGCGTTCAATCCGCTTTTTGTTGTTGCCGAACAGGGTTTGCATGGGGCTCAGACCTACATACAGGTTGGCCCGGCCATCCAGCTGGTATTCGCCGCTGATGGCCATATCCGTGAGGTTGCTGTTGAGATGTAGATCCGGGATCAGCAGGCGGGTGCCGTCCAGGATAAAGCGCGGGCTCACGGGCTCAAAGTAGAGGTGGCTGGTCCGCTTATCGCGCAAAAACTTCAGGGCCTGCTGCAAGGCCGTCACATCCATCAGCTCCAACTCGCGCAAATCGGTTTTTAGGTAGGCGTGGGTTTGAGACAGTGAGGGCAGAAATGCGGCATCCAGTGTGGTGTGCAGGTCGCCTTCGCACTGCATAGTACCCCGGATGTTTTCAGGCCCCATCACGTCTAGATTCAGGGCGGCAGCCACCCCGAATAAAGGGGTGAGGTTGATGTTCTTGAGGCGCACCTGGGCATGCAATGGGTGCTGAGAGCCCGCCTCTGCATCCATCTGTACACGGCCCCGAAGGTTTATAGATCCTCCAAAGGACTGCAGGGAGCACTCATCCAGATTGGCCCAGCCATTCTCTAAACTGCTGCGCAGCTGAAAGTTGCTTCCCTGCAAAGCAGCATATCGAACCCGGTCGGCGGATACCCGCACCTTTGCGGCAACGGTGCCATCTAATAGAGAAGATCCACCGGCCGGCGCTTTGGTAGGGGGGGCATCAGGAGCCTTTCGTGAGGGCGGCGTAAGGGCGGCCAGCAGCTGGAACAGGCGCTGCACATCAAGCTCGGAATAGCGCAGGTCTATATCGGCCTTGGCTGATTGCAGCTCGGTGCCGTTGAGGCGCGCCATAGCACTTACGCGCCCCGTGCCGCCCGCACTGGTCCCGAAGGTGAGGTAAGGAATCCGGAAATTGCGGCCGGTTTTGTTGAGCCGCAGCCGCATATCCGTGAGGTTTTCGCCTGCCGGCAGTTGCAAGTTTTGGATGCTCACCTCGGCCTGTCCGTTGGCGGCCAGCAGTACTTCCTGCAGGCTCGGGTCGGCGTTGTTACTGGGTGCAGGGCGCACCGGGCGGTGAAGCAGGGCCAGCAGGCGTCGGTACTCAATTGTCTGGAAGTGCGCCGCGAGGCGCGCCGCCACCGGTTGCAGGTGCAGTGTATCCGTAGGCCAGCTGATGGCCCCCTTGACCTGTCCACTCCACACATGCATCTGGAGGTTGGAAAGCTGCACTTGTCGGCCATCGTGGCGCACCGTGGCCGCCAGCTGGAACAGGGTATCGGTGGGCAGGAGCAAACGTTGGCAGCGAAGCCTAATATAGAGGTGTAGGCCAGGAGGCAGCAGGTTCATGGCTCGGGCGGCCAGCTCCTGATTGCGCGGGCGGCCGGGCCGGCGGATGCGTGGGGCCGCCGCTCGCGCATGGCCTACGGGGGGCGCCAGCAGCTGGCGCAGCCGCCCCAGGTGCAGCTCATCAACAGTAAACGTGCCCTTGATATCGGTAGAAGGATGCTGCCCACTAAAGTAAGCCAGCAGGTACGTGGTGGTGGCATTGGCCTGCACCTGCATGCCATTCAGGCGACCCGCTAGGTTTTCCAGAATCCACAGACTGTCGCGCAGGCGCACGCGCACATTCAGCCCCGACATATCGGCTCCGTGACTTGGCACCAAAAGCGAGGCATTCTCCAGCGTAACGGTTCCGCGCGCGGCCAGCGGCGAGAGGGTGGCAGTAGCCGTCTGGCCTGCTCTGCGGGCCGTGCGCTCCGGAATTTCGGGCAGTAAGCCATTGAAGTGAATATTCAGGGCGGCTTGCCCCGAACGTGCTTTCCAGAGGCCAGGCACTACCACTGTGGCCAGGGTTTGCAGCTCCGTGCGTCCCTGCACATGGCCCGTCAGGAAGGGGTGGGTGAAGTCCTGCACCTTGATTCGGGCATTCAGCTCGCCCGCCGTAGAGTACAGCCGGCACTGCTCAAAGCTGAGGTAGGTGGTGCGGGAAGAGTGTTCGGGGCCGTTGTCGAACACACCACGGGCATCCCAACGCCGGATCTGGCGAACTGAATCGGGCCAGCGCATTTGTGCATTCTGCAACTGAAAGCGCAGGATGGTGCGTGGCCTGGCCGATGGTCCGCTCAGGCCCTGAATGGTATACTGGATTCGGGCATGGCTGGCGCTGGTGGCTCCCGTAAGGAAATGGTGCAGATTGGTGGGCAGCGCTACGTGCAGCACCTCTACCAAGGGCTGGCGGCCCACAAACTTCAGGTTGAGGGTAGTGCCTCTGGGGGCACCGGGCGCTGCGGCCTGGTGGGTGCCGGTAACCAGCACGGTATCGCCGTTGAGGGTGGCGTGCGTCCGGAGAAAGTTGCCCTGCCGGCGCCCAAAATCGTAGCGGTAGCGTATCCAGGCCATTACGGGCTCCTGCTCAAATAAATTGCCCCGCCCGCTACGCAAATATTCCAGCTGGGCGTCCAGAGTGCCTCGGACGTTAGCCACTCCGCCCCGCGCCCGCACTGCTAGCCCACCGCGCCTGACGTAAGCCGAAAAGCCGCTGTTCTGCAGCTCGTTGCGGTCCGTGACGCGCACTTTGTATAGCAACAGTGAATCGAGGTTGAAATCGGGTGGCGTGAAGGCCGCCGCGCGGTGCGGGCCTTTGCCATGCAGGCCCCAGTTGTGGCCTAGAGAATCGGTAAGCTGTCGGAATTCAGCATCATACACCGCCAGTCGGTTTATCTGCACCCGTCCTAGCAGCAGCTGGCTCAGCCGCAGCCGCAGGTCGGCACGGCCTATCTGCAACACCGGTATAGCACGCTGGAAAGCCGTATCAGTCAGGCTGACGTGGTGCAGGGACGCCGTAATGTGTGGAAAGTCGCGCAGCCAGGAAAACTCCACCTCAAATGGCGCCAGCACCAGATCGGAGTTCTGGGCGATTCGGGCCCGCGCCTGACGCGTAATCTCGCGTCGGCCCCAATTGGAGCCCAACAGTACCAAGGCCGCTACCACCGCCAACAACAGCCCCAGCACGGCTACAGCCAGGAACTGACGGATCGACGGTCGTTTCATGCGGGACTAACGGGCGGGAGGGGTAGCGGAGTTGCTGCTATCTACGCAGAAAACCTAACAGTGGTAGTGCGTAGGAGCAATCTGCTCAGGCAGAAAGCAGGCGAGCAGCTGTAAGAGGTGTTCGGGACTGGCCTACGGCATTTGGTGGATGATAGGTCTTGGATCTACTAATAGAAGAAAGTTTATGCGGATAGAGTCGCCGGGCCGGACGTGTAAAGCCACGGGTTCTTGAGGTACGAGCAAACCTACAGCGCCGCATCGTAAAGTATAGGTGCCTGTGGCAAGTGGTAGCGTGTAGTTTCCATGGCTATCCGTGTCGGTGAATTGCTGACGCGCAAACACACGGGCACCGGGCTGCGGGCTTACCGTGCCATCTGATCCAAGTCGGTCTACGTGGCCTAGCAGAATAGCTTGCTGCTGCAAATGAGCCCGCCGCAACGGAGGCGAAACCACCGGCGGCGGCCCGTACCAGCCTCTTTGCATATGGTGTGGCGAATAGCTCTTCGCGTAATCAGCTGCCAACTTCTGGGCTTGCAGGCAGTCCTGTATGACAATGGGCCCTTTGCAACTGACCAGGCACCCACACAGAATAAGTGTAAACAGGCCTAGCGCTTGATGAAAATACTGCATATCGAATATAAAACGGGCCTAAGCCAGCGCCAACATGCCATCCAGCAGCGGAAACAGAAACGCTGGCGACTGGCCTAGCAGCGCGCGGTGATTCTGAATCTCGGGCACAGTCTGCACATAGGTGCCTGAGCCGAGCAAGTGCCCTTCCGCCCCCACCAACGACGCCAGCCAGGCCGCATCAGCCTCCGGATGAAACTGTAGGCCTATTACCCGGTCTTGCCACAGAAAGCCCTGGCAACTGGTAGCCGCCGAAGTAGCCAGCAGCTGAGCGCCGGGCGGCAGGGTAAACGCATCATAGTGCCAGTGCAGGGCCATAACCTCGGCGGGCAAGTGGCCTAGCTGCGGTGTCTGGCGTGCCTCGGCAGTAAACTCCACCGGCCAGAAACCAACCTCCGGCTCTGGGTTGCGGCCTACCGTGGCGCCCAGAAGCTGGGCTATCAGCTGCGAACCAAGGCATAGGCCTAGCACTGGCTTCCCGGAGCCCAGCGCAGTTTGGATGGCGTTCTTCTCGAGGCGGAGCCACGGAAATTCTTCCTCATCATGCACACCCATGGCCCCGCCCAGCACCACTAGTAGGTCAGTAGCTGACAAGTCAGGCGCAACAATAACGGGCTCAAACCACCGGGTAATGTGCAGCTCATGCCCACGGGTTTTAGCCCAGGCAGCTATGTGCGCCGGGCCCTCATCAGGCATGTGTTGAAAGCAGTGAATCAGCATAAAGGCGAGGGTTTAGGCAAGCAAAAAAGCCCGCTGGCAATATACACCAACGGGCTTTTCTCACTTACTAAATTACTGGCAGCTTATTCCCACTCAATCGTTGCTGGTGGCTTGGAGCTGATATCGTACACCACGCGGTTGATGCCGCGCACCTGGTTGATGATGCGGTTTGAGATGTCGGCCAGGAAGTCGTAGGGCAAGTGAGCCCAGTCGGCGGTCATGCCGTCTACGCTGGTTACGGCGCGCAGGGCTACTACTTGCTCGTACGTCCGTTCGTCGCCCATTACGCCCACGCTCTGGATGGGCAGCAGCATTACGCCGGCTTGCCACACCTTCTCGTAGAGGCCGTAGTTTTTCAGGCCGTTGATGAAGATGGCATCGGCGCGCTGGAGCAGGTCTACTTTCTGGGGCGTGATGTCGCCGAGGATGCGGATGCCCAGGCCCGGTCCGGGGAAGGGGTGGCGGTGCAGAATATTAACGGGCAGGCCTAGCGTGTGGCCTACCTCGCGCACCTCGTCCTTGAACAATGCCCGCAGCGGCTCCACAATCCTCAGGTTCATTTTCTCGGGCAGGCCGCCCACATTGTGGTGGCTCTTAATGGTGACAGCCGGACCTTTTACCGACACCGACTCAATAACATCGGGGTAAATGGTGCCCTGCGCCAACCACCGCGCGCCATCGACCTTCTGGGCCTCGCGGTCGAACACCTCGATGAAGGTACGGCCGATGGCTTTGCGCTTCTGCTCGGGGTCGGTGAGGCCGGCGAGGGCCGCGTAAAACTCTTCGGAGGCATCTACGCCGCGCACGTTCAGGCCCAAATCCTTGTAGGAGTGGAGCACGTCTTCATACTCATCCTTGCGCAGCAACCCGTTGTTCACGAAGATGCCGTGCAGACGCTTGCCTACCGCCTGGTGCAGCAGCAACGCCGCCACCGACGAATCGACGCCGCCCGACAGGCCTAGAATTACCTGGTCTTCCTCACCGATGGTGCGCTTGAGCGTGTCCACCATGGAGTCCACGAAGTGCTCCGGCGTCCAGCTCTGGTCTAGGCCACAGATAGAAACCACAAAGTTCTGGAGCAGCGTTTTGCCGTCGGTCGAGTGCGTTACTTCGGGGTGAAACTGGATGCCGTAGGTCGGCTGGCCCTCAATGTGGAAGGCGGCCACGGCTACTTCCGGCGTGCCAGCAATAATCTCGTAGCCCGCGGGCAAAGTCTTGATAGTGTCGCCGTGCGACATCCAGACCTGCGACTCGGTAGGCACGCCGTGTAGCAGGGGAGAGGCATGGTGCACATGCGTGAGGCGCGCGCGCCCGTACTCCCGAATGGTGGCGGGCATCACCTCGCCGCCCTGCTGATGGGCCAGTAGCTGCGCGCCGTAGCACACGCCCAGCACCGGCACATGGCCTAGGTACTTGCTCAGGTCGGGGTTGGGGGCTTCGGGGTCGCGCACAGAGCACGGGGAGCCCGAAAGCACAACGCCCCGGATGTCCTCAGTGAGGTCCGGGGCGTGGGTATACGGATGGATTTCGCAGTAAACGTTCAGTTCCCGGATGCGCCGGGCAATGAGTTGCGTGTATTGCGACCCAAAATCGAGAATCAGAATCTGTTGAGGCATAGGCAAAGTTACGGGACAGATTTCACACCTGACGCAGTTTTCTGCGAGGAAATGCCAAGTGCGCCGCGAATTGATGGAGTTGGTTAAAGGACTTTCCCGGTGATAACCAGAGAGGAGTCGCTAGGCCAGCGCGGGGCGAAGCGGAGTGCAAACTGCGTCACAAACGAGACGTTTTTGCGCCACGTTATCAGTGCAGAGAGCGGGCCTGACTGAGATGGAGCTCAACGGTAAAGAAATTATTCAATATTTTGAATATATAATCTACGTCACAGAAGTAGGGCTTCTGGCCTTTACGGCAGCGGCACAAACCTCGACCTTTCGACCGGTCCATTGTCTTTCCGCTTACTTCCTTCCTGCCATGCACCGTTCTATACTGTTTCTTGGGTTTCTGAGTGTTGTGCTTTCTCTACAGGCGGTGCATGCCCAGCAAGTAGCCAGCACGACAGGGCCAGCTACCTCCAGCACCCGCGACTCCAGCCAGCTGGCCGTTGTGGTAGCCAAGCCCCAGGAATCTCTTGAAGCGAAGCCTGCTGCCGCCCCTAATGCACCGGTTGCTACCCCAGAAGCTGCCAGCAAAGCCGAATGGGTGAAACTAAACGGGAGCGTGCTCAATGAGCGTAACGAGCCGCTGGCCGGCGCAACGGTCTATATCAAGGAAGCCGCCGATGTGGTGAGCACCAACGCCCGCGGCGAGTTTACCATGTCAGTGCCACAGGGGCTTAATACGCTGGTGTTTAGCTATACCGGCTATCAGGAGCAGCAACTGAAGGCCACCAACTTCCTGCCCGTAACGGTGAAGCTGCAACCTGCCCGCCGCCGCAATAAATAGTGGCCTAGGAAAAAGAATATGCCACAGAATCAAGGCAATCCATCGTTTTGGGGCTAAATCTGGCCTGCTAGCTTGCCCGCAACTATCCGCTTCGTATCTTTGCACCCGGCGAGTCAGAACGACCAGCTCCTACTGAACTCCCCCAGGACCGGAAGGTAGCAAGGGTAGGTGGTTGAGCGGTGCGATTTTGGCTCGCTTTTTTTATCACGGATTTAGACAGATTATCCGGATTTCGCGGATTTCTTCTTTATCTGCTCCTTGTCAAAAGAGCCTTCCATCGGGAGGCTCTTTTGTTTTTCCGCCTGTCTGAACTCCCGCGCTACCCGGTCTTATCTCCCGGCGGGTTTCTCTAATCCGAAAAATCCGTCTGAATCCGTGATTGAGTGAGTAGCTTTGGGCATCCTCTTTTTCAATCTATCCGCATGAAATTCTTTCTTGACACCGCCAACTTGCTGGAAATTCAGGAAGCCGTAGACCTGGGCGTACTCGACGGCGTGACGACGAATCCTTCCCTGATGGCCAAAGAAGGCATCAAAGGCACCGATGCCGTGATGAGCCACTACCGCCAGATCTGCGAAATGGTGGATGGCGACGTGTCGGCCGAAGTTATTGCTACTGATTTCGAGGGTATGATTCGGGAAGGAGAGGCCCTAGCCGAGCTGCACCCGAACATCGTCGTGAAGGTGCCCATGATCAAGGAGGGCGTGAAGGCCATCCGGTACTTCTCGGAAAAAGGCATCAAGACCAACTGCACCCTGATTTTCTCGGCCGGGCAGGCCCTGCTGGCCGCCAAAGCCGGCGCTACGTACGTGTCGCCGTTCGTAGGCCGCCTCGATGATATCGGACACGATGGCCTGCAGCTAGTGCAGCAGATTGTGGACATTTTCTCCAACTACGGCTACCCCACGCAGGTGCTGGCGGCCTCGGTGCGCCACGTACCCCACCTGATTCAGTGCGCTGAACTGGGCGCCGATGTAGTTACCTGCCCCCTGAGCGTTATCAACGGCCTGCTCAACCACCCGCTCACCGATAAAGGGCTGGCAACTTTCCTCGCCGACCACAAAAAGGTAAACGGGTAATCTTAAGAAGCTAGGAGTTAGAAGCTAGAATATGGTAAGGGGCAGGCCCGAGCGTCTGACTCCTGCCCCATATTCCTCTTCCTGACTCCTGTCTTCTAACTCCTAACTCCTAGCTTCTTCCCCTGCATGTACATCATCAAAGTAAAAGGCAAGGCCAAGATTCCGGATTACATTCAGTTGCGCGACGAGAACTTCGTGCTGATTGCGTATTTCCGCGCCGACCGCCCGCTGAAGGATCTGCACCGCTACGGGCTGGAAAACAAGGAAACGGAGCTGGCTGGCGTTATATCGGGGCTGGAGTTCGGGAAGCTGCAGAAGCTGGAAATCTGAACCACTTGCCCATATGCCATTCCGAGCGGTAGCGCGAAACTGGGTTTGCTCGTAAGAGTGGCCTAGAGTCCGGCGCTACTGCTCGGAATGACATTTTTTAGAACTGCCCGCGCCCTGTATCTTCGTTTCTATGCCTACCTCGTCCGCCCCGGTTATTGAGCTGCACGACGCCTACATCATGCAGGACGTAAACACCGTGCTGCAAAAGGTCACGTTTACGCTCGAAAAGGGCGAATTTGCCTATCTCGTAGGCCGTACGGGCTCCGGCAAAAGCTCCCTGCTCAAGACACTGTACGCCGATCTGCCTCTACCCGCCGGCACCGGCACGGTGGTAGGTTTCCCACTGCCCCGCCTGGCCGGCGGCGACAAAGTGCCGTATCTGCGCCGCAAGCTGGGCATCATTTTCCAGGATTTTCAGCTGCTCTTCGACCGTTCGGTGGCCGATAATCTGTTGTTCGTGCTGAATGCCACTGGCTGGAAAGGCAAGGCCCGCAAGCAGCAGCGTATTTCGGAAGTGCTGATGCGGGTAGGTTTGGCCAACTCAGCGGGCAAAATGCCGCACCAGCTGTCGGGCGGCGAGCAGCAGCGCGTAGTTATTGCCCGCGCGCTGCTCAACGAGCCCTTGCTGCTCCTCGCCGACGAGCCCACCGGCAACCTCGACCCCGACGTAGCCGACAGCATCATGAAGTTGTTTGTGGAAATCAACAACTCCGGCACCGCCGTGCTCATGGCCACGCACAACTACCAGATCATTCGGCAGTACCCGAAGCGGGTGCTCAAGTGCGAGCAAGGCAACCTGATTGATTCCGTGAAAACTCCTTTTGAGTTGCGGATGGAGAGCTAAGCGGGCAGTTTGCCGTGCCGCCTGCTAGGCCACTAGTGGGTAGTTTATTCCTTCATTTCACCTGCGCCTACCATTTGAAAACGCCCGGTCTTTCGGTGCTGATTCCGCTGTTCAACCGTGCCGTTGCTCCCTTGGTGCACGCGTTGCTGGCGCAGGCAGCCGCTTGGGATGGGCCAGTAGAAATGTGGTGCCTTGATGACGGCTCGGAAGAGGGTATAAAAGAGCTAAACCGTCCACTGGCCGCTTTGCCAGGCGTATACTACGAAGAGCTGCCCCGCAACATTGGGCGGGCCGCCATCCGCAACGAGCTGGCCAGCCGGGCCCAACACTCCTGGCTACTACTGCTGGACAATGACAGCCTGCTGCCAGATGAACGTTTCCTGGCCCGTTATGCCGCTGCTTGCGCTCAGGCACCTGTAGTAGCCGGCGGCACCGTGTACGAAGCCCTGCCGCCCTCAAGCTCAAGTTTGCTGCTCCGGTGGCTGTATGGTAGGCAGCGGGAGGCCCGCCCGGCTGCCGTGCGCCAACGGGCGCCACACGGCCAGCTCACGCTCAACAATCTGCTGATACAGGCCGATCTGTTTAGTGGCCTAGGCCTCGATGAAAGCCTGACGCGCTACGGCCACGAGGACACCAAATTCGGTTGGATGCTGCGCCGGGCCCGCATCCAGGTGCACCATATTGATAATCCGGTGTTGCACGACGGACTAGAACCCGCCGCCATTTTCCTGCGCAAAACCCACGACGCGGTGCGCAACTTGGTTCAGCTCTACCGAAACGAAGGGCTGGGCGCCGATACAAAACTGCTGCGGGCGGCACTGCAGTTACAGCGCTGGGGCCTCGGCGAAACCGTGTGCATTGCTTTTAAGCTGCGCCAGCGCCAGGTACTGCGCAATCTGCTGTCGGGGAGGCCTAGCCTGCGCCAGCTCGATGCCCTGAAGCTCTATTGGCTGCTCCGGGAACTAGCTGCCTAAGAGCGGTTACGCTCCGCATGAGGGGCATCTTGCTTCCGACATAACTACAAAGAAGCCCGGCTCCTGTGTCAGGAACCGGGCTTCTTTTACTAAATCAGGCGCTAGGCCAGTTAGTCGTTGTCGGTATTTTTGACTTCCGACTTCACTTCTTTGTAGGCGCCTTTCACTGCGCTGCCTACTTTCTTGCCGACTTTAGCGGCACCCTGGCCTACATCTTTACCAGTTTCTTTTACGTCCTGGGCGGTGTTGCTTGCCGCCTGGCCCACTTTGCTGCGCTCATCGGCAGTTTCAGCTTTCACGTCCTGGGCTTCACCGCTTACGGCATCAGCACCTTGCGCTACGCGCGCTTCCGATTTGTCGAATGATTTGAAGGCGGCGTATTTCAGCTTCTCCTTTTGAATCTCGGCCAGGTCGCGGGCCGGAATGTCTTTCTTTACTTTGTCGTAGGCCTCGTCCAGAGCGCGCCACTCCGAGTTGATGTAGCGCCAGTCTTCGATATCGTACTTGTCTTCGTTCTGCTTGATGTTGTTCACGAACGACTCGTAGGTGGCGCGGGCGTTGGCGGCCGTAATCTGGGCGGCAGGGGCCATCGGCTTGTAATATTTGCCGGGCTTCAGGTTAGCCGTTGAGGTTGTAGTGGTAGTAGAAACCGCGTTGGGGCGGTTTTTCCAGGCCATTTCGCGCTTGTCGTAGGCCGTGGTGTAACGTGTGCGCAGCTGCTCAATTTCCTGGCGGCGTGCATCATCGTACTGGTCGGCGTACTTATCTACGGCAGCTACTTTGGCATCGAAGTCCGATTTGAGCTGGTTGGTTTCTGATTCGTAATCAGCTTCCACCTCGTTGGCTACATTCTCCGACTTGGTTTCTGTGTTGGCAACAAAGGTCTTGAAGTCGTTGTAAGCCTCGTCGCTTTCCGCCGATACTTCTTTCTTGTCAGCCGGCGAGCAGCTGGTTTGCGTGAATGCTAAGCTGCCGGCAAGCAGAATGGCCGAGAGAGCGTTGATAGTGAGGGTTTTCCTGAACATGGCGGTAGGATAAGGGAAGAGGGAGGAACAGAAGGAGTGCAAGGCAATAGGAAGCGCACTTCGGCCTGCTAAACGCAAGCGTACAATGGCAGGTTACGTTGGCATCTGATGCCAGGTTCTGCGTGGGCCTCTATCTTTGAAGCTCCTCCGTCTTACTGCTCGCGCCGCTTGTCTTCCCTGCTTCCTCCCGCTACACCCATCCAAATACTGGACCTGCGCGCCCAGCATGCACCTATTCAGACGGAGCTGGACGCGGCCCTGCGCGAAACGCTTCTGGAAGCCGCCTTCATCCAGGGGCCGGCCGTGCAGCAGTTTGCCACCGAGCTAGGCCACTACCTAGGTGCGCATACTGAAGTAGTGCCGTGCGCTAATGGCACCGATGCTCTCCAGCTGGCCCTGATGAGCCTGCGCCTGCCGCCCGGCACCGAGATAATAGTACCCGCCTTCACCTACGTAGCTACCCTGGAAGCCGCCGCCGTGCTAGGCCTGGTACCCGTGCCCGCCGACGTGCTGCCTGATACGTTTAACCTCGATCCGGCGGCCGTAGCAGCGGCCCTTACGCCGCGCACCGGTGCTATAATAGCGGTGCACCTGTTTGGGCAGTGTGCTGATCTGGAAGCCCTGCGCCAGTTGGCCAACCAGCACCAGGTGGCCCTAATAGAAGACAATGCGCAAGCCATTGGGGCCACCTTTACCACAAGCTCTGGCGAGATATGGGCTGCCGGAACAGTAGGGGAGGTGGGAACCACTTCATTTTTCCCAAGCAAAAACCTCGGGGGCTTCGGGGATGGTGGCGCCCTGTTCACGGCCGATAAAGTCCGCGCCAGCTACTTGCGTCAGCTCGCCAACCACGGGCAAAGCCGTAAGTATCACCACGAGCACATCGGCCTCAACTCCCGCCTCGATACTGTGCAGGCGGCGCTGCTCCGCGTGAAACTCCGCTATCTGCCCCAATGGACTGCCGCCCGCCAGCACGTAGCAGCGCAGTATGATGCCGCCCTGCTAGGCCACTCTCACTTGCGCCGGCCGGCCCACGACCCGCGCAGTACGCACGTATTTCATCAATACACCGTGCAGGTTGCAGACAAGCCGGGTGCCCGGGAAGCACTGCAACAGCACTTGGCAGCGCACGGCGTACCCAGCGCGGTTTATTATCCGTTGCCCAACCATCTGCAGCCTGCCTATGCGTATTTGGGCTACCAACAGGGGCAGTTTCCGGTGGCAGAGCGCTTGTGCCGTACCGTGCTGTCGTTGCCCATGCACCCGATGCTGACGCCCGAGCAGGTGGCCTACGTAGGTGCCGTGCTGCAGGCATGGGAAGTGGCCTAGGTCACTTTTAGCGCACAACTTGGCCGACGTTGCTTTTTGCTGGCACTGTTTTTTCTTTCAGCCGTATTACTCGCCTCTTACCTGTTAACTTTTTTTGCATGCGCCGTCCCTTTCTAACCCTCTTGCTGCCACTGGCCGTTGTTTCGGTCGTTACTACGGCGGCTGTTAATGCGCCCCGCCAGGGCTTTAACCTGTTTTCTATCCAGCAGGATATTGAGCTGGGTGCCCAGGTAGCCCACCAAACCGACTCTCTCTACCGCGCCAAAGGCCAGCTGCTTTCGCGCTCCGGCAATGCCCGCGCCTACACGCTGCTGGATGGCGTAGTGAAGCGCGTACTCGACAACGGCAACCTGAAATACCGCAAAGAATTTCCCTGGGATGTGCAGATCATCAAAGACGACGCCACCCAGAATGCCTTTGCTACGCCCGGCGGCCATATCTACGTGTTTTCGGGCCTGATCAAGTTCCTGGATAATGAAAACCAGTTGGCTGGTGTGCTAGGCCACGAAATCGCCCACGCCGACCGCCGCCACAGCACCCAGATGCTCCAGAAGCAGTATGGCATCAGCATGCTAGCTGGTATTGTACTGGGTAATAATTCCAACCAGCTTGTGCAGATTGCCGCCGGCCTGGGCCAGCTCAAATTTAGCCGCACCTACGAAGTGGAGGCTGACAAGTACTCCACCATCTACCTCAACGGCACCCGCTACTACGCCTGCGACGGCGCCGCGGGCTTTTTCATTAAAGCAGAGAAGCAGGGTGGGGGCGGTACGCCGGAGTTCCTGAGCACCCACCCCAACCCCGGCTCGCGCATTACCAATATTCAGAAGAGCGCTCAGCAGCTTGGCTGCACGGGCCGCACCGTGAGCAACTCCAATTTTGAGGAGCTCAAGCGCCTGCTGTAGTCCTAAACAGCTGTTGGCTACTACACTAGCCAATTCTAAAAGCCTGTAGTGCTGCTTGCAGCGTTACAGGCTTTTTTTTGGCGCACAGAAACGCGGGTTTTTTCGCAGCTTGCTACTCTGTTTTGCTTGCATCTCTTTCCATTGGCTGATTCTCTTC
The DNA here is from genome assembly GCF_900187375.1 of Hymenobacter gelipurpurascens. Classification (NCBI taxonomy): domain Bacteria; kingdom Pseudomonadati; phylum Bacteroidota; class Cytophagia; order Cytophagales; family Hymenobacteraceae; genus Hymenobacter; species Hymenobacter gelipurpurascens. The sequence continues at coordinate 1,547,233 of NZ_FYEW01000001.1, read as the reverse complement.
CTGCCGTCCGCTTTGCTATTTGTGGTGTAGGCCACATTGGTCTCCGTCATGCTGCGCTGGTGGCCCGTCATGCCGGCGCACAGCTGGTAGCCCTGATTGATGTGCGCCCGGAACTGGCCCCTGAGCTGGCGCTTGCTTTTCCAGGTGTTTCTTTCTTTCTGTCTCTGGATGAGTACTTTACAGCTGGTTTGGTGGCCGATGTATTAACTATAGCTACACCAAATGACCAGCACACGTCGCAGGCTATAGCTGGCTTGGAACATGGCCTACACGTCGTCATTGAGAAGCCTATTGCGTTGCGCACACAGGATGCGGAAGCTGTAGTGCGCACTGCCGCGCAAACCGGGCGCCTGGTGTTTGGGGTGATGCAGAACCGCTATTCGCCGCCGGCTGCGTGGCTTAAGCAACTAATGGAGGAAGGCCGCCTAGGCCAGGTATACCTGGTGCAGATCAACTGCTTCTGGAACCGCGACGCCCGCTACTACCAGCCCAGCGCCTGGAAAGGCACCCGGCAGCAGGATGGCGGCACGCTCTTCACGCAGTTCAGCCACTTCGTGGATCTGCTCTACTGGGTCTTCGGCGACATCACTAATATCTCGGCCCGCTTCCGCGACTTCAATCACCAGAATCTCACCGAATTTGAAGACTCGGGCCTCGTAACGTTTGATCTGGTGAGCGGCGGCAGTGGCACGCTGCAATACAGCACCGCCGTCTGGGACCGAAACCTGGAAAGCTCCCTCACGGTAATAGCCGAGCACGGCAGCCTCAAAATCGGGGGGCAGTACATGGATAAGGTGGAGTATTGTTACCTCCGCGACTACACCCTGCCACCGCTACCGCCCACCAACCCCGCCAACGAGTATGGCTCGTACCAAGGCAGCGCCGCCAACCACGTCCACATCATCGAAAACGTAATTGAAACGGTGCAGAAGCGCAGCTCCGCTACTACGAATGCCCTGGAGGGCCTGAAAGTGGTAGAAATTATTGAGCGGATTTATAAGTTGAAGTAGAGGACTATGACCTGTCATTTTCTCAGGCGACAAGCCCATAGAAGCGGGACAGGAAATGAAATGGCTGTAGAAATGTGCACCTTCATTCTATGACTTCGCCTTACTCCGACCAACAGGCCTACACCGAGCTACGGGCGTGGCAGCGCAAGATGCAGCAGCCACCTACTATGCTGAACCGCTTGGCGCGGCAGGTACAAGGGCGGCTGAATGCGTTTCTGCCGGAGAAAGTACACGAGGCCATTACCACCGCCATCAAGCAGATGGTGCGGGGTGTGTTGTTCGGCTCTACGCATACCACCCGGAAGCCCGTGCTGGAACTGCCGTTGGCAGAGCGCGAAGCCGCGGTACGTACCCGCGTGAAATACTACCGCAACACGGCTGCCGCCGAAGGAGCCGTAACGGGCGCGGGCGGTTTCCTGCTCGGCCTCGCCGATTTTCCGCTGTTGCTGGGCATCAAACTGAAACTGCTCTTTGATATCGCCGCGTTCTATGGCTACGATGTGAAGGACTATACCGAGCGGCTATTCCTGCTGCACATCTTCCAACTGGCTTTCAGCAGCCAGCACACCCGCAACGAAGTGTATAGCCGCATTGCCGACTGGGATGCCTACCGCCACACGTTGCCGACGGACGTGCACGAGTTCGACTGGCGCACGTTTCAGCAGGAGTACCGCGACTATATTGACCTGGCCAAGATGGCGCAGCTGGTGCCCGTAATTGGGGCGGCGGTGGGCGCCATTGCCAACTACCGCCTGCTGGAGCAGCTCGGCAACACCGCCATGAACTGCTACCGGATGCGGTATTTCAGAGCGAACCCCACGACGGAAGTTCTGTAGCAAGCTCACCTGAGAATTGCCGACTAGCCTATAAGCGTTTACTTCCGGTACTGATAGAAAATCCCGGTGTCGAAGGGTGTCCAGAGGCTGGCTTTCTGGCCGCTGGCTTTCAGGGCGTCGTTGGCCCAGGTGTTGCAGGTGTAAAACCAGCCATAGGTGCGGTGCGCCTCATAAAAAGAGTCGTCGGGGCCGTAGCTGTGGCCCGGAATATAGATGGGGTGGCCTAGCGCATCGTAGCGGAAACTCTCCTGGATGTAGCGAATCAGGCGGCGGTAGTCGTTGTGGCTGATACTGATTTTTACGCAGTCTTCGCTCTCGTGCATCTCCTTGTAGAAGGTGGTATGCATGGCCGAGGTGCCCAGGTAAAACATGGCTTTGAACGCCGTGCTCGGCTTTAGCTCGGCCCACGTGGGCGTATCGAGGTAGAAGCCTTTATCGCCCCACCCGAAGCCCAGGTATTGCATGGCGGGGTCGTTGGAGGGCGTATTCGCCAGCAGAATCGTTTTGCTCCAATCGATGTAGGGGGTGCGGATGGGCACCACAATATCGGTATGCACGCCGTTGGAGTAGATATAAATATCCAGGTCCGTCAGCGGATCGGTGCTGGTTTTGGGGCTGGGAATGCGCGACAATACGGCGGCGGCACCTAGGTAGAGGCCTAGCGCGCCACCTATGGAGCCTGCTACATAGCCCGTGATTTTCAATGCGTTGCATAGGCATGCTTTCATAACGTACTAGGTGATCGAAGTGCGCTGGCGCTTCGGCAGAACAGAAGAAGTGTAGGCGCAATACGCGCGTAGTGGCCTACAGTTGGGTTTTGGGGCCTGACTGGCCGGCTGGTGCACAAAAAAAGCCTCAACCGCTACGGTGAGGCTTTTCTTAGATCTGTTAGGTACGGTTAGCTTTTGGCTTTGCGCTGCGCCTTATGCTTTTCCACTTTTTCAGCGCGCAGCTGGGCGTATTTAGTGTACTGCTCGGCGCTCAGGATTTGCTTGAGCTGGGCTTCGTAAGCAGCCTTATCGGTCTTCATTTCCTGCTTGCGGGCCGCGCTTTTGCCTGCTGTGGCATACTTGACGCGGTTGGCCTGCAGTTGCTGGTAGCGGGAGAGATGCAACTGCCGCACTTTCTCGGTCTGCTCAGCGGTTAGATTCAGCTTTTGCGCCAGCTGCTTGGCTTTGTGGTCGGCCTTCTGTTCGGGCGTCTTTTGAGCCTTGGCAGCTTGGTCCGTTTTAGATTTGTATTTGACTTTTGTAGGAGCCGTTTGGGCCGAAGCTACACCAGCAGAAAGAGAGAAAGCGGCAAGAATTACGAGAAGCTTGTTCATTAGAAAATAGCTGAATTGTTAAATCGAAGAAAAGAATGAAGCCGCTTCCTGAAACAGGTTTGTGGCCTTCTGCAATGGGTATTTGCAACTCAGATGCCAACTTTTGGGCGAAGGACAGATTTTGGTAAAATAAAAAAAAGACTATTGCTGGGTTAAACCTTTAGGTTTTAAAGCAGTCAGGCGGGCCATTAGTAGGAGTAGAGTGGCCTAGGCCACTGGTCTGCACGGGAACCGGTGTGTTT